>JAIFLC010000045.1 GCA_020049295.1 Bacteroidota bacterium
GAATGGGGAACTAAGGAAAACATGATGTATGTGGTTGGTGCAACCAAAGCAGAATCGTTTAAGGAAATACGTAAAATAGTTCCCGATCATTTTATACTCGTTCCTGGTGTTGGGGCACAGGGCGGTGATTTGGAGCAAGTTGCAGAATACGGAATGAATAAATCCTGCGGTCTCCTTGTAAACTCCTCACGAGCGATCATTTTTGCTGACATTACAAAGCAATTTGATAAAGTTGCTGCAGAAAAAGCTAGAGAAATGCAACAACAAATGGATGTTTTATTACAAAAATCTGGGTTTTAATTTTTCTATTTATCTGCGCTAACCCGCCTGCCATACGGGTAGGTCATAAAAATCTGCGTCACTACCGTTCTATTTTAATTCTTTTATTACTTTTATAGGTGAGAAATTTACCTTAAGTATTAGCCTATGAAAGAAGAATTCCTGCATTATATCTGGAAATATAAATTATATATGTCCGGAAAACTCAAATCTACTTCAGATCAAAATATTGAAATTATTAAAACAGGAACACATAATTTCGATTCAGGTCCCGATTTTTTTAATGCCAAAATAAAAATTGATAATACAGTATGGGTTGGAAATGTCGAGATTCACATTAATTCATCTGATTGGTTCAGTCATAATCATAATACCAACAAAGCATACGACAATGTGATTTTGCAGGTTGTTTATCATCACGACAAAGAGATTTTCAGAACAGATGGACAGTCTATTCCAACTCTTGAGTTAACGTTTGATAAGAAATTATTAGCCAATTACGAAAATCTGCTTCAAAACAAACTATGGATTCCTTGTGAGAAGGACATATCAAAAGTTGATTTCTTTATTATTGATCAATGGATAAGCAAACTAGCGATTGAACGATTAGTGGAAAAATCACTGCGCATTGATGATTTGTTACATCAATTTAATAATAATTGGGAGACTGCTTTTTATGTTCAGTTGGCTCATAATTTCGGGTTTAAGTTAAATAGTGAACCATTCGAACTGCTTGCTAAATCATTACCGCTGAGTTACCTGGCAAAACATAAAAACAGTTTATTGCAAATTGAAGCATTGCTTTTTGGCCAGGCTGGATTTTTAAACGATACTAATGGGGATGATTATTACAAATCATTACAAAAGGAATATTTGTTTTTAAAGTCAAAGTTCAGTTTAAAGCCAGTTGAAAAACATCTTTGGAAATTTCTGCGGTCACGACCCGGAAACTTTCCAACCATCCGAATTGCCCAGTTTGCTATGCTGATTTATAAATCATCAACTCTTTTTTCGAAGATTATTGAATCGAAGAATTTGGATGAAATAAAAGAACTTCTGCTTGTCGAACCATCAGAATACTGGATCAATCATTATTTGTTTAATAAAGAATCGGTTAAAAAGAAAAAAAGCCTTGGCGAGAGTTCTGTTGATATTTTAATAATTAATACTGTTATTCCATTTTTGTTCGTTTATGGTAAACAAACTGGCAGCGAAACTATTAAGCAAAGAGCCTTGGATTTTCTTGAAAAAATAAAAAGTGAAAAAAACAGTATTATTGATTCATGGAATAAGATTGGTATTCCTTCCGATAATTCACTTTCATCACAAGCATTGATTCATCTTAAAAACAATTACTGCAATACTAAAAACTGTCTGAACTGTCAGATTGGAAACAAAATTATTTTAATGGGTTGAGTATTTATTAAAACTATTATTATTCATGCGAATTAGAATGGAATACAGGATAAAAAACAAACTTTTTTATCAATTTATATTGCTGATTTGAAAAAAATAGATACTTTTGCAAATCTTTAATATTCAAGATTAGATAAACTAATAAATAAAAAGTATGAGCTATTTAACAGTAGAGAAAAAGCAGGAAATATTTAAGCAATTTGGGAAATCTGAAACAAACACAGGTTCAACGGAGGGTCAGATTGCACTTTACACTCATCGTATTGGTCATTTAACCGAACATTTAAAAATTAACAAGAAAGATTTTAGCACACAAAGAGCTCTTCTTAAGCTTGTTGGTCGTCGTAGAAGATTACTCGATTATTTAAAAGACCAGGATATAGAGAAATATCGTGGTTTGATTAAAGATCTAAATATCCGTAAATAATACCAGAAAGGGCAATTTTCAGATTGCCTTTTTTCTTATAATAAGGCAGGTATGCCATTTAATTTAATACAATATATATGTACAATTTAGTAGAAAAAACAATCGATCTGGGTGATGGACGTGTTATCACCATTGAAACAGGTAAATTGGCAAAACAAGCCGATGGATCGGTTGTAGTTAAAATGGGGCGCACAATGCTTTTGGCAACTGTTGTTTCGGCAAAAGAAGCAAAAGAGAATGTTGATTTTATGCCTCTTTCAGTAGAATACAAAGAAAAATTTGCATCGTTTGGCAGATTCCCTGGTGGATTTCTTAAACGCGAAGCAAGACCATCTGATTATGAAATCCTTGTTTCGAGATTAATAGACAGGGCATTACGCCCATTGTTCCCGGATAATTTTCATGCAGAAACATTCGTAAATGTTGACCTTATCTCTGCAGATAAAGATGCAATGCCCGATGCGTTGGCAGGTTTAGCTGCATCTGCTGCTCTTTGTGTTTCGAATATTCCTTTTAATGGACCAATCTCCGAAGCACGTGTTGCAAGGGTTGATGGTAAACTGGTTATTAATCCAACATTTACCGAGCTCGAACGTGCCGATATAGACATTATGGTTGCTGCTACTTTCGACAATGTGATGATGGTCGAAGGCGAAATGAACGAAGTTTCTGAAACCGAAATGTTAGAGGCAATTAAATTTGCTCATCAAATAATTAAAGTTCAGTGCACTGCTCAGATCGAATTAGCCAAGCAATTAGGTGTTGTGAAACGCGAATATTGCCACGAAACTAATGACGAAGTTCTTCGCGAAAGAATTAAAAAAGATCTTTACTCAAAAACATACGAAACAGCCAAAACTTTTAAAGCAAAGCACGAACGATCTGATGCGTTTGATAAAATCAAAGCTGATTTTATTGAAATATTAAAAACAGAAAAACCCGAAGAAGTGCTTAATGAAGGATTAGTTGGAAGATACTTCCACGATGTGGAAAAAGAAGCTGTTCGAAATCTTATTTTAGACGAAGGAATTCGCCTTGATGGTAGAAAAACTGATGAAATTCGTCCTATCTGGAGCGAAATAGATTATCTGCCTGCAGCTCATGGTTCAGCTATCTTTACACGTGGCGAAACACAATCCTTAACAACAGTAACACTAGGAACAAAGCTTGACGAAAAAATGATAGATCAGGTAATGGTTCGTGGTACCGAAAAGTTTGTTTTACATTATAATTTTCCGCCATTTTCAACCGGCGAAGCACGCCCACACAGAGGTACTGGTCGTCGCGAAATTGGACACGGAAATCTTGCTCACAGAGCTTTGAAAAGAATGATTCCAACAGGAGCAGAGAATCCTTATGCTATTCGTGTTGTATCTGATATTTTAGAATCAAACGGATCATCATCAATGGCTACTGTTTGTGCAGGAACTCTTGCTCTAATGGATGCTGGTGTAAAAATAAAACGCCCTGTGTCTGGCATTGCAATGGGTTTAATTACAGATACTAAATCAGGTAAGTTTGCTGTTTTGTCTGATATCCTTGGTGATGAAGACCATTTGGGTGATATGGACTTTAAAGTTACGGGTACTGTAAATGGTATCACGGCTTGCCAAATGGATATTAAAATTGAAGGTTTGTCTTACGAAATACTTAAAAAAGCATTAGAACAAGCAAATAAGGGCAGAGCGCATATTCTTAACAAAATACTTGAAACCATCTCTGAACCAAGAGCCGATTATAAACCACATACACCAAGAATAGTTCAGATTAGGATTCCAAAAGATATGATTGGTGCTGTTATCGGACCAGGTGGAAAAATAATCCAGGATATTCAGGAAAAAACAGGTTCTACAATTACAATTACTCAAGAAGGCGATATAGGTATTGTTGATATTTTTGCTGATAACCTCGAAGCTATTGATAAAGCTTTATATAGAATTAATGGTATTGTTGAAGTGCCCGAAGTAGGGAAAGTATATAATGGTATCGTTAAATCAATTGTTGCTTTCGGTGCATTTGTCGAGATTCTTCCTGGCAAAGATGGATTGCTTCATATCTCTGAAATAGATTGGAAACGTCTTGAAAAAGTTGAAGATGCCTTAAAAGAAGGTCAGGAAATAGAAGTAAAAGTGATCGAAATAGATCAGCGTAGCGGTAAACTTAAATTATCGCGAAAAGCATTACTTCCGAGACCCGAAAAGAAAAAAGAAGAATAAATTAGATAATTTAAAGACCTGATGAAAATCAGGTCTTTTTTTTTATAAAACTCATCGCTTTAATACACATTTTGAAAACACTCATATCTTTATTAAATTTATAGGCAGAAATTTAATTTTTTTTAGTACTAATTAATTATCTTTATTAATTAATATAAAAACGAATAGAACCAAACGACAATAAAACCTACCATTATGATACGAAAAACATTTCCAATCTTTTTAATTGCAATTACTTTAATGATCTCATGCAATAAGCGAACTATACAGTATCCCGAGACAAAAAAAGCAGATCAAAAGGATGTATATTTTGGAGTTGAAGTAAGTGATCCATACAGATGGCTCGAAGATGATAAATCGCAGGAAACAGAAGCCTGGGTAAAAGCCCAAAATGAAGTAACATTCTCTTATCTGTCACAGATTCCTTATCGTGACAAAATTAAGGAACGACTTACCAGTCTTTGGAACTTCGAAACTATGCAAGCCCCATTCAAAAAAGCTGGAAAATATTTCTTCTTCAAAAATAATGGTCTTCAAAATCAGGATGTATTATATATGCAAAATTCCTTTACAGACGAACCAAAGATCTTACTTGACCCTAATTCCTTATCAGAAGATGGAACAATTGCTTTGGGAGGATATTCTGTATCTAATGATGGTAAATATCTGGCCTATCAGATTTCAAAAGGTGGATCTGATTGGAATGAGATACTTGTTAAAGAAATTGAAACCGGAAAAGAACTTGAAGACCATATTAAATGGATTAAATTTTCGGGTATTGCATGGTATAAGGATGGTTTCTTTTATAGCCGTTACGATGAACCTTCAAGTGGCTCAGAACTTTCAGGTGTGAATAAATATCATAAAGTATTTTATCACAAGTTAGGCTCAATTGCTTCAAATGATGAGTTAATTTATCAAAATCCAGAATATCCATTAAGAAACTACCGGGCTCAGGTTTCTATAGATGAAAAATATCTTTTTATTTACGAAACACAATCTACAAACGGAAACAACTTGTATGTTAAAAACCTTCATAAAAAAGATAATTTTATAAAACTAACAACAGGTTTTAACTACGATTATACAGTATTAGACCATGTAGATGATAATCTGATTGTAATTACAAACTACAATGCTCCAAAATATAAGCTTGTAAGAATTAACGTAAACACACTTGAAATAGGAAATTGGATCGACATTATCCCTGAAAAGAAAGATGTGTTGGCAAGTTGCCGATTAGCTGGTGGGAAGGTTATTGCTTCTTATTTAAAAGATGCTCAAACCAAACTCGAAATATATAGCTTAAAGGGTGATTATTTGTCTGATATTGAATTGCCTGCAATTGGTACAGCAGGTCGAATAAACAGTGTGTACTCAGAAAATGAAGTATTCTTTTCGTTCGTTTCTTTTACAGTGCCCAATACTGTTTTTATTTATAATACCGATGAAGGAGTTATAAAACCATTTTTTGAACCTAAACTGGATTTCGATTTTTCTAATTATGAAACCAAACAGGTATTTTATACAAGCAAAGATGGAACAAAAGTACCGATGTTTATTGTACATAAAAAAGGACTTGAACTTAATGGTAAAAATACTACAATGCTATATGCCTATGGTGGTTTTAATATCAGTCAGCTGCCTTCATTTAGCTTAGAGCGATTGATTCTGCTTGAAAATGGAGGTGTTTTTGCTCTTGCAAATATACGAGGCGGTGGCGAGTATGGCGAAAATTGGCATAAAGCTGGAGTTGGACTTAATAAGCAAAATGTTTTTGATGATTTTATTGCTGCATCTGAATATTTAATAAATGAAGGTTACACATCACCAAAAAAACTTACCATTAGAGGTGGATCAAACGGTGGTTTATTAGTCGGTGCTGTAGTTAATCAAAGAC
Source organism: Bacteroidota bacterium (assembly GCA_020049295.1). Lineage (GTDB taxonomy): Bacteria > Bacteroidota > Bacteroidia > Bacteroidales > UBA12077 > UBA12077. Next base: position 6,239 of record JAIFLC010000045.1, read on the forward strand.
CAGATCTATATGCTGTTGCATTTCCTGAGGTTGGTGTTATGGATATGTTACGTTATCATCAGTTTACTATTGGTTGGGCTTGGGTAGATGAGTATGGATCAAGTAAAGATTCAATTCACTTTGAAAATCTTTACCATTATTCACCATTACATAATATTAGCAATGGTTTAAATTATCCTGCTACAATGGTAATTACTGCAGATCATGATGACAGAGTTGTGCCAGCTCACTCGTTTAAGTATATTGCAACATTGCAAGAAAAATATATTGGCAAAAATCCTGTATTAATCCGTATTCAAACAAAAGCAGGACATGGTGGAGGTAAACCTACTGCAATGAGAATTGATGAGGCTGCAGACAGATTGTCTTTTCTTTTTTACAATACAAACCTGAAACCAGTATATTCTGAATAATCTTAAGATTTGTTCATAAAATATTTTATGTAAAATTTCTTAAAGCTGTTTTGAAGTTTATCTTTGAAGCAGCTTTAATTTTTAATAATTAATTTGAGTGGATTTAAGTTATCTGGTAATAGAAGGAAACATTGGTGCAGGTAAAACAAGCTTTGCAAAAAAAATTTCATCTGAACTAAATGCAAAACTTATTCTTGAACAATTTGCTGATAATCCTTTCTTGCCAAAATTTTATAAAGAACCTGATAAATACTCTTTTCAGCTCGAGCTATCATTTCTCGCCGAACGTTATCACCAGTTAAATAAAGAGTTAACTTCCCGTGATTTATTTAAAACGATTACAGTGGCCGATTACTATTTTATGAAATCCCTTATTTTTGCCAGATCAACTCTTAAGGATGATGAGTATAATCTCTATCGACAGATTTTTGATATCATTTATAAATCAATTCCAAAACCTGACTTATATGTTTATCTGCATCAGGACATACCTCGTTTAAAGAAAAACATTAAGAAAAGAGGACGTGATTATGAGCAGGATATAAGCGAAGAATATCTCGAAAAACTGCAAAATGGCTATTTTGATTTTTTCAAAAAGCAAGAAGATATTGCTTTTTTAATAATTGATATTAATACATTGGATTTTGTTGAGAATCAAGACGATTATGAAAAGATTAAAAATGTAATTTTTCAGGAAAAATACAAGAAAGGAATCCACAGACAGATTATTTAACCCACTAAAGTTAAATATTTTCCATGTATTTTTTTTTTTTTGATTAAACATTAGTAAGTTTGTATATTGTATTGGATGAATAAACTAAAATTTTAAACAAATAATCAATCAAACTATGAAAAGAATTAATTATTTTGCGTCTTTCTTATTCGTAGCAATTATTTTAAGTAGTTGCGGCGGACTAGATAAAATGAAAGAAGAAGCTTCAAACCTTAAGTATAATGTTACTCCAAAAATATTGGAAGTGCATGGAGGTATGGTAAAATACACTATAAATGGTGATATTCCTGCCGAATGGTTCAATAAAAGTGCAATTTGTGAGTTTACTCCTATTTATAAATACGATGGAGGCGAAGTTGTAGGTGAACCTAAAACTTATCAAGGCGAAAAAGTTGAAGCTAACAACAAAGTTATTGCCTTTGAAACAGGTGGTGCTATTGAATTGCCAGGTGAATTCAAGTACGAAGAAGCCATGAGAAAAGGTGAGCTTCAAGTTAAAGTTGTTGCTTCTGTAAAAGACAAATCATTAGAATTGGGTTCTTTAAAAGTTGCTGATGGTATTATAACCACTCCATTGTTAGTTCAAGTTGATCCTCAATCAATTACTTTTCCTGATAATTTCCAGAGAATTAATGCTGAATCTAAAAATGCTGATATTCATTATGTGATTCAACGTTCAGATGTTCGCAAAACTGAATTAACTGCTCAGGATGTTGTAGAACTTGAGAAATTTGTTAAAGAAAGCCTTGAAACAGCAAATAAAAAATTCAAAGGAATTGAAATTTCATCATATGCTTCACCAGATGGACCTGAAGCTTTAAACGATAAATTGTCTGCTGAAAGAAAAAAATCTGCTGATCAGTATTTAGCTAAAGTAGTTGGCAAAACTAAAATGAGCAAAGAAGATGCAACTGCTATTTATCAAATGAAATCAACTGCTGAAGATTGGGACGGATTTAAAAAACTAGTTGAAGCATCAACAATACAGGATAAAGACATCATTTTAAGAGTTCTTTCTATGTATTCAGATCCTATCGTTCGTGAAAAAGAAATAAAAAATATTTCTGCAACATATAAAGTATTAGCTGATGAAATTCTTCCTCAGTTAAGAAGATCAGAAATTGTTATTAATGTTGAAAAAACAGGATTTAGCGATGAACAGATTTTAGATTTTGCTATTAATAAACCTGATACTTTAAATGTTGAAGAATTATTATATGCTGGTAAATTAGCTCAAACAAACGAAGAAAAAGCAAAAATTTACACTGCTGCTGCAGTTAAATATCCTGGTTGTTTCAGAGCTTGGAATAACTTAGGTTATGTAAACATTATGTTAAATAATGTTGCTGAAGCAAAAGCTAATTTCGAAAAAGCAAATGAAATAAAATCAGGTGATCCAATTATTACCAATAACTTAGGTGTAATTGCATTATTAAACGGTGATAAAGAAAATGCTCAGAAATTTTTCTTAGAAGCTACAGATGCTGGTAAAGCAGTTAATTATAATCTTGGTATTTTAAAAATAATGGATGGCGATTATGAAGCAGCTGTTAATTACTTCCAGGATTCTAAATCATTCAATACTGCTTTAGCTATGTTATTAGCAGGTAAAAATGATTCTGCTATGAAAACTATCGATGCAGTTGAAGAAGATTGTGCAATGAATTACTATTTGAAAGCTGTTATTGCTGCAAGAATTGGTAACGAAGGCGTTGTTCTTGAAAGCTTAAAAACAGCGATTGCAAAAGATAAAGATCTAATAAAAATGGCAAAAACTGATTTAGAATTCAGAAGCTATTTTGAAAACGAACTTTTTAAAGCAATTATTGAATAAATCAATAATGAAGAAATAGAAAAGCGATTCATATGAATCGCTTTTTTTTGTTTTTATAAATTGATCTTTTTGTACAATTCCCAAAGGACGATACCCGCGCTTACGGAAATGTTAAATGAATGCTTGGTTCCAAACTGAGGTATTTCAATACAAATGTCACTTTTATCAATAATTTCTTGTTGTACTCCTTTTACCTCATTGCCAAAAATTACAGCATACTTCTGGTTTTCTATAATTTCAAATCTTTCAAGTGAAACTGATCCTTCAACCTGTTCAATGGAAATGATCTTGTATTGGTTTTCCTTTAATTCATTAATTGCATCAATGGCATTTGCGAAATACTTCCATTCTACAGATTCTGTGGCTCCTAGAGCTGTTTTTTGTATATCGCGATGAGGTGGAGTGGCTGTTATTCCGCATAAATATATTTTCTCTATAAGAAAAGCATCTGAAGTTCTGAAAACACTTCCAATGTTATTTAAGCTCCTTACATTATCAAGAACTACTATTAAAGGTGTTTTTTCTGAATTTTTAAATTCACTTACATCAAGCCTGTTTAGCTCACTATTCTTTAGTTTTCTCATTTTCTTTATTAGGAAAATTCTGTAATAAAAATTGGTTAAATGTATAAAAAATCGATAATTTCGTAAATACTAAAAACACTAAATTACAAATGATAGTATGAATATACATGAATATCAAGCAAAAAGTATATTAAAGCAATTTGGAGTAGCTGTACCCGAGGGCATTGTTGCCGAAAATGTTGAAGAAGCAATTGAGGCGGCCAAAAAAATTAGAGAGAAAACAGGTGTTGAAACATGGGCAGTAAAAGCGCAAATACATGCTGGTGGGCGGGGCAAAGGAGGCGGTGTAAAGATTGCCAAGTCAATGGATGAAGTTAAAAAATATGCTGAAGATATAATCGGGATGAATCTTATTACTCATCAAACCGGACCTAAAGGGAAAAAGGTAAATAAGGTTTTAATCGAGCAAAGTATTTATTATCCTGGCGAAAGTAAGATTCAGGAGTTTTATATGAGTGTGTTGCTTAATAGAGCTGCTGGTAGAAATATTATCATGTATTCTACTGAAGGAGGAATGGATATCGAAACGGTAGCTGAAAAAACACCTCATTTAATTTTTAAGGAAGAAATTGATCCGAAAGTTGGTATACAAGCTTTTCAGGCTCGAAAAATAGCATTTAATCTTGGCCTTGATGGAGCTGCATTTAAAGATATGGTTAAGTTTGTAATAGCACTTTACAATGCATACGAAAAAAGTGATTCCTCTTTATTTGAGATTAATCCCGTATTCAAAACTTCTGATAATAAAATTTTTGCCGCTGATGCTAAGGTTAACCTTGATGATAATGCATTATATCGTCACCCGGACTATGCTATTATGCGTGATTTAGACGAAGAAGATCCAAATGAGATTGAAGCGGGTAAATATAATCTCAATTTTGTAAAGTTAGATGGCAATGTGGGTTGTATGGTAAATGGCGCAGGTTTAGCAATGGCTACTATGGATATTATTAAACTTGCGGGTGGTGATCCGGCAAACTTTCTTGATGTTGGTGGTTCGGCTAATGCCCAAACAGTTGAAGCAGGTTTTAGAATTATTCTTAAAGATCCAAATGTAAAAGCAATTCTTATTAATATTTTCGGAGGGATTGTTCGTTGCGATCGTGTAGCACAGGGAGTTGTGGATGCATACAAAGCAATAGGAACAATTAATGTTCCTGTAATTGTTCGATTACAAGGAACCAATGCGGCTGAAGGAAAGATGTTGATAGATAAATCGGGACTTAAAGTGCATTCGGCAATTACCTTACAGGAAGCTGCCGATTTGGTTAAACAACTCGTTCAATAATTAATAATGCGAACAAAAGTTTTCTTTATTATATTATTTGTTACAACTGTTTTATTATTAAACGGAAATCAGCTTAAAGCCCAATCGAGTATTTCCGTTGGTTTTGGTATACCGGAGTATATAAATGTTGGCTACAAATGGCATAAAGATCAGTCTGGTTTTAGTTTTGCTGTTGGAACCCTTCCGGAAGGTGATAATTTTTTGATCTCAGCGAGGGCCGGATATCTTTATCATTTTATGGGAAGCAGGAAGCATTCGGAGATAAAACCCTGGTATATTAATCCCGGTTTTGCATATAATGGGATTATATTAGATGCAGCTACAAATAATTATTTTATGACCGATTTGAGAATTGGTCGTGAATTTTCGATAAATCCCAACTGGGGTGTATTTACCGAATTAGGTTTTTTATATATTTTTTGGAAGGGAAATGATATGGATACTTTTGACTTTACCTTTGATTATAAAAACCAACTATATCCTTCCCTGAATGTTGGTATTTATTATCGTTTTCATGAGGGATGCAATTGTCCTAAGATAAAAACTAAACCATAAATGGGAATCAACAAATAATTAAAAATTATGAAAAAAATAAGTAGTACATTTTTTGTGGTAGCAGGATTGCTTATAATTGTTGTGTTAAGCAGTTGTTCAAATAAAGAAGTGATTGAAGCTTGCCTCGATGGTCATACCTTTGGATTCTGGGGTGGTTTATGGCATGGAGTTATTGCACCTATCGATTTTGTTCTAATGTTTTTCAGAGATGATATCACTATTTATGCACAGAATAATACTGGAGCCTGGTATGCATTTGGATTTTTACTTGGCAGCGGTGGATGGGGTTTCCTAGGTGGAAAGGGAATAGGAAAGAAGAAAAAAAACTGTTGCGAAAATAATTAATAAAAAGAGGATGCCATTGAAAGCATCCTCTTCTTTTTACCATTTTATTTGTTTTCTTCGGATAGGCATTGTCATACATCTTGCTCCACCACCACCTCTTGGTAACTCCGATCCTTCGAGGGTAATTACATATTTTTTTAAGTTGGAAATGTCGGTTTTATTTTTAATAATATCACCAGCCTTAATAACTTCAAACCCATTTTTATTAAGTTCTTCAATAGTATATGCATTGCGTTCATAGCCAATTACTTTTCCCGGGCCAATAGCAAAAAAGTTAGCTCCACTGTGCCATTGTTCGCGCTCCTGAACCCATCTGTCTTTCATCCCACCACAACAAATTGGCTTTAAATCCATTCCAAGTTTTTTAAGGGCAGTAACCATATTCTCTTCATTAACAATTTTTGTTACTTTTCCATTTTCAATTTGAATATGGATGGTTTCAAATCTATTAGCCTGTAAAATCAATGGTTCGTAAACCATGCACGAGTCCTTGTCAAGAAATGTAAATACCATATCGAGGTGAATAAATGATTCGGGCTTATAGGGTAGCTCCTGAACCAGAATATGATATTTTTTGTCTTTCTGTCTGACAAGTTTTTCAAGGATGAAGTCAATTCCTTGCGATGTAGTTCTTGTTCCCTGACCTATGCATAAAATATCATCACGAGCAATAAGAACATCACCTCCCTCAATAGTTGTTTGTGGAGTAAATGTGTTGCTATTTAAAGGATTTATTGTTTTTGTCAGGAACAATTCATGGTAATCGAAAATAGCTTCCATTATTAATGATTCGCGCTCACGAATTGTATTAGCCATACGTGTAATCAATACATCATTGAGTATCGCTACTGCCGAATCTCGGGTAAAAAAGAAATTATGTAATGGTGCAAGCTCATAGCGTTCTTTACTTAAGTATTTTGTTAGGGTGTCTTTTTCTTGAATAACCCCTTCGATTAACTGTTGCGCAAGTTCTTTTGAATTAAGTGAAAGTAAATACTTATTCAAATGGCATTTCTGTTCGTACTGACATATTTTCTGAACCAATGTCTCTTTGACTTTTTGATTTTCGAGAATATCAAATAGAAGATCTTTGACCTCAAAAGTTTTGGTGATTTTTTCCAGCACACCACTAAGCTGAGCGTATTCTTTTTTAGCTACTGAGAGATTAAGAATATCGCTATATAAAGCCCTTTCTGCGTTTTGAGGTGTCATATTCTCTATTTCGCTACTGGGAGTATGCAAAATAACACCTTCAAGTTCTCCGATCTCTGAACGGACATCAACTTGTATTTTTGAAGCCATATTAATTGTTTTATTTGTCATTGCTGATTGATGTAAAATTAATAATACTTGATGTATAATGTAAATAAAAGAGGAGTATAAATTTTTATAATTAGTAAAAGATAGTCACTAGGTTAAAGGATAATTGCGATGAGAAATGGTACTAAAATGGTAAGAACTACTCCACTAAAAACTGAGATAATAGCATAATCGGAACCAATATATTTTGTTATTATTGGTAATGTAGTATCCATAGCAGTTGCTCCTCCTGATGCAATTGGAGCTAGTTTACCAAAGTATCTTGCAAAAACAGGAGTTAGAAGCAGAGTTACTATCTCGCGTGTAATGTTTGATAGCAGCGCTATAACTCCCAATGTTTCGCCCGAAACCTCTGTAATTAATACACTGGAAAGACTATAATACCCAAATCCCGAACCTACAGCCAAAGATTCTAATAATGATAAATTATCCTGAATTAATGAAAAGATGGAAACGCCAATAAATGTACCTAAGATAATTGAAACAGGAACTAATACTATTTTAAAATTTACTTCCTTAATCAGGTTGATGGCGTTTTTGTTGCTACCAACACCAATACCAACAAGAAACATTAGTAAATACAGGGCATATAAACTGTAATCATTCTGCAGAAGTTGTTCTGGTAGTATCTTATAAAATCCTGCCAAAATACCTACAACAAAAAAAGCCAATATGATTAAACTTCCTTTCATCGCTTCTTAAAAAAAAGAGTATAGGTTAGCCAGGCAAAAAGGATACTTCCAATAACAGCAAATAATGTTAAAGTAATTGCCTGAAAACCAATTTTTCCAAAGTTGTTAAGGATTTTTTCATTCGTACCTACCGATAATCCAAGCATAAAAAGCAATGCATAAATTGCCCAATTAGTTAAGTAGCCTGTTGCTTTAAGGAATTTTTCTTTTGAATGAAAAATCCATCCAATAATTATTCCTGCCGACATAAGTAGAAGAACTGTAATCATTTCTTGTCTGCGGTTTTAAATGATAAAATATGCACCGTTACACCAATTGCAATTACTAATAGTAACAATTTAACTATTAAATGAGTAACTATATAAAAAGTTGAAAATAAGATAAAAATCCATAACAAAGAAATGGAATAGATTTTTGATTTTAAGGTTATTGTTTTATGAAACAGATAGTTCTTTATGTAATTGCCAAAGTATTTATGATTTAGTAACCAATTGTAAAGTCTTTTTGAGCTTCTTAAAAACAATGAAGCAGATAACAGAAAAAATGGAGTTGTTGGTAATAATGGCAAGAAAATCCCTAAAATCCCTAACCCTAATGAAATACATCCCAGCGATAGTAAAATGAGTTTAATAAACTTATTTTGCGAATGGTTTATTTTCTGCTCCACTTAGCCTTATCTTTTTTCAGTAAAACCTGACTTGTTGTGTGATCCATCGCAAAAAGGCATATTGTTTGAATGACCACATCTGCATATCGCAATAGTATTTGCTTTGGCTAATTTATTGCCAGTTATATCTTTTATTACAAAATCACCAGAAATAATGGCTGGCCCATTCTGCATAATCTGGATTCTGGTTGATGGTTCTATCTCAATGTTTTCTTTGGGTTCTTCTTTTATAGGTGTTTCTGTTTGTTTTAAATCTTTATTCCATGAAAATGTTAATGCGTCTGTAGGACAGTCATTTACAATTGCAATTATTTTGTCTGTCGAAGCCCCATTCATATTTACCCAAGGTCGCTTAACAGGATCAAAAACGGATCTTAAGCGCGTATAGCAGATGGTAGAATGAATGCATTTGGATGGTTGCCAATAAACGGTTATTTCTCCATTGGTATAATCACGGTCGTGTTCTTCCATATTAGTACGAAATTTGTTCTAAAGATATACAAAAATATATTTCTAAATGATACAACAAAAATGCTGTTTTGTTTTACCTTTCTTCTCGAATTATATATAAACAATTCTAAATCCAAAACAATTTGTAAATTCATTCGTAATATTGTAAATTATTTATTCTGAGAAATGAAAATTAGAGCCCTCATAATATTTATCTTAATTGCTGGAATTGGTATCAAGTCATTTTCGCAAAATAGTACTTTAAACTCTGATTCAATTATTGTCACAAGAGCTATAATACTTGATGGAGACACCATCCCTAATATCTATTTGGAAGAAATTGTTATTTTTCCAGAGATTATTTTTAAAAGCAAACAAGAGGCAAGACGATATACAAAGTTAGTACGCGATTTAAAAAGGGTTTATCCCTATGCACGGCTTGCTAAGGATAAACTAGACGAACTAGAACGAGAATATGCTAAGCTTAAAACCGAGAAAGAACAAAAAGCATTTACTAAAACAATTGAACAACAATTACTTGATGAATTTGGTCCACAACTTAAAAAGCTAACCATAACTCAGGGTCGGTTGTTATTAAAATTAATTGATAGAGAAACGGGAAATACTTCATACGCATTACTTAAGGAGTTACGAGGTAGTTTTTCTGCTGTATTCTGGCAAGCTATTGCCCGGTTATTTGGTTCTGATTTAAAAACCGAATATGATGCCGATGGAGTTGATCAATATATAGAAAGAATAGTTATTCTTATCGAACATGGACAAATATAAAAGCTGCGTTTGCAGCTTTTATATTTTATATTAATTCAAAAATAGCTTTTACCAGGTTGTTTGCCCCATCGCCAATTTGAGCAATGGTTGCATCGAGCATATAGCAAGGTGTGGTAACAATTTTATTTTTCTTATCAATTACCACCTCGCCGTGATTTGTTTCCTTGTGTGTAGCTCCAAATTTTCTAATAGCATCAGCAGTACCTTTGTCATGTCCAATAGTAAGTTCAATATGGCCAAGTACTTTTGCCAAAAGTACTGGCGAAATGCATAATGCACCAATTGGTTTTTTCTGCTCAAACATGTCGCGGATTGCTTTTTCAACATCCTTATTAACCTTACAGTCAATATTATCAAAAGCAAAGCTGCAAAGGTTTTTGGCTACTCCAAAACCACCCGGAAAAATAAGTGCATCATAATCACCTGATTTAAAACTAGCAAGGTCTTTAATTTTCCCGCGTGCAATACGCGCTGACTCAACCAGTACATTTCTTTTTTCTGGCATTGTTTCGCCTGTAATATGATTAATTACATGGTGCTGTTCGATATTGGGAGCAAAGATCTCATAGGATCCACCATTTTTGACTATCGAGTAAAGGGTTAGGGTAGCTTCGTGAATTTCAGATCCATCGAAAACACCATTACCGGATAGTACAACAGCTACTTTTTTCATAATAAACTGTTTTAATGTTTCTACTTTTTATTGACTAATTGTAAATATAGGGTTAATTTGTATTGATTTCAATATGTAATAGCTATGAAACGTACTTTTATTGCTGTAAAATCAACTCTAATGGATGATAATAATAAATTATTTTCTGATCTTAAAATAAAATTTAAAGACTCATTAATTAATTGGGTTAATGCGGATAATATGCATTTAACCTTGTTTTTTCTTGGTGAGACTAGCGAAAATCAGATTGCTGATATTTGTAATAAACTAAGAGTACAATTGAAAGATACCAAGGTGTTTTCATTTACTCTAAAAAGACTTGGTGTTTTTAAAAATATTCACGATCCCAGAGTTATATGGCTTGGTGTCGAAAATGTAGATAAACTGTATGAGGTAAAAAAATGCATTGATAGCGTGTTATTGAAGTTCGATTTTCAGGTTGAAGAGAAGGAATTTAGGCCACACTTGACACTTGGAAGAATAAAACATCTTAAACAGAAAAATATTCTAAATGATCTCATTGAAAAATACAATGACTATAAATTTCAGGAAGTGTTTGTTAATGAAATTGTCTTTTATGAAAGTGTTCTAACTCCAAATGGACCAATTTATAAAGTGATTGATAAATTTGCGTTAACCCAATTAATGAATGGTGATTAAATATGTTGTCCTTTAAATATGGTTAATATGGTATAAATCATTATCTTAAAATCTACATAAAGCGACATGTTTTCGATATATAAGATATCGTATTTAAGCCTTTCTACCATCTGATCAACGCTTTCGGCATAACCATATTTTACCTGTCCCCATGATGTTATTCCAGGTTTAACTTTTTGTAAATGCAAGTAATGTGGTGCTTTTTGAATAATCTGATCAATATAGTACTTGCGCTCAGGTCTTGGACCAACTAACGACATATCACCCTTTAAAACATTATAAAAATTGGGTAATTCATCAAGTTTCGATTTACGCATAAACTTACCAAAAGGAGTTATCCTGTAATCATTTTTTGAAGATAATGCTGGGCCATTTGTTTCTGCATCTTCCGCCATCGATCTGAATTTGTACAAGGTAAATGGTTTTCCGAATCGTCCAATTCTTTCGTGGCTATAAAGTACTGGCCCTTTTGAAGTTAATTTTATACCAATGGCTAAAAACATGATGAGTGGTGATAAGATAACCAGAGCAATAAATGATAAAACAAAATCAATAGCTTGCTTGGTGTGTTCCTGCCATGTAGGCATCAAACTATGAGAAATCTGAATTAATGGTGTTCCATAAATCTGGGCCATTTTTACCTTACCCGTGAGTATATCATACATGCTCGGAATCGCCTTGAGAATTACATCGTTGGTTTGAAGGTTGTTTATAATCTTTTCAATTTCTTTATGCTCATTCGATTCCAATGCTATTATTATCTCTTCAATATGGTTTTCTTTTATAATCTGGTTGATTTGATTAAACGAACCGAGATTGGGAATATATTTTTCGAGTAAATAGCTTTCTTTTTGAATAAGATTTATAAAACCAATAAACTTATTACCGGTTGATTCTGTTTGGTTTTCGATATTCTTAAAAATTTCAACTGCTTTTTTGTTATCCCCAATAATCAGTGTGTTAAAACCATAAATTCGTTTATGAATTTTATTATTGGTTTGCGTTGTAATAATTAATCTAGGTATATAGGTAACAATAAAATGAATAATGAGCAATGCAAAAAATAAACGGTAATAATTCTGGTACGAAACAATTTCATCATCGAGTAATGAGGTAAAGAAAATAATAATAACCCCAATAATAGTAGTGAAAATTGTTTGACCAAGTTCTTTTAGTCTCGATTTACGATATATGTCTTTATAATAACCGGTTAAGTAATATAAAAATATCCAAAAGAAGGGGATTACGATTATCCCGATATAAAATCGTGATGTTAATTCGATGGGTATTTCGTAACCAAATTTCTGAGGTTCAATGTATAACTTGCGATAACTGTAAAATGCTGTCCAACTCAGAATAGCAGATAAAAAATCAAAAGCAATATACTTTAATGTGTGTAAAGTTTTATTCATGAAAAAATTGAAGTAAACAAGTAAGATTTACAACGCAAATAAAACAAAAATGTTGTTTTGGTAAAAATAATAAAACTACTGTTAATTATTATTCAGAAAAGTGGGATTTAATAATTGATAAAGCTTTTCCATTATGGTTTGTGTAACCTGAATCATATACAATTCGTTGGGTGTTTCACTAATATTGGTATTGTTATCACTTTTAACTAAGTGCAGAAAGTGCTTTAACTCAATATCAATGGAGGATTTTGTCTCTGTTTTAAAATCTGTTGTAATTATCTGACCATGAATTATATCCTGTTTCAAAGCAAGGTGATTCGAAAAATCAATTTTAATAAGTTGATTTGATTGATAAAATGTTGCAGTATTTTGCTTGTCTTTAGAAATGTTATTGTATTTGATGGTTGTTTGACATCCATTGTCAAAATCAAGACGGATATAGATTAGACTAAAATGATTTAAGTCAATAGGGATAGCATTTACAGATATTTTTTTTACTCCTGAACTAGCCGTCGTTATAGCCAGACTTACATCATTGAAAATTTCGTAGAAATAGTTTTTAGGTCTGAAAAAGAAATTTTGTTCCTGGTTTATTTCAATGAGCTGGGGCAAAGAAATTGATGAGGACGCAATAAGATATTCAGGTGCAAATAAATATGCATTTTTAATATGAATCTTGATTTGTGCTTCTAATGCTATTTTATAAATTTGTTTTATTTCTTCCAGGCTTAGCTCTGATATATCTTCAATGAATAAATAGCATGATTTTTTTAATGCATTTATTGCAAATTCAATATTTGGCTTTAAAGAATTAGCAAAATAAATAGCATCTACAGTTTCAAAAAGTAAATGGGCCGATGAAAAAAGGTCAAGATCAAATCGTTTGCTTAAGGGTAGAATTTCTTCTCTGTGAGGTGAGAAAATCCCATAAAGATTGCTTTCCAAGGAGTTTTTAAGCTGTTCAACTTTCGATTCTTCGGTCGATGAATTGATACCAATTATGCCAATTTTCATAATAAATCAGGGTTGTTTCTACAAACTTAGTTCATTTAAAAAATTACAGTTCACAATCAGACAGCTATTTATCAACGTTATTGTGTTAATAACCAACATTGGTTTGTGTTATGTTGTTGTTATTTAGCAAATTATCAATTATCAATGGGTAAATGACTATGGTCTTGTTTTATCAATCTAGATTGGAGCTTTGAAATTTGTGAATTGTTCTCTTATCTTTGTTTTTTATTTTTTAATACCCGGAGAATATTAAATGGTTGATTCGTACAGGCACAAAGGATTACGGCAGAAACTGGTTGAAACGATTAAGGAAAAAGGAATTAAAGATGTCCGAGTGCTTGAAGCTATTGGAAAAGTTCCACGGCATTGCTTTATGGATAGTGGATTTGTAGAATTTGCATATCGCGATCAGGCATTTCCGATTGCTGCCGGACAAACTATTTCGCAACCCTATACTGTTGCATTTCAAACCGAATTGTTAGAAGTTAAAAAACACGATAAAATTCTTGAAGTAGGTACCGGATCGGGTTATCAGTGCGCCATATTGCTCGAGTTAGGTGCAAAAGTTCATACCATTGAACGTCACCGTGAGCTTTTCTTAAAAGCGAAAACAATACTTAACGAAATGGGTTATAAACCTTATTTTTATTATGGTGATGGGTATCTTGGTCAACCATCACAAACTCCATTTGATAAGATTATTATAACTGCCGGAGCACCTGAAATTCCTAGAGAACTTCTAAAACAACTAAAGGTCGGAGGCAGAATGGTAATTCCTGTTGGAGGTTCATCAGGTCAGGTTATGATGACAATTGACAGAATCGACGAAGATGAATTTAAAGAAACAGAACATGGATATTTTGCATTTGTACCCATGCTTAAAGGAAAACAATAACCAAAATTATAACGAATGACTCAGATAAAATCTTTTGTTTTTAATCCATTTCAGGAAAATACCTATATTTTGTTTGATGAAACAAACGAATGTGTTGTTATTGATGCTGGGTGTAATGATACGAATGAGCAGCTCCTATTGATTACATTTATTGAAGAAAAAGGACTGAACGTAAAAAAGATTTTGAATACTCATTGTCATATCGATCATATATTGGGTAATGCTTTTTTAGTTGAAAAGTTTAATGTACCATCTATTGCTCATCAGGATGACTTACCATTGCTGCAGAGGGCAAATGACATGGCTATTGCATTTGGGTTTAATATTCAGAAACCACCAATGCCAACCGTTTGGGTTAATCATAACGATATTATTGAATTTGGAAATACGAAATTAAAAGTATTACATGTTCCCGGCCACTCACCTGGTTGCATTGCTTTTTATTGCGAAAAAGATGGATTTGTTATTGTCGGAGATGTCCTTTTTAAAGGAAGCATTGGCAGAACAGACCTTCCTGGGGGTGATTATGATACAATTATTAATTCAATAGAACAGAATTTGTTTTCTTTACCAGAAAATGTGGTGGTTTATTCGGGTCATGGCGAAAAAACAACTATTGGTTTTGAAAAAAACACCAACCCGTTTTTTACAAATCATTAATAGTGGGCCCTAAACAAAGAGGATGAATTGTTGTTTTATAACATGCATTTTTAATTCATTACATGATATTTATTATGATGATTCTTTTATCTAATTTTATAATTTTGAATGTTTTTTAAACTTCTAATACTAACTATTATAATATCCTAATTATGGCTCTTGATAATTTTATTCAACGTCACAATGGTCCTCGCGATCATGAAATAGATTTAATGTTAAAGAAGATCGGGGTTTCAAACTTCGACGAACTAATTGATAAAACTGTTCCAAAAACAATTCGTCTTGAAAAGCCACTTAATTTACCAAAAGGAATTAGTGAGTATGAGTATCTGCAGAAATTAATGAAGATTGCTTCTAAAAATAAGCTTTTTAGAACATTTATTGGTATGGGTTACTATGATACCATATTACCAGCAGTAATTCAACGCAATATTCTCGAAAATCCAAGCTGGTACACATCATATACTCCATATCAGGCAGAAATTTCACAAGGTCGATTGGAAGCATTGCTAAATTTCCAGACTGTTGTTATGGATCTTACTAAAATGGAAATTGCTAATGCATCATTACTCGATGAAGCAACTGCAGCTGCTGAAGCAATGATCATGTTCCATAATTCACGATCAAGAGCACAGGTTAAAAACGAAGCAAATATATTCTTCGTTGATGAAAATATCTTTCCACAAACGATTGATGTTATCGAAACTCGTGCAAATCCGCTCGGAATTGAAATTTTGAAAGGTAAATTTACAGATATTGCTTTTAATGATAAGGTATTTGGTGCAATCGTTCAATATCCTGCTGCTGATGGTAAGATTATAGATTATAAAGAATTTGTTGCCAAAGCTCATGAAAAAGAAATTGCTGTTGCAGTGGCAGCTGATATTATGAGCCTAGTTTTATTAACTCCTCCTGGCGAATGGGGTGCTGATGCCGTTATTGGTTCAACTCAGCGGTTTGGTATACCTATGGGTTATGGCGGTCCTCATGCTGGTTTCTTTGCAACAATGGATAAGTTTAAGAGAAGCATGCCAGGTCGTATAATTGGTGTTTCAAAAGATGCTCAGAATAAATTAGCATTAAGAATGGCCTTGCAAACGCGCGAACAACATATTAAACGTGAGCGTGCTACTTCAAACATTTGTACTTCGCAAGCTTTATTAGCTAATATGGCCGGAATGTATGCAGTTTATCATGGTGCCGAAGGATTAAAACGTATTGCAATGCATATTCATTCTATGGCAGTTACGTTAAATGAGAAACTACAGGCATTAGGATATAAACAAGAAAACAAAGACTTTTTCGATACATTAAGAATCGATCTGGGTAGTATAAAAGTCGCTGATATTAAAAAATTAGCTCTCGAAAAAGAAATCAATTTTAACTATATCGATGAAAAAACAATTGGTATTAGTACCGATGAAACAACTCTTATTCAGGATGTAAACAATGCTATTGATGTTTTTGCTAAAGCTGCAGGTAAAAATGCTGAAAAATTAAATCAGACATCAACGACTATTGCTTTTGATAAAAAATTCGAACGCAAGAGCGATTTCTTAACCTTGGACGTATTTAAAAAATACCGTTCCGAAACTGAAATGATGCGATATATCAAGAAGCTTGAAAGAAAAGACTTCTCGTTAACTCATTCAATGATTTCACTTGGTTCATGCACAATGAAACTGAATGCTGCAACTGAAATGTTTGCAATGAGCTGGCCACAATTTGGCGGAATGCATCCATTTGCACCTGCTGATCAGGCCGAAGGATACCATCAGTTAATTAGTGAACTTGAGGACGACCTAAAAGTAGTTACCGGATTTGAAGCAATTTCATTCCAGCCAAACTCAGGTGCTGCAGGTGAATATGCTGGTTTAATGGTTATCCGTCAGTATCATATTGAACATGGTCAGGGTCATCGCACGGTTGCTCTTATTCCATCATCAGCTCATGGAACTAATCCTGCAAGTGCTGTTATGGCGGGGATGAAAGTAATTGTTGTGGAGTGCGACAAAAACGGGAATATCGATGTTGATGATTTAAAGAAAAAAGCTGAAGAACACAAAGATGATTTGGCTGCTTTCATGGTTACTTATCCATCAACACACGGTGTTTTCGAAAGCCGTATTAAGGAAATGAATGAGATAATCCACAAAAATGGTGGTTTAGTATATATGGATGGTGCAAATATGAATGCCCAGCTAGGATTAACAAATCCAGCAACTATTGGCGCTGATGTTTGCCATTTAAATTTACATAAAACATTTGCAATTCCTCACGGCGGTGGTGGTCCTGGTGTTGGTCCAATTGGAGTAAATGCTAAGTTGAAACCATTTCTACCGTCGCATCCTGTTGTAAAAGTTGGTGGTGAAAAAGGTGTTAAAGCTGTTTCTGCAGCTCCCTGGGGCAGTGCAAGTGTTTTAACCATTTCTCACGCATTTATTAAAATGATGGGTGGCGAAGGACTAACAAGTGTTAGTAAAATGGCAATTCTAAATGCAAATTATCTGGCTGCATCACTTAAAAAGTATTACGATGTTGTGTATTCAGGCGAAACTGGTTTTGTTGCTCATGAAATGATCTTTGAGTGTCGTAACTTTAAGCCAATGGCAAACATTACCGAAACCGATATATCTAAACGATTGATGGATTATGGGTTCCATGCTCCAACATTATCATTTCCAGTGCATGGTACACTTATGGTGGAACCTACTGAAAGTGAATCATTACAAGAGCTAGATCGTTTTATTGAAACTATGATTGCAATATATAACGAAATTATTGAAGTTAAAGATGGTAAAGTGGATCCAGAAAACAATGTTTTGAAAAATGCTCCTCATACTCAAGAGGTTGTTATTGCAGATAATTGGAACAGACCATATGCAAGAGAAAAAGCTGCATTTCCATTAGCATGGATTCGCGAAAACAAATTCTGGCCAACAGTTAGCCGTATCGACGATGGTTATGGCGACCGCAACCTGATTTGTACATGCGCTCCAATTGATGATTATCGTGAAGGTAAGTTTACTTTTGAATCAGTAAAATAAAAATCGCTTATAAAAATTAAAGAGCCTCAGTTTAAACTGAGGCTCTTTTTTTATTTCTTTTTTATTGTTTCTTTACATTTTTCAATTGTTTTTAGCCATTTTTCAGCTATCTGAAACTCATTGTGCATAGTTAAACCATCGTGTTCAGAGTTGTAAAACTCTATCTTACTGTTTGTTGATTTATTCAAAAACGAAAACTCCAAAACCAAACTTTCATTATCTGTTTCTGTGTTTCGAATATTAGAAATTTTACAAGCCTGAACCTGCAATAAATCAACTTCCTGAAACTCCTTGTTTTTGTCTAATGATGAGAAATAATAAACTCTTCTTGCATTGGAATCTATTCCAATTGCATAATTATTCCAGTATTCATATTCTGTTATTTTACCATTATTTTTATTTGCCTGTGACTGGATTTTTGAAAGTATTTTTTGCCCTTTTCTTTTTCTTGAAAGATTAAGTAAGAAAATGGGTGCAATTATTAGGGCCAAACAAATTATTCCGATTAAAATTGATGTTGTTTCCATAAATATTTCTGTATTATATATAATTATTTATTACTCCGGCTGGGTAAAGCAGAGATAATTTTTACTAAAAACTTTTATTTTCAAAGATTATAATTACCAGAAATAATGAAAGGGGAAAACGACTTTTATAGAATTAAAGCTAAACAGAATAATATCAGAAGCAGATACTAGTTCTGATAACTTATTTTCGTTCAGAAATTCAATTAGTTTCTCCTGAAAAGAGAAATCAGTTAAATGCTTTTTGTAAAGCAAGGAGTAATTAATTGATATGTAATTTGTTATCTGTTCTTTTTGCAGAGTCGAACAGAATAAATCTAAGTTTTCATTTAAAAAATATTGACTTGGATCTTCCTGTAGTGGCTTCTGTTGATTTGTAATTAATGAAAAATTAGTACAGTTTATATAAATAATAAATAATGAAATAAGCAGTAATGTCGATTTTTCAATATTTAGTACCATTTTCTTCATTCGACAATATTATGAAATTTTCAAAGACTAAATTTGTTTTAGATGGGTTTAATTTATTTCTAAGTTATACTGAGTTCAAATTTTGGATCAGGAACGGTTAACTCATTATAAAACTCAATACGGTCTCTAATTTCTCCAATTAAAACAGTAGCAATGATGTAATAAATGGATTGTTCAAAATATAATAATACCAATCCAGCTAATGCGAATGTAATTCTTAAGGTAGAGATTATCCATTGTGGATTCTTGTATTTTATCTTTCGATAGATATAAAGGATTGTTTTAAAAATAATTATACCTGCAAATAGCTCAAACCAGTTAACAAATAATGCATAAAATGTGATTCCAATTAATAGTGTTTGTGCTGAATGAATTCTTATTGGCCAACGCCAGTGTGCGAGCCTGTAAATCATATCTATAGCAAAAAGAAAAAGAATACCAATAAACGAGATAATGAAATTGGGGATATCATAAATAAAGAAATCACAGAATACTCCGGTAAAAAACAAGGAGAATAAAACAATTTCTCTGCTAAGCCAAGAGCTGCGTATGTTTGTTACGGATCGCCAGGCTCTGTTTTTTTTTCCAAGATGCAACATACTGAGCATAGCACTTAAGACCCCAAAAAACAGATAGGTAATTTTATAACTAAAAGTAAAACTATTTGTTAATTCGGCAGCATAAATACTTACAAGCAGAGCCGAAAGTATTGTAAAAATAATCAAAGGCCATTCTTCGTGTGCAGTTATTTTCTTCTTAGGTTCATGCTTAATTTGTTCTGTCTGATCTGTAAATAGGTTCAAATCCATTTCTGGTCCATTTTCCTTTCGTAATTTGTTGATTTTTATACTTGAACCGACATTAACAGGAACAGGGCTTGATTCTATGGATTCTTCTCTTGAAAATTCCAGGTTAACAAAATCCAATGCACCAACCGGGCACTGATTGGCACAGGCTGGCTTTAAATTTTCCTCAATTCTATGATTACAGAATGTGCATTTTTCGATAACTCCTATTTTTGCATTAAACGTTGGAGCATCATACGGACATGCCCATGTGCAATATTTACATCCAATGCATTTTTCGGGATGATGAATAATAGCTCCTGTTTTTTCATCGCGCGAGTAGGCGAGGGCAGGGCAGTTTTTTAAGCAAGGTGCATCTTCACAATGATTGCATGCCAATGATAGATAGAATAATGGTAAATTTGGGAAATGGAAATCCTGAGATTGGAGAATATTTCTCCATTGATTTGGCGACTGAAAACCATTTTCATTCATACATGCAACAACGCAGGCATGACAACCCACACATTTGTTCTGATCGAATATGAAAATGTTTCGCACCATTATTTATTTACCTTTTCGTAATCTACCATATTATCGTGAAAAGCTGATCCGTGGCCCATATCGGTTTCGCGACCTTTTGACAGAGCATTTGGACACGATCCTTCCTGGTGCCAATATCCATTAATAATTACAATATTTCCAGGTCGCAAACTGGCATCAATTCGTGCTTTTATGGTTAGTTCTCCACGATCATTAAAAACCCTGATAATATCATTATCGTTAATTCCTTTTTTCTGAGCATCGCCAAGATTAATGGTAGCAAATGGTTCCGGGTCAACCGCCTTAATGCTTTCAAGATTTCCAAATTGCGAATGAATCCTGTTTTTTGTATTGGGCGACATTAGGTTAAATGGGTATTTTGAACCTATACTTTGTTTTCCTTCAACCATTTTCTCGTATGTTGGCAACGGATTAACACCCCAATTTTTGTGTGCGGTTTCGCAATTCAACTCAATTTTACCCGATGGAGTATTAAATTTGTAATCGGAGAATGCAATTTCCTGCAAAACTGGTGTTAAAACCGGACCTTGTTTTAGTTTTTCGAGTGTAATCTCAGGAAAAGGTTTCAGTTTCTCGGTTAACCATTGTTCAATTGCTTCATCCGAAGGATAGGGAATGTTTTTTTCAATCTCGGAATCCGGAAATCCCATTTTTTTTGCAAGCAGATAATAAATTTCTGTTTCGGGTTTTACTTCTCCAAGTGGTTGAATAACTTTTTGTCGTAACTGAACATAAGGATTCCAGTACGATGAAATAATATCCGATTGTTCAAACATAGTTTTTGCCGGTAATACAATATCTGCTTCCTGAGCAGTATCGGTTAAAAATTGCTCAACAACAACTCTGAACTCAAGTTTTCTGAATGCTTCTTTTACTTTGTTGCTATCCGGATTTTGGGTTACAGGATTTCCTCTTTCTACCCAAGCCATTTTTAATTCAGGATTTGTTAACCGAAGCATGTCTTCACCTAGCTTTGCAGTTGCTATTTCACGACGAAAAATACCATCAGGTTTTTTGGGTGGAAAATAATTCAAAGGTTCTTTTACATCACTGAAAATATCTCCCTGCAAATCGGCATAATGCCAGCATGCTCCAATTTTACCAATATTTCCAGTGATAATCGATAATGCTAATAAACAACGGGTTGTTTGTCCGCCATTTGAATAGCGTTGCATTCCATAACCCGGAATTAAAGTCATTGGTTTTATCGTTCCAATAAAATTTGCCAGTTTTTCGATGAAAGGTACCGAAACTCCGCATACCTGACTTGCCTCTTCTATAGTTGTTTTTTCGAGTGATTTTTTAAATTCATCAAATCCCAAAACATAGTTTTTAATAAATTTATGATCAATCTGATCTTTCTCAATCAGTATTTTTGCAATAGCTAAAGCTAGAATTCCATCTGTTCCCGGAATCGGCTGAACCAATAAATCTGATCTTTCTGATGAAGCCGTTCTGCGGGGATCGATAAAGATTAATTTTGCACCTTTCTGCTGCGCTCTTTCAATCGGAATCATTTGCTGAATATTCGATTCAGCAGGATTTTTACCCCAAACAACAATAAGTTTGGCATTTTCCAAATCCCATGGTACATTATGCTTGGCTTCACCAAGGGTTAAACGGGTAGCTTCTAACCCGGCAGGCCAGCATAAGTTGCCATAAACGGTAGTTGCTCCGCCATACATTCGCCAGAAATTCATGCTTACAGAATTTAATAAACCTGACATTCCGCTGGCATAATAAAATAATACAGATTGTGGACTGAAATTAGATTTGTAGTAGGTAAGTTTTTCTGCAATTTCGTTTAATGCTTCGTCCCAGGAAATTTGAATAAATTGGCCGTTCATCTTTTTTAATGGATGCAAAATCCTTTTAGGCGAATTAACACGCTCAACATAACTCAAACCTTTTAGACATATACCTTCAGGAGTTGCCAGGTTTAAAGGCTCTGGATCAATATTTATAACTTTCCCGTCATCAGTCCATACTTTAAATGAGCAAGTGCTGTAGCAATTTCGTGGGCAGGCAGTCGTATATACCTTTTTTAATCCCATTATTTATGATGTCGGTTTAATGAGTCTTCAATTACAAGAGTAAACAAATCTTTCATTTCTATTCCCATGGCTCCTGCTTGCTTTGGTACTATGCTTGCAGCACTCATTCCCGGTGCTGTATTTACTTCCATAAAGTATAATTTGTTTTTCGAGTATATATAATCAATTCGCACAATACCGCTCAGTTGAAGGATATCATAAATCTGTGATGAGAGTTGCTGAATTTCTTGGGTAAGCTCAGCAGAAATTCTTGCAGGTGTTATCTCCTCACACATTCCATCGGTATATTTTGCTTCGTAATCAAAGAACTCTGTTTTGCTTACAATCTCAGTTGGTGGAAAAATAATTGTTTGTTCTTTTGTTTTTAGTAATCCGCAAGTTAGTTCAGTTCCTGGTAAAAATTCTTCAATAATTACTTCGTTATCCTCCTTATATGCAAATTCAATGGCTTCAAAAAGCTTTTCTTTGTCTTTAACTTTTGAAACACCAAAACTGGAACCACCGCAATTTGGTTTGACAAAGCAAGGTAATCCGGTAACTTCAATAATCTTATCGGCATCAATTATATCTCCCTTTTTAAGGGTAATAAAATTAGCGAGGGGAATATTAAAAGGCTTAAGATAATTTTTGCTAAAAACCTTATTAAATGTAATTGCCGAAGCCAAAACATTCGATGTAGTATACGGAATATGCAATGTGTCAAAGTAACCCTGCATTTTTCCATCTTCACCAGGGGTTCCATGTATCGTAATTAGGGCACAATCGAATGTGGTTTTTTGATTATTTAATGAAAAGCTGAAATCATCTTTGTTTACAATAAGATCGCAAAATGAATCACTTTTTATAATCCATTCGGTACCTCTGGCTAAAATGGTATATACATTATATTTTTCTTTATCAATCCATTTGGCAATCTGCTCGGCGCTTTTTAACGAAATAACATATTCCGACGAGTCGCCACCTGCAACTATAGCAATATTCTTTTTCATAGTGATTATACCCTATTTAATATTTATCAAAAATAAGATTTATGGCAATATAGTGGAAGGAACTTATGAAGAATCTTTATATAATTTTTTTTAAAGAATGGGCTAAAACCCATTAATATGATAACAATAACCCTAGCCTTAAGGCTGGGGTTATTGAACTGCTAAAAATTTGGACTTTAGTCCATTAATTTAAGTAATCAAGCAGATTTAATTAGTTCTATTTCAATTTAAGGACTCTATTTAAACCATCCGAATTTTAGGCTTACATTACCTCCGAAGCCCGAAAAATCATTATCGTTATAACCTGCAACCTGATCAACATCAAAAGCAAAATTGTAATTTACACCCACACCTACGCGAAAAAAGCGAAATAGATTTATTTCAGCTTCAACCATCGGGTTTAGGTTTAAAATTAGATCATCCTTTACCCAATCTTCGGTAAGATCATCATAAACTTCAAGGCTTCCTCTACCTGCTAGTAAATTTGCCGTAAAATGCAACATTTTTTTTGGCATTATAATATAGCCAAAAGAAATACCCTGATGCTGAAAATTCATATCTGCTCCAAGATAATTATCATTGTTTGAGATCATTGATGTTTCGAGTGTCTGGCTGTAGAAACCGAATAGAACCTTATCATTAAAGATTCCTGAAGCAGTAAATCCCGAAATATAAGCAAATTCTCCATCTATAGTTGTATAATTCATTAAAGGTCCTACGTAACCTCTTATTTTAGATGGAGCTTTAATAAGAGTCTGCATTTTTTCTTCATCTTCCTGTGCATAAGATAATCCTGCAACAAATAAAATTAACAGGGCTAATATTACTTTTTTCATAATTGTAAGATTTTAATTTTATTATTTAACAACGTCGAAAGCTATACAAATAGTTTGCCAAAGAGATTATTACATATAAAAAAACGCCGCAGAACGCGGCGTTTTTCATCGTGTTTAAATAAATCAGGCATTTGCCTTGATTTTTGCCCAATTTTCCCCTCTCTTTATTCTTGTTACCTGCATCTCGCTTATCGAGAACAGTTTAGCAATAACATTCTGTTTTATTCCTTTTTCGAGCATCGATTTTAATCGTTCAACATCTTCGGGTTTCAGTTTTGAGTTACGAACAATACCTTTGTTTTTAATTTTATTGATTTCCTGTAAACGCGGCATTATTCGATCGTAAGCGTCCTGTCGTGTAACCCATTTTAAATTTGAATAATGATTGTTGCGTTTGTTCCAGTCGAGATGAATAACAATGGCTTGTTCATCATTGTCCTTATTAACAAACATCATAGCTACCAGTTTATGAACCAAGAATGTTTTCTTATTGCCTTCGGTTTTAAAGGTAACGGTATGAAATCCTTTGGTTAATCCTGGTCTGAGAATTTTCCCTCCATTCTTGCTGTAACAAAAGCTTTTTACCCGGCCATAACTGCTTACCTCATATCTTTTATCAGCAAAAGGAATTTCTCTCCACTCCTCATCATCAATTTTTCTTAAGTTGCGTTGTGTCATATCTTTTTGTAATATTATAACGGTTATTATACTGGTTTTGAATATAATTACGGATTGTTTTTCTTTTTGTTCTAACGTTCTGACGAACGAATCCAAACTATTGACAAGTAATTAATATAGCACGACAAACGTTATTTGGGTGCTCGTTTGCCTGAATTGATGAAAAAATTATTTGAGGGTTGATATAATTTGCAACAAAGTTTAATGAACAGTTCTGACTAAAAGATCAGTTATAAAGTCTTGTTCTTTTAGTCTGCTAATAATTTGCTGATAAGTACTTTCGTCCAATTGTGTTGTACGTGATAATATCCAAAGATATTTTCGATTTGGATGTCCAATTACTGCATAACTATAATCTGGCGCTAGATCAATAATCCAATACTTTGCTTTTATGGGCCAAAAAAACTGAACTGTTAGCTTTGAGTTATTTGAGTTTTTGACAACAAACGCTTTTCCTTCGATTTGAGTTACAGAACCATTTACAGAATCTTTTTTGCATGAATTAAGTACTTTTACAAAATCCTTATCTGTAAGAGTATATTCGGCAGTTGTACAATGACAACCTTTCTGAAAGCGTTGTGGAATAGTCGAAATCTCGTACCATTTTCCCATATACTTTTCAATATCAACAGAAGATACTGTATTTAATGGTTTGTAGTGATTACAACCACAAAAGATTCCTATACACATAATCATAATAGATTTTAGTAATACCGAATTTGATTTCATAATGAAATATATTATACAGCAAATTACAAAAAATAGATGTTGGATTAAACGAAAGATTGTAGTTTTTTAAATTTTCAATCTTTAAATTTCCCGCCCAGAAATATATCGTCTCCATTTTTCGATTACTTGTACCATATCACTGGGCAATTCGGAGTCAAATTGCATAAATTTACCGGTAGCAGGATGTTTAAAACCCAGCGTTTTTGCATGCAATGCTTGACGAGGAAGAATATCAAAGCAGTTTTTTACAAATTGTTTGTACTTTGTAAATGTTGTTCCTTTTAAAATTTGATCACCACCATATTCATTATCATTAAACAATGGATGGCCAATATGCTGAAAATGAACTCTTATCTGATGGGTTCTGCCAGTTTCGAGTTTACACTCTACTAATGTAACATAACCGAGTTCTTCCAATACTTTATAATGGGTAACTGCATGTTTACCTTGCGTATCATCAGGTAAAACCTGCATAATCTTACGATTTCGGATGTTTCGTCCAATATTACCTGTAATAGTGCCTTCTTTTTCAGTGAAAGAGCCCCATACCAGGGCGTTATAAGTTCTTTCTGATGTTTTCTCAAAAAATTGCTTTGCCAGTTTATTTAAAGCTTGTTCTGTTTTAGCAATAACAAGTAATCCCGATGTGTTTTTGTCAATACGATGAACTAAACCTGGCCGCATTTCTCCGGTATTGAATAAGGGATTGTCCTTTAAATGATACATTAATGCATTAACCAGCGTTCCTGTGTAATGACCATAGGCTGGATGAACAACCATTTCGGGTGTTTTATTTACAATAATCAGGAAATCATCTTCGTAAACTATATTTAAAGGAATATTTTCCGGTATTAATTCAATTTCTCTTGGCGGATGAGGCATTACAACCGAAATAACATCACCAGGTTTAACTCTGTAGTTTGATTTTACTGGTTTATTATTCACTAAAATACAATCAGCATCAGCAGCACTTTGTATCTTGCTGCGCGAAGCGTTTTCAATTCGATTAGATAAAAACTTATCGATCCGCAATAAACTCTGGCCTGGATCTGCAACTAATCTATAATGCTCAAATAGCTCCTGATCATCATTTTCCGGCAAGTCATTCCCGATTACTTCTTCTTCTTTCATTTCTTCTTTAATTACCGGATTACAATGAACTTTTTTGTACCTGATGGTCCGTTGGATTTAATTATTCGTATATAGTAAATGCCTGATGGTAAACCTGATATGTCGATGTCAGAATTGGTATATAGCTGGTTAGTATAAATACGACCATGCATGTCAAAAATTGAATAATGTATTTCGGAAGAATAATCTATGTCGATATCAATGTTTATATTATTCTTTGCCGGGTTTGGATAAACTCCAAAATCGATTTTTTCCTTTATTATTGGCTGAGTTATATCTGTAACTACATTAATTTTTTCTCCGAACATCGGTCTTATCATTACGGTTCCATCAACAACTGATGATTCCCATGTTCCTGCAAAATTTTTAAAGAGCTTATCTTTATTATTTCTATTCAGATCAAAACCAACGTTTAATGATGTAGCGTAAACTTTTTGCCATCCTATATAAAAGTTATTTTCCAGCACTATTGTGGTATCGAAAATATAATTAGTAAACTTATTCAGACTATCCTCAAAAACTGGTTTAATATTATCTTTAATATAGATTATAGAGCCTGGCTTATTGTCTATTTCATTCCAGATTACCAGTTTAAAATATTTTTCATTCACATTATCCAAAGACCGATTAAAGTAGATCTGAATTCCTCTTAAGGTATCTTTCTTATAAGTTTTAAATCGCATAGCAACCATTCCGTTTTCTGTACCATCCCCACTAAGATCGTAACCCATTTCTGAAGTTCCATCGTCGTAGGCATAGTAGTTATAAAATCGCTGCAAGTATCTCAACGTATCATTCCACCTATATTGTTCCCTAATTTTAAACGTATCGGTTACAAGATAGCTTCTTATCTCAAATAAGGCGGAGTCGTTTGCTGGATTATAAGGAAAAATATAGTTTGTCTTTGCTTTATAGGTTTCGGTAGTAAATGGATCAATATTGTCTCCTGTTCCACCAGTAAATGCTTCAGTTCCCGTGCCACCCCATATATCTTCTATTTCAAATTCACGATTTCCGGTGTTTCTTATTTTGTTGCTACGATTGGCATAGACAATTGTTATACTATCGCCCATTTCGAAAGCATTTGCTCTTGAAAAATGTGACCATGGAAGTGATTCGTAATTATTTAAGAGTGATCCTAAAGGCTTAACGAAACACAAATCATCTATAATAGTGTCGGTAATAGTTCTGGCAGTATCAAGTCGCACAAAATCGATATGCCATTGATCGCTATTGCCTGCAACAAGTGGCGTGTTTCCTGTATTAGCCATACTGGCTTTGTTACGAAAACGAAATTGAAAATTGTTTTTCAGAAATTGATCCTCTTTAACAGGAAGAATAACTGGTGTAAAGCTTATAAAGGTTGGTTTTTCTGAATTCTTTGTAATTTTTGTGGTTGAATTGTAGTAATAATACTCTGTGAGAGATGAATCCGTTTTACTAAAACTACCATTCCATACTGGAAACCATTTTGCTGAGTCGGGCGAATAATAATCGACATAGAGTTTATCTTCTGATTCGGGAATATCACCCAATCCGCCAGGTTGAATAAAGAAACTTAGAAAAATACTCGTATCACCGGGAAAATTTAGATTTATAGGTTGCGAGGTCAATGTGTCAGCGCCAAAAGGCACAATGCTTGCATTTGCATATAACGAGCCTGTTTCATTTAGTGGATCAAATGTTGCTACACCAACTGATACCGGTTCGTATGGGAATGAGTTATTGATAAAAACATTATTATCTATCCATTTTTCTGCATCAGGATATCCATTAGATTTTGCAAAATCATCAATAAATGGAAGTTCGTAAGATGCTTTTGGGGTATTACTATTAGCTTTTATAAATTGCTTTGACAATTTTTCGATTTCAGGATTGGATATCAGATTTGTAAGAGTTTCTTGTGCTAAAAGATTAACCCCAATAAATAATAAATAAGTAAAAATAATATAACTCTTAATATGCTTCAATAGTTTACTGATTTAGATAAAGTGTATCTGTTTTTAAAAACTTAAGAGAATCAACACTTAACCAAATGTCAATTGTTGATCCTAAATTGAGTAATTTATTGTCTTCATACGAAGGATATTGTCTCCATACCTTTGCATTTATTGAGTCTGTTCCATCCAAAATGGATTGATCATAAATTACAGCTCCTATGTTAAATGCAGACTGTAAGATACGACTTTTTGCATCCATTAACCTGGATTCAAAGAGGTTAGGTATCTGTGTTTTTTGATCACTCAAACCCCTTCCTAAAACAAGATCAATTTTTGAGCCTTTGGGAATTAAATCCCCTTCAAGTATTTCAGCACCATTGAATCGTTGTTTAAGCACATTATTTATAGCAATGTCGGGTACATGAATAAGCTTGCCAATCTCGAGTCCTAAGTTTTTTAACATTGCTTCTGCTTGGCGATGCGATACACCTACTGTATTTGGCATTTTTACACTTTCAGGATTTACAGCATTTAGAATTACGAATACTCTCCTTTTCTTTTTTACTTTTGATCCTGGCATAGGATTTTGTTCAATAATAGTGCCCTTCGGAAGATCATTATTAAAAACAGAATCGGCTACTTCTATTCTAAATTGGTTCTTTTTTGTTAATATTTTTGCTTCATCAACTGTTAATCCAGCCAAATCGGGTACAGCAATTGCCTGTCCGTGATGGGTGTATATTCTTATTACGATAAAGAAAATAAGAAAAAAGCCTAATAACAATGCTACAGCATATAATAGGTTTTTTAGAAATAGCTTGCTTATTAAAAATTTTAAAAACGTCATTTTGGATGTAGCTTAATTAAAACATCAATAACATTAACGATATGGCAAATATAAAATTATGTATGGATAAACTAAAATTAATTTTATACTAAATAAAGGGTTAGTACTCGCGAATAATATTATATAACGTGTCTCTTTCGACGGGTAATTTCTGTGCATTTTTTATCAGATCAATAATTTCAGAGGTTGTCATGGTAGGTTTTTTGTCTTCGGCCCCAGCCATTGAATAGATCTTTGTTGAGTCGTCAATAGTTCCATCAATATCATCAACTCCAAATGACAATGAAATTTGAGAAATATCTTTACCCAGCATTGGCCAGTATGCTTTAATATGATCGAAATTATCAAGATATATTCGCGATACAGCAAAGTTTTTCAAATCTTCAAGTGTATTTACTTCACCAATATATGAAAGGGAATTATTTTGTTTTTTGTATTTTAAAGGAATAAATGTATTAAATCCTTTCGTTTTGTCTTGTAACTCTCGTAATTTATCAAGATGCTCAATTCGATGCAAAGGTGTTTCGATATGACCATAAAGCATAGTTGCATTTGAAGCTAGTCCTACGTTATGCGCTGTTTCATGAATTAAAAGCCATTGTTCTGCAGTTGATTTTTCGTGACAAACCATTTTTCTGATTTCTGAATTGAATATTTCAGCTCCTCCTCCAGGAATACTGCCAAGACCATATTCCTTTAATTTAATCAGACCTTCTTCCAATTTCAGACCGGCCTTTTTAATCATAAAATCAAGTTCAACAGCTGTAAATGCTTTTATATGCACATGAGGCAGAATGTTTTTGATTTGCTGTATCATCGATCCATAGTAGTCGAGATCACGATGCGGATGTACACCTCCTACAATATGTATTTCAGTAATGTCGCTGTCTTTATAAGGCCTAACTTTTTCTAAGATATCATCAATTGAGTATTCCCAGCTCCCTTCTTCACCAAATTTGCGATGGTATGAACAAAATTTGCAGTTATAAATGCAAATATTTGTAGGTTCAATATGGATATTTTTATTGAAATATACTCTGTTCTGGTTTTTTTGATAGTTTATAGAGGAAGCAATTATTCCTAAAACGCCCAGATCGAGATTAAACAATTCCATTCCCTCAGAGATTGAAAGTCTTTTATTTTCAATAACTTTCTCAATAACTTTTTTTTGCTCAGCCGAAATGGAGTTTAGATATAATAAATCTTGAATCAAGGTATATTTTTTTGAATGTTTAAAAATAGTATTTTTTAATAAGATTTTATTCAGAAACAGATTATTTCTGGAATTGTTTATATGGGTATAAAAACAAAAAAGTAAAGGACAATAAAAAATTATCCTTTACTTTTTATAAAAATATTTTGTAAAAACTATTTATCCTGAGTGTACTCGTCAGATACAGTTAATTTTTTTCTTCCTTTAGCTCTTCGTGAAGCAAGTACTCTTCTACCATTAGCAGTTGCCATTCGCTCGCGAAATCCGTGCTTGTTTTTTCTTTTCCTGTTCGAAGGTTGAAATGTCCTTTTCATCTTAGAAACGTTTTATATGTTGTTATTTTATTTTCAATTTTGGAATTGCAAAAGTAATGTTTTTTTCTTTTCTACAAAATGAATTCGGAAATTAAATTGGTAGGTATACAATTTTTTTTGTTTCAAAGAATTCTTCTTCAAAGAAATCGGCTATTCTAATAATTCTTACCTTGGTAAAAAAATCTTTTAGTTCTTCGTTCAGATCACCACCTTTTAAATAAATTATTCCGTTTTTTAACTCATTTACAGAAGTGGTATTAATCTTTTGCCTAACCCATTGATAAAATTCTGGAAATGAAGTTACTGCTCTGCTTACAACAAAGTCATATTTGTTGGTAAGTTGCTCTACTCTAGCATGTTTTGTAGTAATATTTTTAAGTTGCAGGGCTTTTGAAACTTCATTAACAACCGTTATTTTTTTGCCGATTGAATCAACTAAATGAAATTTGCATTCAGGAAAAATAATAGCCAGTGGAATTCCAGGAAAACCTCCTCCTGTTCCAACATCAAGTATTGACGTATCGTTCTTAAATGAGATAATTTTGGCTATTGCTAGCGAGTGCAAAACATGCCGTTCGTATAAATGGTCAATGTCCTTGCGTGAAATTACATTTATTTTAGTATTCCAATCAGAATAAAGGTGTTGTAATGAGTTAAACTGATCAATCTGGCTTCCGGAAAGATTAGAAAAATATTTTTCTATTAATTCCATTGATTTACTTGATGTTTGGATTACAGTTTTTTAGGATGTTGTAAAGTAATTCACGTGCTCTGAATAATTGGGCTTTAACGGTTCCGATGGGAAGGCCAAGTTCATCTGCAATTTCTTCGTAGGAAAATTCTCGAAAATAGCGAAGTTCAATAAGCGTTCTGTATCTGGGTTTAAGTTTGCTTACTACATCTCTCATTAGTGCAACACGTTGACTCTTAATCATATCTTCTTCAGGATCAGGAGAGTCGGATTGCAAAGGAGTGCCTAAATTATCCTGGTCGTCGGCGTTTTGATCAAGCGAAATGAGGTTTGCTTTTTTCTTTCGAATAAAATCGATACAATTATTGGTTGCAATTTTGAATAACCATGTACTAAATGCGTAGTTAGGGGTGTATTGTTCTATGCTTTTAAATGCTTTCCCAAATGCTTCAATGGTTAAATCCTCAGCATCGCTTTTGTTATTAACCATCTTAAGTAGCATATAATAAATTGCATCCTTATACCTGTCTAGCAATTCAGCATAAGCTTTTTCATTGCCTTTTAAAGCTAAAAGCACAAGCTTATAGTCGTGCTTCCCTTTTTCAGAGAGATTAGGATTTATTTCCATTTAACCTGTTTTGTTGAGAAAATATTTGAAACATAGAATGCAATACCCAAAAAAGGTAAAATTATATCATAAAACAACGAAGGTAATAATAAATATTTTTCCTTCAAATGATTAATAGCAACTTTATAAATTATTAACTGCATAATCATCCTAAAAACAAAAACACCTAATATATAAGGATAAAAAGGTGTATACCATATTAGTGTTAAAACAAATAATATGTAAAATAACACACGGCTGAAAGGCTCAAAAAATAATCTGATTTTATTACTAAACGTATAATATTTGCTGGTTGTTGTATGACGTTTTTTTTGTTTAAACCATTCATTAAAACTCTCTTTTGCAAAAGTTCTGGTTATCGATTCATGAGATATTTCCCAATTGGTATTCGTTTTTGTAGCTGCTTCATTAATAAAAAGATCGTCATCACCCGAAATAATCTTATAATGACTAGCAAATCCTTTATTTTTAAAGAATAAGGATTTTCTATAGGCCAGGTTTCTTCCAACACCCATATATGGTTTCCGAGCCATGGCAAATGTTAAGTATTGCAAAGCAATAAAAAGCGCATCAAAACGGATAAGGTTGTTTAGCAAACCTTCTTTATACACAAATCCTCCATATCCAAGAACTATTTCTGTTTTTTCGGTAAATTTTCGCTGCATCCTTTCGATCCATTTTGGACTTTCGGCAAAACAGTCGGCATCGGTTAGCAAAAGCCATTCGTATTTTGCAGCTTTAATCCCTATGGTTAATGCAAGTTTTTTGCTGTGTATAAATTTTTCGTCTTGCTTTATTGTAGTAACCTTAAGGTGGGTATATTTTTTTTGTAATTGATCGAGATAAAACTCCGATTCGTCTTCAGAACAATCGTTAACTACAATTACCTCGTAATTCGGATAATCCTGATTAAGGAAACTTATAAGATTCTTTTTTAGATTTTCTTCTTCATTGCGCGCGCAAATGATAATTGAAACGGGTTCGTTTATTCCGGTAACCCTATGTACCTGTTTTACAAATAATATCCTTGAGTAATAATAGCTGTAATAAAAAAACTGTATTAAAAACATCAGTAAAAATAATCCAGGAATTAATATAAGTGGATCATTTGCAATAATTTCGATAATTTTCACTGTTGGTATATTTCTAAATTGAATTAATTGGCAATTTTATTAAAGTTTTTTGGGTAAAACAAGAATTGTGAATTGAAGAAATGAATTATTTATTCACATTTGGTTATCTTTGAGCCGAAATTTATTTTTTTATGAAGTTTGAAATTTGTGCAAAGGATTCGAAAACCAAGGCTAGGGCAGGGGAGATTTTAACTGATCATGGTAAAATACAAACTCCAATTTTTATGCCCGTAGGTACTGCGGGTAGTGTAAAAGGAGTTAATCAGCGTGATTTAATTGATGATGTAGGGGCACAAATAATTCTTGGAAATACCTATCATTTGTACCTTAGGCCTGGAATGGAAACAATGAGCCTTGCAGGTGGTTTGCATAAATTTATAAGCTGGGATCGTCCAATTTTAACGGATAGTGGTGGTTATCAGGTTTTTTCGTTGGCCGATAATAGAAAGTTGAAAGACGATGGAGCACATTTTAGTTCTCATATCGATGGGTCAAAACATCTCTTTACTCCAGAAAATATTGTAGACATTCAGCGAATAATTGGAGCCGATATTATTATGGCTTTTGATGAATGTACGCCGTTTCCGTGCGATTATAAATATGCCAAAAATTCGATGGATTTAACGCATAAATGGTTAAAACGTGGATTGAAACATTTTGATTCAACAGAACCTTTATACGGTCATTCGCAAACTTTTTTTCCAATTGTACAGGGTAGTGTATTTAAAGACCTTCGAATAGAATCAGCCCAAACAATTGTTTCGCATAATCGCGATGGATATGCAATTGGTGGACTTTCGGTTGGTGAACCAGAGCAGGAAATGTACGATATGATTGAAGTTGTGAATGAAATTCTGCCACAGGATAAGCCTAGATATCTGATGGGAGTGGGTACACCAGTTAATATTCTCGAAGGAATTACCCGCGGAATTGATATGTTCGATTGTGTTATGCCAACACGTAATGGACGAAATGGTATGCTATTTACGAGCGAAGGGATTATTAATATTAAAAACGTAAAATGGAAGAATGATTTTTCACCAATCGATGAAAATGGCTTGTCTTTTGTGGATATGAAATTCTCAAAAGCATATCTTCGACATTTGATAATTGCGAAAGAAATATTAGGAGCACAAATTGCTAGTTTACATAATTTAAGCTTTTATTTGTGGTTAGTTAAAGAATCACGAAAAAGGATAATCGAAGGTTCATTTCTTAGTTGGAAAAATATGATGATTGAAAAACTGTCAGTAAGACTATGAGCATAAACGGGCTTAAAAAGTTAGATATTTATATTATTAAAAAGTTTCTAGGAACTTATTTCTTTGCCATTGCTTTAATAATAAGTATAGCAGTAGTTTTTGATTTGTCAGAAAAAGTTGAGGATTTTCTCGAAAAAGAAGCACCCCTTAAAGCGATTATTTTCGATTATTATATGAATTTCATCCCCTATTTTGCCAATCTGTTCAGCTCACTTTTTACATTTATTGCTGTTATTTTCTTTACCTCAAAAATGGCTTATAATACTGAGATTATAGCTATGTTGAGCGCAGGTATTAGTTTTAGAAGGATTATGCTTCCTTATTTTATATCAGCTTTCATAATTGCTTTGTTTTCTTTCGTTTTAATGGCCTATGTTATTCCACCTGCCAATTCTGTGAGACTTGATTTTACTTATAAATATATAAAAAGTCCAGTTAATAATTCTGAACGTGATATCCACCGGCAGATTGAACCAGGTCTTTTTATTTATATGCAGAGTTATAATATTGAAAGTGACATAGGATATAAGTTTTCAATGGAACGATTCGAGGATGGTGAGTTGAAATCAAAATTAATGTCGGAATATATTAAATGGGATACAACCAGCAATAAATGGACAATTAAAAATTACTATATACGCGATATTGATAGTATTGATGAAAAGATAACCCAGGGAGTTGCTATTGATACCGTATTAAACTTGCAACCTGAAGACTTTAAGCGTTATGCCCAATTTGTTGAAACGATGAGTTTGCCTGTATTGAATGATTATATAGAAGAACAGAAGATGCAAGGTGCCGATAATGTGGTTAGCTTATTAATTGAAAAATACAGTCGTTTTGCATATCCCTTTTCTACATTTATTCTTACATTGATTGGAGTTGCATTGTCTTCGCGAAAAGTTAAAGGAGGAATTGGTATGCATGTCGGATTAGGGTTATTACTTAGCTTTTCGTTTATTTTATTTATGAGATTTGCCACCATGTTTGCAATAAGCGGAAGCATGAAACCTTTATTAGCGGTTTGGTTACCCAATATTTTATATATGTTTATTGCCCTGTTTCTCTATCGTATAGCACCAAAATAGCCTGTTTGTTTGTAATCTAAAATTTACTACTTTTACATTTATGTCTGAGAATAGTGTGCTGAATTATTGAATTGGTTTGCAATAATTTAAAATTACTGTCTGCTGAATGTTACCAATAAATTTTTATTAGTAAAATTCATTTTGTAACGTTGCAGTTAAATTTTTTTTAAAAAACGGCTTTTGATATTATCAAAGGTTATTATTAACTAAATGTACAAGATATGTCTTTGAAAAGAAAAATTCTTGAACTCCAAATGAAGCGAGAAAAAGCTCTTCAGGGAGGTGGTGAAAAAGCTATCGAAAAGCAGGTTGCCATGGGCAAAATGACTGCTCGCGAAAGAATCATTACTCTGCTTGATGAAAACTCATTTCATGAGTATGATCTTTTTGTTGAGCATGAGGCTCGCGATTTCGGAATGGATGGAAAAATTTTACAAGGCGATGGTGTAATTACAGGAACAGGAACAATTTATGGTGCACCAATTTGTATCTATGCCCAAGACTTCACAGTTGCTGGTGGATCTTTGGGCTTGATGCACGCACGTAAAATTACCAAAATCATGGATCATGCCATGAAAATGCGTGTACCAATCATTGGTATTAACGACTCTGGTGGTGCCCGTATTCAGGAAGGAGTAAACTCATTAGCCGGTTATGGTGAGATATTCTACCGTAATACTATGGCTTCAGGAGTTATCCCTCAAATTTCGGTTATCCTCGGTCCTTGTGCTGGTGGTGCTGTTTATTCTCCAGCTCTTACCGATTTTGTTTTTGTGGTTGAAAATATATCAAAAATGTTTATTACCGGACCGGAAGTTATTAAAACTGTTCTTGGTGAAGAGATATCAATGGAAGATCTTGGTGGTGCAAGAGTTCATAGCGAAATTACTGGTAATGCGCATTTCTTCGCCGAAAGCGAAATCGAATGTTTCGATCAGATTAAAAAGTTGATCACCTATATTCCATGGAATAATGGCCAAAAGGCACGTCCATTTGAATTAAAAGAACCATTACATAGTAAATACAAAATTGACGAAATTGTTCCCGGAAATCCAAAAGAACCTTATGATGTACGTGATGTAATTAAAGCAATTACTGATGGATCGGAATTTTTCGAAATAATGGAATTATGGGCCAGAAATATTGTTATTGGTTTTGGTCGTATGAATGGCGAAACAATTGGCTTTGTTGCTAATCAACCTATGTATCTTGCTGGGGTTCTTGATGTTGATTCATCAGATAAAGCAGCACGCTTTATACGTTATTGCGATGCATTCCAGATCCCAATTGTTACATTAGTTGATCTTCCTGGTTATTTGCCAGGAGTTGATCAGGAACATGCCGGAGTTATCAGACATGGAGCTAAATTATTATATGCTTATTCTGAAGCTAATGTTCCAAAAATGACAGTTATACTTCGTAAAGCTTATGGTGGAGGTTATATTGCAATGAATTCACGTCACCTGAATGCTGATTTCGTTTTTGCATGGCCAGGAGCCGAAATTGCAGTTATGGGACCCGAAGGTGCTGCTAATATTATCTTCCGTAAAGAAATTACCGAAGCAAAAGATCCTGAAAAAATGCGTAAGCAAAAAGTTAAGGAATACAAAGAAAAGTTCGCTAATCCTTATGTTGCTGCTGCTAAAGGTTATGTTGATTCTGTTATTGAACCTAAAGAAACACGCAAATTCCTATTGCATGGTATCGAAGTTTCTAAAAATAAAGTCGACAGAAAACCTATTAAGAAACATGGTATTCCTCCTTTTTAATCTTTAAAATTATGACTAAAAAATCGAAAACAACAAAAGAAGTAATCGAAGAACCGGTTATAAATGCAGAGGAATCCTTAAAAGAACGGTTTCGTACAATTTGTATTGATGGGGATAAGTACAAAACACTTTATACCGAGAAGTACAAGAAAAGAATTAATTATGAAATACCTAACTTTAAGAAAATATATTCTGAAATTCCTGGAACAGTCATAAAAATACATGTTACCGAGGGTCAGAAAGTTAACGAAGGTGATCTTATGCTAGTTCTTGACGCGATGAAAATGAAGAATAAATTAATATTTCCAATTGGTGGAACTGTTAAGAAAATACATGTTTTGGAAAATGAAAAAATTCCAAAAAGACATCTGATGATTGAATTAAAGTAATTCATAAAATAAAAAAATCCGGAATAATTTCCGGATTTTTTATAATTGTTCTTCCCAGATTACTTGATTTCCAAAGATTTCTTTCAATTGAGGTTTGTCTTTATATAACCCGAAAACAGAAGATCCACTGCCTGACATTGATGCATATACTGCACCTGTGCTATATAAAGTCTGCTTTATTTCTTCAATCTGTGGAAAATCATTAAAAATGATCGGTTCAAAGTCATTAAAAATGGTATTTTCCCAGTTTTCAACTGGTTTTTCAATCAATTTTTTTAGTGATTGTTTTGGTTTTACAGGTTTTATTTGTGAATATGCTTTGGCTGTATTTATATGTAATCCCGGGTTAACAATTACTAAGTAAAATCCTTTTAGATTAATATTTATAGATTCGAAAATATTACCTGTTCCACTAGCAAATACAGGCTTATTCAAAATAAAGAAAGGACAGTCGCTTCCAAGATTTTTAGCATATTCAATTAAAATTGAATGATCTATATTTAAGTTTTGAAGATTATTAATTGCTTGCAAAGTAAATGATCCATCTGAAGATCCTCCTCCAAGTCCTGCTCCTATTGGAATTTGTTTGTGTAAATGAATATTTACAGGATTTATAGAGTGATTTTGCTTTAGTAGGTTATAGGCCTTATAGCAAAGATTATTATCAGCATTACCTTGTTCAATAATTATTCCTGTATTAGTAAATGAAAAATCCTTTCGACTGTTGTTAATTTCTAATATATCGGAGAGACCCGTAGGGAAAAAAACAGTTTCAATATTATGAAATCCGTCAGGTCTTTTTTCAACAACATTTAATCCAATATTTATTTTGGCATTCGGAAATACAATCATGAATAAATTTTTAATGGATAAAATTAGCAATTATTAATGAAAAGGATAATAAATATGAAGTCTTTTAGCATACGTTGAATAATGAAGAATAATTAACAATTGTTAATAACTGTCGTTAAAAAAAACACTAAAATTATAATTCTAAAAAGGTTTTTTTTGACTTGTGTATTATTACCTTTGATTCCCTAAAAAATGAATCGAAGATGGTAGCCAATACAAAAAATACGAAAAAGGCTGTGCAGAAAGCAGTTCCCAATAGTGAGTACGGAAAATTACCACCACAGGCATTAGACCTTGAAGAAGCAGTTCTTGGTGCGATAATGCTTGAGAAAGATGCAATTATATCAGTGATGGATATTATTCGTCCAGACAGTTTTTATAAAGATTCACATCAGAAGATTTTTAGTGCTGTACTCGATCTTTCGCAAGCCTTGCAGCCTATAGATATTCTTACAGTTACCGAAGAGCTTCGAAGAAGAGATCAGTTAGATGAAGTTGGTGGTCCATTTTATATAACTACTCTTACTAGTAAGGTAGCTTCGGCTGCTCATATTGAATATCATGCACGTATTATTGCTCAAAAATATATTCAACGCGAACTTATTCGTGTTTCTTCCGAAATTCAAACGAAAGCCTATGACGATAGTTTGGATGTTAATGATCTAATTGATTTTTCTGAATCAGAATTATTTAAGGTAGCTGAGGGAAATATTAAAAAGGAAACTACAAAAATAAATATTCTTATCCAGGAAGCCATCAGTCAAATTGAAGAAGCCGCAAAACGTGAAGATGGACTTAGTGGTGTTCCATCAGGATTTACCAAACTCGACAGGGTTACTTCAGGATGGCAAAAATCAGATTTGGTTATTATCGCAGCTCGCCCATCAATGGGTAAAACGGCCTTTGTATTGTCTATGGCAAAAAATATGGCTGTTGATCATAACCGAAGTGTTGCATTGTTTTCATTAGAGATGTCTTCGGTTCAATTGGTAAACCGTTTAATTGTAAGTGAAACAGAGCTTCCCTCAGATAAAATCAGAAATGGTCGTCTCGAACCATTTGAATGGGAGCAATTGGAATACCGAATAAAAAAACTGGTTGAAGCTCCAATTTATATTGATGATACGCCTGCTATTTCTGTATTTGAGCTTCGTGCAAAATGCCGTAGGTTAATGAGTCAGCAAAAAATTGATATTATTATTATCGATTATCTTCAGTTGATGACAGGAACGAATGATAATAAAGGTAATCGCGAACAAGAAGTAAGTTTGATTTCCAGGTCGCTTAAAGGAATAGCTAAGGAGCTAAATGTGCCAATACTTGCTCTTTCGCAGCTTAATCGTTCTGTTGAGCTTCGTTCCGGTACAAAACGACCACAATTATCTGACTTGCGTGAATCAGGAGCTATTGAGCAGGATGCCGATATGGTATTATTTATTCATCGCCCTGAGAAATATGGCCTTACCGAGGATGAAGATGGAAATTCGCTTATCGGAATGGCCGAAATAATTTTGGCAAAACATCGTAATGGAGCCCTGGCGGATATTAAGCTTAAATTTAGAAATGAGTTGGCTAAATTCGAAGACTATGAGGATGATTATGCTGCTGTTACTGCCGATGAAAGTCTTAAGAATGGAGGCGCATTAACCTTTGGTTCAAAGATGAACAAGGATAAAGATTCGAAGAATAAGGATATTTTTGGATTAGGACATAATAGTAACTTTGACAACGAAGCACCATTTTAGTCGATTATATTACCTAATTTATAGAATGTCTTTTAATTCGTTGAGCGATGTTATCTCAAAGGTAATATCTTCGCTATGTTGAATATTATCAGAATTAAAGAAAACCTGGTCAATACCCGTGTTTTTTGCACCTAAAATATCAGTTTCGAGATCATCACCAATCATCAAACATTCATTTTTTTGGGCATTAGATAATCTTAATGCATGCTCAAAAATTATCGGACTGGGTTTTTGTGCACCAGCATCTTCGGATGTAATAATTCCTTTAAAATACTGATCAAGATTGCAGTTTTTTAATTTATCAGATTGGATTTCACTAAAACCATTGGTAATTATATAAAGCGTGTACTTGTTTTTTAGGTATGACAAAGCTTCGTGTGTGTAAGGAAACAACTGTTTTTTAGTTGGACTGATATTTACGTAATCATCACCAATTTGTTGGGCAAGCTTTTCGTCATAAATTCCAAATTCTTCAAGGGTTAAAGCAAATCGCTTCCAACGCAAAATTGATTTTTCAATTTTGTTTTCGCGATAATCTTTCCAGAGAATATCATTATGTTTATTATACGCTGTATAAAATGTCTCGAACGAACTAAAAATTGAACCGAGGTTTCGATTTTGGTATATCTCAAGAAATGTTTCTTTGGCATTATTATCGAAATCCCAAAGGGTTCGGTCAAGATCAAAATAGATATATTTATACTTTTCCAATTTCATTTAGAAGTTATGATCGGTTGACAAAAATATACTTTTTGATTTTACAATTGATT
This sequence comes from Bacteroidota bacterium, assembly GCA_020049295.1. Lineage (GTDB taxonomy): Bacteria > Bacteroidota > Bacteroidia > Bacteroidales > UBA12077 > UBA12077. The sequence continues at coordinate 47,672 of JAIFLC010000045.1, forward strand.
TTTTATAAGATGTTTTAAAATAGATTAAATTGTAGCATCAATTTAAAATCTAATAATATGATAAAATCATTATTTCTACTTGTATTTATTGCTGTATTATTTGCTTGTACGGAAAAATCTACTTTTAACAAAGAGTCTGCCATTGTTGAACTCAATGCTGTTATGGACAACTGGCATCTGTCTGCTGCGATAGCCGATGAGGATGTGTTCTTTAATAGTATGGACTCCAATGCCGTTTATTTAGGTACTGATCCAAAAGAGAGGTGGTTAAAACATGAGTTTGAAACATGGGCTATGCCTTATTTTCAGAGAGATGTTGCTTGGGCCTTTAAACCCTATAACCGTTACTGGGAATTTTCAAATAATGGCGAAATAGCTTGGTTCGACGAGCTTCTCGAAACTCACATGGGCGTTTGCAGAGGATCCGGTGTACTCCAGAAATATGAAAATGGATGGAGAATTAAGCATTATAATCTCGCACTTACGCTTCCAAATGAAAAAATGAAAGAATTCAGGTTGATTCAAGGAATTTAATAGGGTTGATTTGGTCTATTTAAAACTTTAGTTTTCAAAAATAAATCCGTACTTTTATTAGCTGGTTAACTAAAAATTGTATCACATGAAAAAATTATATATACCTCTGGCAATAATAGTTTTGGTGGTACTTGTGGGTTTAATGGGATGCAAGGATGATACCAATAAACGTTCCTATTTCAGAAAACTGGAAAGAAGCCGAGAAACTATAGCGGTTGGAATTTATAAAACGACAAATCCAAATCTGATTAATATTGCAAATATTATTGAAGCACTTAAAATTGATGGCGATATTGTTGCCGTTACACTTACTGATGAAGATATTTTAAGATCTGAACTAGAAAATATTGATGTTTTACTTTTTCCAGGGCTAGATTCAGAGGACCTTAATGATTCTATTAACGGCAAGGTATTACAGATTATACGTAATTTCACAGTAGAACGCGGAAAAGGAACTATAGGTATATGCGGCGGTAGTAATATATTTTCTAAGCTGGACAATGATTGCGAAACAATAAACCTCCTTGGTATTCAAAATATCCAGATGAAGAAGAGTAAAAGAACTCCTGGAATAATTAAAATTGATGTGAGCGAACGTGGTTCTGCCATTTTTCCTGAACTGACAGATTCTCTGGGCGCTTTTATTGATTACCATGGTGATCTTATTTTTGATACAGATAGTAGCATTAATTCTAATTTACAAAATGTTATTCATCACACATATGGTGAAAATTCACAAACATTGTTTATTACCTTAAATATTGGAAAAGGGAGAGCTTTTCTCGCTGCTAGTCACCCCGAATCAACACCAGGCATGCGCTGGATGTTACCCCGAATGGTTCGATGGGTTATGGGTCGCGAATTAATAACTTACAATAACCTGGTGATGAAACCAGAATATTTTAATAGCGAGATACTTTATAATAAAGAATATACTAATCGCTTTGAATATCTTATAAATCAGCTTGATGAGAAAAGAAAAAAGGATCGCTTACTTGCTTTGGAAGAGTTACAAGAGAAATATCCATGGTTTGCAGCAGAAAAGGTAAGACAACTTCTAACTGATAAAAACTCCGAGGTACGATTAAGGGCTGCACAATACTTGAGTGATATAGGTTATACCATTGCGATTGAAGATTTGGAGACCACTATTGATAAAGAAAGAAATAAAAAAAACAAAGAGAAATTTAAAGAATATTTAAAAAACCTGGAACAAATGATTGGTCAGGACTCTAGTATATAACAAAACAAATGAATAATATCCTATTTATAATTATAGCTGCTGCTGCGGGATTCGCAGCAGCTTGGTTTATTAGCAGGTTGGTTTTTAACAGAAATATGGGTTTATCGAAAGATGAATCTGAAATTCTGCAACAAGATTTGATCAATACTACTACAGAAATTAAGGTAAAAGAAGAGAGATTAAATATGATTAGCGAGAACTTACAAGCTTTAAAAACTGAGAATGATTATAAGGATTCTCAAATAATGAGTTTGCAAAAGCTAATTACTAGTAAAGAATCAGATCTTAAGCATATTACAGAACGACTGAATGAACAAAAAAAGGAGGTTGATGAGCTGCAGCAAAAGTTTATTAAAGAGTTCGAAAATCTTGCCAATAAAATCCTCGAAGAAAAAACAGGAAAATTTACAGAACAGAACAAAACGAATCTTGATGCAATACTAAAACCATTGCAGGAAAAGATTAAAGATTTTGAGAAGCGTGTTGAGGAAACCCATAAAAAAGATATTGAAGATAGAGCTTCTATTCAGGAGCGAATACGTAACCTGATTGAATCGAGCAATAAGATTAGTGAAGAAGCCAATAATCTTACAAAAGCGCTAAAAGGCGAATCAAAAACACAAGGAAACTGGGGAGAACTAATTCTGGAAAATATTCTTCAAAAATCGGGATTGGTTAAAGATCGTGAATATTTTGTTCAGCCGTCGTTCAAAACCGAAGACGGTAATCGTTTTCAGCCCGATGTTGTTGTAAAGTTTCCTGATAATAGAAATATTATAATAGATTCTAAGGTTTCGTTAGTTGCTTACGAGAGATTTGTTACCGCAGATAATCAGGAAAAACAGGAAAGAGCATTGAATGAGCATTTAATATCAATAAAAAATCACATAAAACAATTGAGTGAAAAGAAATATCAAGATCTAGTTGATATTAATTCGTTAGATTTTGTAATGTTGTTCATGCCAATTGAACCATCATTCCTTATTGCAATTCAAAAGGATCCAGAACTATGGAACTATGCTTATGAAAGAGGAATAATACTGATTAGTCCAACAAATTTAATTGCTGTTCTAAAAATGGCTTCTAATTTTTGGGAACAGGATAAACAAAATAAGAATGTTATGGAA
>JAIFLC010000148.1:0-984 GCA_020049295.1 Bacteroidota bacterium
GTATCATTCTTACTAATAATTACGCTAAAACCCTTATTATATCTGTGCTTATTACTTCTACCTTTGGTTGATTCAAATTGTAATTATTAATATAAAAAGAGTAAATATGAAAAGACTGATTACTATTAGTGTATTGATTTTTCTGGCAAATCATTTTTCTGCTTTTTCTCAGGAAACAGAAACAAAGGAAAGCAAGTTAAACGTTAATATTGGTTCAGATTTTGTAAGCCGATATGTATGGCGAGGTACTGATTTTGGCCGATCGCCAAGCATTCAACCTGGCATCGAATTAACAGCAGGTGGATTTGCCATTGGCTATTGGGGCGCTTTTGCTACAAGTCAAATTACTTCAGGCTCTTTTTCTGCAACACAGGAAACCGATTTATTTCTTTCTTACACATTTAATGATGTATTAAGCTTTACAATTACCGATTATTTTTTCCCAAATGACACCTTGGCCAATAACAAGTATTACGAGTTTAACGAAGATAAAACAGGTCATTTGATCGAAGCTTCTATTTCTTTTAATGGAACCGAAAAAATACCTTTTACACTTTTAATCGCGACCAATATTTGGGGTGCTGATAAAAGAAAGGCAAATGGTGATAAATTCTATTCTACGGATGTCGAATTGGGATATTCAAGAACTATTCTTTCTGATATTTCGTTACATGCATTTTTGGGTGTAAATGTTATTGCTCCTGATTTAGACAAGGGTGAGACAGGATTTTATGGCGATTATATGGGAGTGGTTAATTTAGGAATTACTGGTACAAAAGAAATTAAAGTAACCGATAATTTCTCAATTCCTTTTGCTGTATCGGTTATTACAAATCCTCAAACGCAGAACATTTTTATGGTTCTAGGAATTTCATTATAAAAATCAATTATTAATTAATAAAGGAGATATTTTATGTTAGAAACTGGTTCAACCGGGTTTATGCTGTTAGCAACCAGCCTGGTAATGTTAATGACACCTGGATT
>JAIFLC010000148.1:1022-7269 GCA_020049295.1 Bacteroidota bacterium
TTTAGTGGTGGTGCTGGTGGAATTATTGGAAACTTCGATAAAGCATTCTTAATGGGTGTTGGAGTTGATTCGATGTATACCAATGGCAAAATTCCTGAATATGTTTTTATTGCCTACCAAATGATGTTTGCCATTATTACACCTGCACTTATTACGGGTGCTTTTGCAAATCGTGTAACTTTTAAATCATATATGATTTTCTTAACCGTTTGGCAAATTTTTGTTTACTATCCTTTCGTTCACATGATTTGGGGTGGTGGTTTATTAGCTGAGTGGGGCGTACTTGATTTTGCTGGTGGTATTGTTGTTCATGCTACTGCTGGTTTTGCTGCATTGGCTTCTGTATTCTATGTTGGAGCACGAGTTGACAAAAATTCTACTCCAAACAGTATTCCTCTTGTTGCTATTGGTAGTGGATTATTATGGTTTGGTTGGTATGGTTTTAATGCAGGAAGCGAAGTAGCTGTTGATGGAATTACGGTTACAGCATTCTTAAATACCGATATTGCTGCTTCTTTTGCAACTGTAACTTGGTTAATTATTGAGTGGTCGAGAGAACGAAAACCTAAATTGGTTGGGTTGTTAACTGGTGGTATAGCAGGTTTGGCAACTATTACTCCTTGTGCAGGTTTTGTTCCTGTATGGTCAGCTCCTATAATAGGTGCTGCAGCTGGTTTTGTTTGTTATTTTGCTGTTCAGCTAAAAAACAAAATGAAATGGGATGATGCCTTGGATGTTTGGGGAGTACACGGTGTTGGCGGATTTTTAGGTACAGTTTTGCTTGGTGTTTTTGCATATAAAAGTTTAAATCCAGCTGGAGCTGATGGTTTATTAGCGGGAAATTCATCCTTTTTCTTTAAACAGTTAATAGCTGTTGTTGCAGCTTCTGTTTATGCATTTATTTTTACTTATTTAATGTTGATTCTTATTAATATGATTACTCCGGTTAGGGTTTCGGAGGCACATGAAAAAGAAGGGCTAGATGCTGCCTTACATGGCGAAAAAGCATACGACGAAGGAGCATTATAGCTACTATTTAACCTAAATTCATCTTAATTTGAAAAGGTTGTCTATTACGGACAACCTTTTTTCATTTAATATTGCAAGAGCTAACATTTTTTTATAAAATACAGAAATGACAACCACAGTAAAGAGTCACTGCGAATGAGGCCTTTGGGACTCATTCGCAGTCTTTAAAGATAACTTCGCTGCGCTCGTTATGACTATAAGATGGGGTGTTCGAAAGGAAAAAAAAATATGTTATTGTTCATGAGTTGGCGACTGAAGCAATCTGCTAATTTTAAAGGATTTCTTCTCTCGATAAATGAAAATACGAGCTGCATCCTGCATCCTGTATCCTCTCTTAACTCAGATTTATTTTAATGATAATTTTTGTATCTTTTGTTACCTTAAACCGTTCATCAGGCCGTAACCCAATTATCCAAACGATTTTATTCTCGCTTTCTAAGATCCAAACATTTTCCTTTTCAGCGATAGAGAGCTTTTTATCAATGAAAAAATCGCTTACCTTTTTAAGATTATCCATTCCAAGGGGCATAAAGTAATCACCATTCTGCCATCTGCGAATAGTTAGTGGAAAAACGAGTTTCTCAAGATCGAATTGACCAATAGTAAAGTCCTTTATGATAGTATAATCATTTTCTATATCTATTTTTTCTATCGATAATCTGATTGGATAATTAAATTTTTCATCATTTTCATTCAAATAGAATACATTTCCTTTTTGAGCAGATAATTCTTCCAGAATAAGAAAATCACGATCTCTAATAATACGATGGGTTGCTGAGAGAAACTGTTTACCCGAAGTACTATCAAAAACGGAAATTATATCTTTTATTTGGGTGCTTGAGAATCCGTAAGGTTTTATAAATTCATGCAGGTAGGTTTCAACAGGATCGAGTTTTTTAAGCTCTTTAATACTAAAAAACAATAAGTGATTTTTCTCTTTTACAACCTTATCATATTTTTCCAAAACCGATTGATTAAAAACCTGTTCGGTTTCTTTTAGCCGTTGAATATTTTCAATCATTACTTTTCTGAAATTAGGATTTACCTTTTCCAGAGCAGGAATTATCTCATGTCGTACTTTATTACGGCTATATTTCGTTGAGTTGTTCGATGAGTCCTCGCGAAAAAGAAAATTATTTCTTTTGGTAAAATCAGTTATTTCCTCTCTGCTTGCAAAAAGCAAGGGCCTTATTACTTTATCTGATTTATTTTTTATTCCGGTTAATCCCTTAATACCGGTACCTCGGGCAAGATTAATCAAAAAAGTCTCAATCTGATCGTCGGAGTTATGAGCTATTGCAATATAATTGTAATTCTCTGATTTTCTCAATTCTTCAAACCACTCATATCGCAAATCGCGGGCAGCCATCTGGATGGATATTCCTTCGTTGGCTGCAATTGTATTTGTATTAAACCGTTTTGTATAAAAAGGAATATTATAGTTATCAGCTAGTTTCTGAACAAATTCCTCATCTTGATCTGATTCTTCACCACGTAAACTAAAGTTACAATGAGCTACACCAATTGTAAATCCTGAAATCCGAAAAAGATGAAACATAACGATAGAATCAATTCCTCCACTTATACCAAGCAATATTTTCTCTTTTTTTCCGAAGAGATCATTAACCTGAATATAGTTTTGAAACTGTTCAATCATAATTAAATGTTAAATAATTTGGTAATTGCTTTTGCTTTTACCTGACATTCTTCAAATTCTTTTTCAGGATCAGATAAACTGGTAATCGCTCCACCAACGGTAAAAGATACGTATTTTTTTGCTTTGTTGTATAAAATACTGCGAATAACCACATTAAAATCAAAATCTTTATCTGGAGTAATAAATCCTACTGAACCTGAATAGAGTCCTCGTTTTGTTTTTTCATATTGTTCAATAAGTTGCATGGCTCGTATCTTAGGTGCTCCGGTCATTGAGCCCATTGGGAAAGCATTTTTTATTACATCAATAATATCTGTACTTTCATCAACCTCAGATACTACCGTAGAAATCATTTGGTGAACTTGCTGAAAACTATATATTCCAAACATTTCTTCGACTTGAACCGATCCTTTCTTAGCTGTGCGGGATAGATCATTTCTTACCAAATCAACAATCATAATATTTTCAGATCGTTCTTTCGGATCATTAAATAATTTATCTTTTAACAACAAATCTTCCTTTTCATCAATCCCTCTTCGTATAGTACCTTTAATTGGTTGTGAAATTATTTTGTTTTCTTTTTTTTTGATAAACCTTTCAGGACTTGCACAGATTAAATAATTGTCATACAGTTTATAAAAACTCGAAAATGGGGTAGGAGATATCTCTTTCAGTTTTATAAAGATTTCCAGCGGATCAATCTGCGATTTAAAATAAAATTCCTGACATAAGTTTACTTCATAAATATCGCCCTTCTGTATATGTTCTTTTAGTTTATTTACTGTAGCGATATACTCAGATTTTGTAAATCTCGATTTTAAATCAATTTTGGAAATTAAATCTATGTTTATTCTTACTCTAATTTGTTGAATTGTATCTATAAGATGTTGAATATCTTTCTCAGAATATTGATTATTAGAATAATGAATTTTTACCTTTTTACTTTTACATGTAATAACGATTTCAGGAATAAAAAAATGCAGATTCTGAAATTGCAATTCATCAATATTACTTGATGATAAATCCTCTATCTCATTTTTAAGTTCATAGGATAAATATCCAAAAATCCAATCCTTATGTTTTTTTGAAAAATCTTTTAACGTTTCAAAACTATTACTATTCTTGATTTTTAATTCTTCATTTACAGATATTCCGGCTAAAAAGTCATACTCATCATAGGTGAATTCTGATTTTACATGTTGGTAATAATTATTACTGTCGAGAAAAACAAAAATGTCATAATTACTACCCCAATGTAGCAATTGTTGTTTAAATAGTTCTATATCAACAATAGTTGGAGAAAAATAGTTTCGCATAAGGCAAAAATAGAAAAAGCACTACGATATTTTAGAAAATACTTTCTATAAATTTAGCAATAAAGGGCTAAAAGATATTTAAAATGACATTTTACTTAAAACTAATTATATATGGGGCTGAGGGTTCAAAGCTCATAGGTTTTGAATATACTTCACCAGAAAACATATAATACAAATGATCTGTACCAACAGGAACGGTCGGGTAATATGCAAATCTAAACTGAAGCGTTTTAAAAACAAGATTTTCATTTCTGATACGAAAACCCAATCCAACACCAGAATACATTTTGTTTTTAAAAAGAGATTTGTTTTCAGGTCCTATAAATCCAATATCTCCAAAAGCAAAAAATACAAAACGGAAATTATATAGAAAGAGATCGGTATATGCATTTGTTTCGGCATGAAAGGCAATTTTTTTGTTACCATATACTTCGTCACTCTTAAAACCCCAGATATCTCTGTTTGAATCAAAACTGATAAATTCATCATCAAATCGGTTAATTCCTCTTGTATAATTAAATCCAAAAAACTCTCTGTGCTTTAATCTATTCAGAAAATGAATTTTTGTAATGTATTGTAGATTTAAAGCAACAACTGCTTGTTCCAGTTCGTTATTATAAAAAAAACCTCCAAAATCAATCAAATAATTTAAATATCCAAAATCTGAAAAATGAAATCCTTCAGCATAATTTGCTCCCATATAGGTTCTTCTGAAAAACTCATCTTGTTCATAACCAATATTTGCCTGAATTAGGTTTCCAATAGGAATGTCCTCAATCTTACCAAATCCATAAATAAGATTTGATTTATAATACTTTTGTTGAGAAAAAGCAATAGTACCAAGCAAAACCTGATTATTATGATAGAGGTAATTATATCGCTCGCTAACTTCAGGTCCTTCATAAAAGTAATTGCTGGTATATCGAGCTCCAATTACAATTCTTGTTCTGTCTTTAAATTCTGCGTTATATGTATTAAGCTGAAATGATCTTCCAAACCAGTAATCTTGTGTTATGTAGTTTAACCTTACATTTAGAAGTGTGGTATCTTCTTTTTTTATGTTCTTGATTGTCGAAGTTTGCGAAATGGCAATACTACCTGCATATTTTGTATTTGATGAGTGAAATTTTCTCCAGATTTCAAATCCTAATTTTTCGGTATCAAAAGCCTTATAGTAGTTTATTTTTGATTTTATAAAAGAATTACTGATGTTGTCAATGCGATAGCTAAATTCATATCCCATTGCAGGCAAATACAAGGTATTAAAAAGCAAATTTCCTTCTAATCGGTGTCCAAGTCCTAAAAGGTTATTTTCATATACTTCGATTGATCCTGAATTAATATTAAAAAAGTTAACAGAGAAACCTATTGACCATATATCGCGGGTAATTACTAATATATCAACCAAATTTTCATTTTCAGGTATTTCTATAACTTGTATAAAAGCATCTTTTATAAAATCCAAACCTCTTAATAATACTTCATTATCGGTTAATTGTACAGGGTCAATGGTATCACCTTCTTCAAAAAGCAGATTATTTTTTAAAATAGTTTCCCTGGTTTTTATATGTGTAAGATTACCCGTACGTTGTGCCCAGTTAGCTGTTGTACTTTGCGATTGTTTAAGAGTTGGTCCGAAAACGTCAAGCCTTACAATCTCAATTGATCGAATAGTTTTTCCCTTATATTTATCAAAATACAACTCATTAATAGCTGATTCAGGAAAAATGCGGAGATTGCTTGAAGATTGATTTACAAGTATTAACGATAATGCTTTTTTTGTAAATGAATTCTGTGATGCTTTAAGTCTTAATGAATCGTAGAATTGATCACTTCTAAGCTCTTTTTCTTTAAGTTTAATAAGAATACTGCTATCAGAATTATTGGTTGTATCCGATAAAATGAATTTTTCAATTGGGGCATTTAGTCTAATATCATTAAGGCCAAATACCATCACTTGTGATAAGCACAAACACAAAATGAAAAGGAATTTTTTTTTATATGGTGATTCAAGAATCAATATTATAATCAATTAAATAGATCTGAAATTTAAGCAAAAAAAAGGTTCAAAAAAATTTGAACCTTTTTATTCTTGTTTACAAACTTATTTAAGTCCGAGGTTTTCCTTACCCTGTTTAAATCGGATATCTCTTGGAATTCCTGCTTGTGCAATTTTCTGTAAATCACTCTGCAAGGTCTCTTTAATTATGCTCATTTCATTAATTAAGGTTGCTGCTGCATCATA
>JAIFLC010000198.1 GCA_020049295.1 Bacteroidota bacterium
ACTGGTGGTCTTAAGTTAAACTTTGGTAATGCTGATGGAGCAATGGAAGTATTGCACCAAATGGCTAAAGGCGAAGGCTTTGGTAAAATTGCCGGTATGGGTGTTCGCAAAATGAAAGAATATTTTGCCGCTCAAGGTTGGGGTGATGCTCAATTTATGCAAGATATCGGAATGGAAAATAAAGGTTTGGAATACTCACAATATGTTTCGAAAGAATCACTGGCTCAGCAAGGTGGTTATGCAATGACCAACAAGGGACCACAACACGACGAAGCCTGGTTAATATTTATGGATATGGTAAACAACCAGATTCCAACTTTCGAAAAGAAAGCCGAAGCATTGCATTATTTCCCAATGTTCCGTACATGGTTTGGTTTAATGGGATTATGTAAACTTCCATGGAATGATGTTGAACCAGTTGATAACGCAAAAACTAGCGAACCTGCTAAAGTTCCTGAACACGTTGATAATTACGTGGCCATTTATAAAGCCGTAACTGGCAATGATTTCAATAAAGAAGAACTAATCCGTATGTCGGAACGTGTTTATAATTTCCAGCGTATATTCAATATTCGCCGTGGTTATGGATTACGTAAACATGATGCTCAACCTTACCGTGCTGCTGGTCCTGTTACTAACGAAGAATACGAATCAAGAGCAGAGCGCTATGACAAGCAGATGAAAGAAATAATCGGTGTTGATCCGGTTGGAAAAACTACTGCCGAGAAGGTAGCAATTACCCGTAAATATCGCGAAAACCGATACGAACAGTTACTCGATGCAGTTTACAAGCGCCGTGGATGGACTCCAAATGGTGTTCCAACAATTCAGCATCTTAAAGACCTGGGTATGGATTTACCAGAAGTAATTGATGTAGTGAAAAATTTACAATAGATACTTTTAAAAACAAATAATGGGTTGATAATTAATCGACCCATTATTTTATTAATGATAATTCTGTAAACTATAATTCTTTGTAAACAACCTCAATATTTAAGGGAAACTGACTTTCATTTCCTTTTAGTCCATACTCATTAATATCAATACCAGCTTTAATCTCATCCAAACTTTTTCCTTGGTTTTTAAGTTCAACAACTTTTCCGGTTAATTTCTTAAAATAATTAGATTGCGTTTTAAAGGCATCGTTATTTGTAATTTTTCCATGACCAGGAATTACATATTTATAATTACTCTTAACTAGCTTATCAACAATCTCAGTCCAGCCTTTTATTGTTGCTCCATGCGAAGCAATAACATATGGTATAGTTCCATTAAATATCAAATCACCAGTATGAATTGCATTTTGTTTTGGAAATCGAACAACAATATTATCGTTAGTATGGCCACTTCCTAAAAATTCGAGAATAATCTTTTCATTCCCCAATGTTAGTTCAAACTTTTCGGTAAAAGTTGTATCGGGATATTGAATCTTAACTTCTTTAAGCTCCCCAAGATACGACCCTAAAGCATTATATCGTTGATAAACCTTGAGATATTCTTCACTTTTTTTATTAGGTATGCTATCCATTAAATAAGCTAATTTTGCAATATTTTCAGGTATTCTTATTTCAATATTATCCTTTAATTGAGGCTCAATTATATTTTTAAAATTGTCGACCAGGTTTGCATGTGCAATTATCTTAATATCAGAGGGAAATGATGCAATACCATATACATGGTCACCATGAAGATGAGTATAGATAACATACTTTATTTGTTTGTCGAAAACAGATTTAACTGCAGTTACTATCTGCATTCCATTAATTGTACTTGCACCTGCATCAACAACAATAATTCCCTATTCGGTTACTAAAAAAAACAATATTTCCACCATGAGGATTTTCAATTGCATACAGATTCTCAGTTAGTTTGATTGGTGTTAACAATTCTGGAATTGAATTACCAATTCCTATTACCTGAAATAGGATTACAGCAAATATTGAAATAATTATCTTTTTCATAGTTACTCTTTTAATAATTGATAAAGTAAAAAAGAAATACACTATAAAAAAATCACTATAAAAACAATAACAATTCAATCTTGTTTGTATTTTTGCATCTTAAATTTGGTAAAAAAACAATTATGGGAAGAGCATTTGAATATCGCCGTGCATCGAAAGAAAAACGATGGGACAAAATGTCGAGAATATTTCCAAAACTCGGAAAATCGATAACTGTAGCAGCAAAGGAAGGTGGTTCTGATCCGGAACTAAATGCCAAGCTACGCACAGCAATTCTAAATGCCAAGGCACAAAACATGCCCAAAGACAATATTGATGCTGCCATAAAAAGAGCTGCAGGCAAAGATGCCGAAACTTTTGTTGAGGTTAACTACGAAGGCAAAGGTCCACATGGCGTTCTCGTTTTTGTAGAATGTGCTACCGATAACACAACACGTACTGTTGCCAACGTAAAATCATATTTTAACAAGATGGGAGGCTCTGTTGTTCCAACAGGTTCTCTGGAATTTATGTTTTCGCGGAAAGCAGTTTTTGAATTCGAAAAATCGGATGATGTTAATATTGAAGAATTAGAACTCGAGCTTATTGATGCTGGTTTGGAAGAAATAGAGATTGAGGAGGATACTGTTTACGCTTATGGTGATTATACAAACTTTGGATCACTTTCAAAAGCATTTGACGAAAAAGGAATTGAAATACAAAAGGCATCTTTAAAGCGTATACCAACTACACCTGTTGAATTTACAGAAGAACAACTAGTAGATATTGAAAAACTGATTGACCGTATTGAGGAAGACGAAGATATTCAAGCTGTTTTTACGAATATCGCGTAATTAAAAAAGAGATAAATTACTCAATCAGTTTAGGCAGAGAGAAGAGAAATTCTATTCCTCCCTCCTGTTTATTTCGAACCGATATTTCACCTTTATGAAATAATATCGCATTTTTTACGATTGCCAGTCCAAGGCCTGTTCCGCCGAATTTACGCGCCCTGCCAGAATCAACCCTGTAAAACCGTTCAAAAATACGGGGTAAATGTTCATCAGGCACCCCAACCCCATTATCTGAAAATGAAAAATAATAGTATTTGTTATCTTGATGATATGCATTAATACATATTTTAGTTCCTTCACCAGCATAGTTTATCGAATTTCCAATCAGGTTTCGGAAAATGGATAAGATTAAGGATCTGTTCCCCTTAATTTCAATATCGGGTTTTATAGAGATTTCAAGTAACATTTTACGATCTCTTATTTCTTTCGAATATTCATCTGCAATTTCATTTACTACCTCAAGGATATTTAGTTTTTCTTTTATAAAATGATCTCCTGTCTCTTCTATTTTGTTTAGAATTACAATATCGTTAATCAAATCATTAAGTCTGTTAGCTTGAGCATCGGCACGTTCGAGAAAGTGCTTTTGTTTCTCGGGTTCAATATCTGGATTATTAAGAATAGTCTCAAGATATCCTTTTACAGAAGTTACAGGAGTTTTTAGTTCGTGAGCAATATTCGAAGTCATTTGTTGCTTAATAATTCTATTTTTCTCTCTTTTGGTAATATCTGTAATAATAACTTCAAAGCTTTTGTCCTGAAAAATAATACACTGAATATTAAAATATTTACCACTTTTAGCTACCGTCTTCTCAAAACGGGGTAATTCATGAACTGCAATTGAATTTGAATTATCAATTTTCTCATTAATAAATGCATGTATTTCGCCTAATTCATGAATTCTAAAAAAATCTTCGGCTCGAATAGACAACTGATTAGAAATATTATTTAAATGTTGAATAAACTGATTATTAAATAATGTGCTTTGTTTATTCATATCATAAAATGCAACGCCTTCGTTGAGTACATACATATGGCCAAACAGTTTTTCCTTTTCGATATCCGCCTTATCCATTGCCTGCTTCATGTTCTGATATATCTCAACAATTTTATTGCTAATTGCACCAAGTTCATCTTTTGGAAACCGGATATCGGGTTTAAAACTTTTGTCATTTATTATTCGAGAAGCAAAGTCATTTAGCTTTGTAACAGATTCGCCAAATTTGCGGGTTACAAAGTTTAAGATAATCCATCCTGCTCCAAAAATTAAAAAAATAAACAAGTAAAATAACTTATCTGTTTTTAAAAATTTAATTACACGTATATTGTAAATTGCGGCTGTTCTTACAAAGTAATTTCCATAAAAACGTGAATAATAATAATACTCAACTCCGGTTGTTGTCGATTTTCTTATGTTGTATCCAAAATTGGCATAAATTGATTTTGATATTTCGGGTCGGTCGATATGGTTTTCCATTTTACTGACATCCGAAACAGAGTTATCGTAAAGTACTAATCCGTTTTTATCAACAATAGTTAATCGAATATCCTGAGTAGGAAAAATTTTAACTAATGAATCGAGCAACCAGTAATTATTCGATTTTGTGATTGAGTTACTCTCGATAAAGTTCTTTGTGATTTCAGAAATATCTGAAAGGGTTGTATTTAAATGATCAACACGATACCTTTTCTCGCGCGAATATTGAAACAGTACAATTATTATTGTATAAACCAGGAACAAAGTAAAGAAATAAGCAAATAATTTGCGTTGGTAGGAGAATTTGCGCATTATATTATTAACTAGAATAGTTGTTTAAGTTTAAATATCTTATAAAATTGAATTTTGGTTTAATTCTTTCTCGTTTACATGAATAATTTGCAAAGTTAGCAAACTAATATTAACTAAATGTTAAGTTAAATTTAATACTATATTACAAAACGTTTTAAAGAATTAAAAATAGATGATTAATTATTTTTTATCACTATTGTCCGGTTAAATTGTAACTGATAAATATGTCGCAACTATGTTGCTTTAATAGTTTTTTATTGTATTTATTTACAAAGATATAGCAACTACGTTGCTAATATAAATACTGCGTAGCAGTAGAATCTTTGTAGAAATTAATTAGCAAATAAAGTGAAGCCACATCGTGGCGAAATCTAAGAAAAGGTTGAATTCTATTATAATTATAAAGTTTATTTATATCTTTTCCGGACAACAATGATTTTTTATAGATAAATTTTAAACAAAAAAAAACACAAACCTTTTGATTTGTGCTTTTATTATGTTTTAGATCTCTTTTTTTATCCTCTTACAAAAAGAGCTTTAATAATTAGCCATGCCATTTTTGGATTTTCTTTTAGACGGCGGGTTGAGTATCCAAACCATTGTTCGCCGAATGGAACATACACTCTCATGCGATGACCATTATCAAGGATTGATTTACGTAATTCTGGAGTAACTCCATAAAGCATCTGGAATTCGTATCTCTCTCGAGGAACATTGTATTTTTCAATCAATTTATATGCACCTTCAACAACAGGTTTATCGTGTGTAGCAATACCAGGGTAAATTCCGCTTTTTAAACAAAAATCGATATCCTCTATAAAATGCTGGTTCACTTCTTCGTAGGCTTTATAAGCTATTTTGGCAGGTTCAACATAAATACCTTTACATAATCTGAAGTTAAGAGGAGCTTCAGGACTGTGAATATCCATTAAACTTTGAATATCAGTTAATGTTCTTTTCATGTATGCCTGAAGAACCAATCCTACGTTTTTAGGAAACTCCAATTTCAATCTTCGATAAATTTCAATTTCCATATCTGTACATGGAGAATCCTCCATATCAATACGGATAAAATTATTATACGATGCTGCTTTAGCAACTATTTCACGGATGTGATTATAACAAACCTCTTTATCGAGCAATAAACCAAACATGGTTGGTTTTACCGAGTAGTTTCCGTTGATTTTCTCTTTTTCAACTCTTTCGATAAGTTCGATATATTCTTTTCGGTTGGTTTCAGCTTCATCGAGATTTTTAATAAACTCACCTAAAATATCGATGGTAACCATAATACCCTGACTGTTTAATTCTTTTGACACTCTGATAGCATCTTCAACAGTTTTTCCGGCAATGTACCTTTTTGAAAATAACCATACAAAACTTTTTGGAAAGTATGGAAGGATGGATGCAATAAATTTGTTGAACATTTTTATAATTTTTTTTAGTTATTAATCTGATTTTAAAACCTAAAATAATTCTGCATAATTAGCACTATTTCTAATTAAAAAAAAGGAGAATTATCATTTTTTTGGTGATCATAAAAAATCTCTATATTTTCTAAAAAATATAGAGATCATTTTCAAAAAACTTGTAAA
>JAIFLC010000186.1 GCA_020049295.1 Bacteroidota bacterium
AATGCCAGAACTACCAATATTATTGACTTATTTAAACTCATAACTATTATTTTTTATTTAACCAACAAATATATTATTATTTTAGATTCAAATATTACGCCATAGTTTATTCTTTAAATGAACGGATGAAAAACGAATTTGGTTCATTTATGATTTAATTATTCGAGTGATAATAAAATAATGGGCAAAATCCTATCTTGAAAATTTGTTTTTTAACCTCACGCGTAAGCTTAGGGTTAAAAGATTAATCATATTATTGAACTTAAGTCCAAATACTTTTACTCTATATTGCTTTTTTTTTGTGCATATGTTTATCTTTGTTCGCTTAAATAAATTAGCAAATCATTGTATGAGTATCGAATTGCAGTTAAAAAATAAGGTTCTGGAAGCTTTACAGCAGATGTATGGTCAGGTGGTTGATCCGGAAAGTATTCAAATTCAGAAGACCCGGAAAGATTTTGTTGGAGATTATACCTTGGTAGTGTTTCCATTACTTAAAATCTCAAAAAAACCACCCGAACAAACCGCTACTGAAATAGGCGAGTATATCAAGAAAAATATTGATGATATTAGTGAATTTAATGTTATAAAAGGATTCCTGAATCTTACACTAAACAATAATTTTTGGTTATCATTTTTGAATTCTGTTGGACAAAAAAAAGATTATGGTTATATTATAAACAAAGAAAAACCCAATATTGTTTTAGTTGAGTATTCATCACCAAACACAAATAAACCACTCCATTTGGGACATATCCGAAATAATCTGTTGGGATATTCTGTAGCTAAAATTATTGCTTCACAAGGAGACAAGGTTATTAAGGTTAATCTTGTAAACGACCGAGGAATACACATTTGCAAATCAATGCTAGCCTGGCAAAAATGGGGTAATGGAATTACACCTGAGAAAGCTGGTAAAAAAGGGGATCATCTGGTTGGCGATTTTTATGTTAAGTTCGATCAGGAGTATAAAAAACAAATCGACGAGCTTATTCAAAAAGGAATAAGCGAGGAAGAAGCAAAGAAAAATGCACCACTTATAATTGAGGCTCAGGAAATGCTTCGCAAGTGGGAAGCCAAAGATGAGACCACAATTGGTTTGTGGAAAGAAATGAACAGTTGGGTTCTTAAGGGATTTGATATTACATATAAAAATCTGGGTATTGATTTCGATAAGATATATTTTGAGTCGGATACGTATAAGCTTGGAAAAGAAATTGTTCTGAAAGGAATAGAAAAGGGTGTATTTTTAAAGAAAGATGATGGTTCTGTTTGGGTCGATTTGACCGAAGAAGGCCTTGATCAGAAACTGTTATTGCGTGCTGATGGCACTTCGGTTTACATTACACAAGATATTGGAACCGCACACCAGCGTTTTGCCGATTTTAATGCAGATGAGCTAATTTATGTTGTAGGAAATGAGCAAAACTATCATTTTCAGGTGTTAAAGCTTATTATGAATAAGCTGGGATATAGTTTTTCAGAGTATTTATTTCATTTGTCATACGGTATGGTTGAACTACCCGAGGGTAAAATGAAATCGCGCGAAGGAACTGTGGTTGATGCAGATGATCTGATGGACGAAATGATCCACACTGCCGAAGAAATGTCGAAGGAGCTTGGAAAACTTGATGAATACAGTGAAGCAGAAAGAATACAAATAAATAGAACAATAGGATTGGGAGCATTAAAATATTTTATTCTAAAGGTCGATCCAAAGAAAAATATGACTTTTGATCCCAAAGAATCGATCGATTTTAATGGAAACACAGGCCCTTTTATTCAATATACCTATGCAAGAATTGTTTCATTAACAAAGAAAGCTCAAGCACGAAACTCGATCACTCCTAATAAAATAAAGACAGATATAACTGCGACCAATAAAGAATTGCAACTTATAAAGCAGATACATTCATACCCTGAAATTCTTTTTGATGCATCAGAGACATTGAGTCCGGCAATAGTTGCTAACTTCGTTTATGATCTTGCAAAAGAGTATAATCAGTTTTATCACGATCATCCAATATTAAATGAGGTGGATGAGAATATCTCTTTATTCCGCTTATTTTTGTCGCAGCAAATAGGAAAGATTATTCAATCTGGAATGAATCTTCTTGGAATTGATGTTCCGGAAAGGATGTAGTGCTTTTGCTGGTCGCAATATTTATTATATTTTTGTAAAAGTTAAAAAAGGTTTTAATATATGTTTGAGAATTTATCAGAGCGACTAGAGAAGTCGTTTAAATTGCTAAAAGGAGAAGGTAGAATTTCGGAGATTAATGTTGCCGAAACACTTAAGGAAGTTCGTCGTGCATTACTCGATGCTGACGTAAACTATAAAATCGCAAAAACATTTACCGATACCGTTAAGCAAAAAGCATTAGGGCAGGATGTTCTTTCTGCTTTAAAACCAAGTCAGGTGATGGTTAAGATTGTTCATGATGAGCTTGCTATGCTCATGGGTGGACAAGCTACTGATATTAACTTAAAAGGAAACCCATCTGTTATATTAATCGCTGGTTTGCAAGGTTCGGGTAAAACAACTTTCTCCGGTAAGTTGGCAAAACATCTTAAATCGAAAAAACAGAAAAACCCGTTGTTGGTTGCTTGCGACGTTTATCGTCCAGCTGCTATCGAACAGCTTATAATTTTAGGGCAACAAATAGAAGTCCCTGTTTATCACGAATTGGAAAGCAAAGATCCTGTACAGATAGCAAAAAATGCAATAAAACAAGCAAAAAAGGATGGACAAAACCTGGTTATTATAGATACTGCTGGCCGTTTAGCTATTGATGAACAAATGATGAAAGAGATTGCTGCTATTAAAAAAGCAGTGGAACCTCAGGAAATATTGTTTGTTGTCGACTCAATGACAGGTCAAGATGCTGTGAATACAGCTAAGGAATTTAATGATAAACTCGATTTTGATGGTGTTGTGCTTACTAAACTCGATGGAGATACCCGTGGTGGAGCTGCATTATCAATTCGTTCGGTTGTTGATAAACCTATTAAGTTTGTTGGTACTGGAGAGAAATTAGATGCGTTGGATGTTTTTCATCCCGAACGTATGGCCGATCGTATTCTTGGAATGGGCGATATCGTTTCGTTGGTTGAGCGTGCTCAGGATCAATATAATGTAGAAGAAGCAAGAAAACTAAGTAAAAAAATTGCTAAAAATCAATTCGATTTTAATGATTTTATCGACCAAATTGGGCAGATTAAGAAAATGGGTAACCTGAAAGACCTGGCTGGAATGATTCCTGGAATGGGCAAGATGATGAAAAACCTCGATATTGATGACAATGCATTCAAGGGTATTGAAGCGATAATACATTCGATGACTCCCGAAGAAAGAAACGATCCAGCAGTTCTTAATGGTAGCCGAAGAAAAAGAATTGCAATAGGAAGTGGAACAGATATTCAGGAGGTAAATAGACTCGTTAAACAATTCGACGAAACTAAGAAGATGATGAAGATGATGAAGGAAGGCAAAGGAATGGCCGGCCTGATGAGTAAAATGCAAGGAATGAAAAGATAATAGATTTTTTTAAGAGATGATTTTATCTTTTCTGCTTATCTTATAAAGCTGGCCTTTAGACCAGAGACAATTAAAACAACATTCAAGAACTATAGTCCATTTATAAAAAAGTATTTTAGAGAGTTATTGGATATTCTGCCTATCATCAAAAATTAATGATATGATTCTAATCGATGGAAATAAAATCTCGGCTGAAATAAAAGAAGAAATTGCCTTAGAGGTTCAGCAAATGAAGAAAAGAGGAGAAAAAACTCCCCATTTGGTAGCCATTATTGTTGGTCACGATGGTGCCAGCGAAACCTATGTAGGACACAAAGAAAAATCATGCAAGCAAGTTGGATTTGATTCAACCGTTTTGCGATTTGAGGATACAGTTACCGAAAAAGAACTTCTTGAAACTGTTGACAAGCTAAACAACGATCCTGCAATAGATGGTTTCATTATGCAATTGCCATTACCGAAGCATATCTCCGAACAAAAAGTAATTGAAGCAATTGATCCTAAGAAAGATGTTGATGGTTTTCATCCTATTAATTTGGGCCGAATAGTTATTGGTTTGCCAGCATATGTATCTGCAACACCTGCTGGTATTATTGAGCTTTTTAAGAGATATAAAATAGAGACATCAGGAAAAAATGTTGTGGTAATAGGACGAAGCAATATAGTTGGTAAACCCATAAGCATTTTATTAAGTCAAAAAGCGAATCCTGGCGATGCAACAGTTACTTTAACACATAGTCGTACAAAAAACCTAAAGGATATTGTTTCAAAAGCAGATATTGTAATTGCAGCTCTTGGCCAACCAGAGTTTCTTACAGCCGAAATGTTAAAAGAAGGTGCTGTTGTGATTGATGTAGGTATTACCCGTATAAAATCCGAAAACACTAAATCTGGCTGGAAACTCATTGGAGATGTAAAGTTTGATGAAGTTTCTAAAAAAGCATCATTTATTACGCCTGTGCCTGGAGGAGTAGGACCTATGACTATTGTTTCCTTACTTCAGAATACACTTAAGGCTGCAAAAGGGGAAATCTATCCTAAATAAATTAGTTAAGATATAAAAAGCGAAAAAGGGACTTTTAAGGTCCCTTTTTCTGTGCAGACAGATGATGCGCATCTGACGAAACAAAACAAATTAGGGGGTTAATTCATCACAGTTATTGTGCTTAAAAGTTCAATATTCTGCAAATCAGAATAATCGTACTGGTAAAATCCATTATTCCCGATTAACATTAAAACACTATTAAGCGAAATAACATCATAAGCGTGTATGTCTGAAAACTGCGCTATTAAGTTGTCTGTGATTGTTAAGGGATTTGTTTCATCATGGATTTTTAATCCTGCATCACCGTCGCAAATTAAAATTGACCAATTATTAATTCTTTGGCAATAAGGTTGAGTTATAGGTTTTGATTTTGCATGATGCAAATCAGTCAGTTCGTTGTATGAAAGTAATTTAACTGGCATGCTGAATAAACCTATTATTATCTTTGGTTATTTATATTTGATTAGATGCAATAGATAAATGAAAGGTTGCGTTTTGATTTGTTAACTAGTTTATTGTTCAATAAATCAAATAGTTAATATTTAAAATAAATGATTTTTTATTTGCAGATTAACCTTTTAGATTGGTAGCTTGCAATTAACAAGTTTTCTAATTAGCTACAAAAATATTCTATTGGTTAAAAAATCCCTGATCTTTTAAAACTTTAAAGAAAACAGTTGAAAAATGAATGTTATCTGATTTTTTGTAACGGTTGTCTGTAAATATCTGGGCAAGTGTTTCTTTTTTGTTTTCGATTAAAAGTTGTTTTGTCGATTCAAGAGCTTCTTTATCAGCATACAACTTGTTAATATCTTCGTTAGAGTAATCCTTATAGGTTTCGTAATGAACAACTGCTTTAAGAGGCAAGCGGTCAGTTAATCCGGGATTATGATCAGGATGTCCAATTACAACTGCAGTAATTGGAATAACCCCTTTAGGAAGCTTTAATATATCAATCATTTTATCAGCGGTGTATGTGGTTGTACCCAGATAACAAATTCCCAGGCCTTTGCTTTCGGCAGCAATACAACAATTTTGTGCAACCAGCATAGCATCAATTGCAGCATTTGTAAACCACAAGAAATTATCGTAGCCAGGTTCAGCATTACGATTATTACACCATTTGTTAAATCGGTTTATATCAGCACAAAATGTAAGTAATACAGGAGCTTGCATTACCATAGGCTGGTTAAAATGAGTAGGAGCAAGGTTCTTCTTCATTTCCTCATCGCGGGTAACAATAATCGAATATAGCTGCATATTGCCTGTAGTCGATGCTCTTGTTCCAGCTTCAAGTATTTCATGAAGATCGGTTTCTGAAATCGGTGTATTTTTATATTTTCGAATTGATCTGTGATTGAATAATGTTGTTAGCATGCTTGTTGTATTTTATTATTTGTGAATTATTGGTGACCAGATAAAAGTTTGTTCATTAGTTTGCTTTTTCTAATTCTTTTCAGTACAAACATACAAAAATCAACCTAAGATGAATAATGATCCAAATCAGTTTTTAATTTTTAATTAATAATGAAGATAAAAAATCCCGCTATTAGCGGGATAGATTATTATACTGTGATAAAAAGTGTTAAA
>JAIFLC010000063.1 GCA_020049295.1 Bacteroidota bacterium
AAATGCTTTTGTTCCAATGATGGATCAAAGTGACAAAGATCGTGCTTTCCAAATGATAAATGGCGCAATCTGGGTATTTGAAAATTTTAAATTGCCTATAATACGTATTTATCATCAGGACAAACAATGGGGTCCTGCACCTGATTCAGAAGGATTTAAATTTGATCCTGCCATCAAATTTTCTAATGAATACCCAATGATTATTAAGCATTATGGTGATGGTTTTAATAAAACAGATTTAGATAAAATATTGAAAGAAAAAGGAATAAATACAGTTCTCTTGTGCGGATTAAGTGCAACCGGATGTGTATTAGCAACATATATTGGAGCAAGCAATCATGATTACAAAGCATTTATGATTAAAGATGCATTATTAAGTCCAAATGCAGCTCAAACAAATGTGATCGAAGATATTATGAATACAGTTGATTTGGAAACAATGATGTTTATGTTTGAGCATTTAAAATAAACCAAATGAAAAAATTATATTTTCTATTATTTGCTATATGTATTTCAATGCTTTCATGCCAGAAAAGTCCAAAAACCGGATTCGATGTTATTGAAATCATGAAAGCAAAGTACAATAATACTTTTTACAAGCATTTTACATTTGCACAGCATGTAAATAAATACCAAAACGATTCTGTTATTGGCAAAGAAATTTGGTACGAAGCCTATTCATTCCCAAATAAGCTTATCCTTAAATTTGATGGATTTGATACAGGAAATGGTGCTATTTTCAGAAATGACAGTATTTATCTTTTTAAAGACAGTTTGCTGGTTACAGGTTATAAACGATTACATGATTTAATAGTGCTGGGACTTGATATTTATGAACTACCAACAGAAGAAATCTATTCCAAAATAAAGGAATTAGGCTATGATTTAAATAAAATGTGTTCTGCCACTATTAATGGAAGACCAATGTATTGTATTGGAGTAACTGAAGAACAGGAGAAAGCTAATAAATTTTATATTGATAAGGAATTTCTCTATTTCGTTAAAAACACTAAATATCAAAAAGAGGATATTAATGAAACTGTTTTTTCTAATTATCAAACCATTGATGGGAAGCTCGTGGCAACAAAGATTCTATTCTACAAAAACGGTCAGTTAATTATGGACGAAGAATATTTCGATATTAAATTTCCTGAAAATCTTGATTTGTCGATATTTGAACCATCTAACTTTGTAAACGCTATCTGGTAGTTTATCTTTTAACTATAAACCAGGGATTTAGAAGCTCCTCTTTGTTATATACAAGAGGAGTTTTTTCATCTTTAAGCGTAACATTACAACCAGCAGCAGAGGCAATAGCATGTCCGGCGGCTATATCCCACTCCATGGTTGGTCCGAAACGCGGATAAATACTTGCGGTACCTTCAGCCACCATACAAAGTTTAAGCGAACTGCCTTTTGAAATAAGATTGATATATCCATTTGCCTTTTTCAGCTCCTCAATATAATCTGATGTTTCTTTTGTTAAATGCGATTTACTGGCAACAACAGTAATTACTTCATCATCGATAAAAAAGGGTAGCCTGAAACTCATTTGTAATAGAGAATTGAGGTTCTCAAAGTTTAAACCTTCATCAACATTAATTGCTTTAAATGCTCCAATTTCCATATTTCCATAATATAAATCCTTTGTAACCGGCACATAGATTACACCAAGAATAGGTGTATCATTATGAATAAGTGCAATATTTACAGTAAACTCGCCATTGCGGTTAATAAACTCCTTAGTGCCATCCAATGGGTCAACAAGCCAGAAATATTCCCAGTTTTTTCTTGTTTCGTATGGAATATCGGCACCTTCTTCGCTTAATACCGGAAGGGTTGTTTCCTTAAGCATTTCCATGATAATAGTGTGTGATTTTTTATCAGCTAATGTTAAGGGCGAATTATCTGATTTGATTGTTATATCAAAATCGGCAGATTTATATACCTTGAGAATATCATTTCCTGCTTTGAGTGAAGCTTTAACCGCTAGGCTTGTTAGTAAATTTAAGTCGATCATCTTTTATAAATAAACAAGTCGGAGAATAATTACAGTTACTACCATATAAATCATGGTTAAGGGGAATCCTATTTTAAAAAAATCACCGGCGGCAGCAAAAGATACTACCAAAACAAAAGGAATTGGATTTAAACCCATATTTGCAGCCATCATAATAGATACAGGAAAAACAATTGCTACAGCAGCTTTGTTTGTTATATAAGCAGCAAGCATTGTCGTAATAAAATATATTCCAAATAATAAACCCACCTTGCCAAGTGGCAAAAATATTTTTACAATTACATCGGCAACAAGATCAGCAGCTCCGGATTTAATCATAGCAGTACCTAAGGCTAGAGAAAGTGCAATTATCATGGCTAAATTATAATCAATTGCTTTATAAAGTTCTTTAGGTTTAGCAATTTTCATAGAAATAACAACCATAAGCAAAACGATCAATCCCATAAATAGGTTTACCAAATGCAAAGCTGATAAAAGAATGACTAATAAAGTACCACCTAATAATGTCCAAATTTTATAGGATTCGAGTTTTTGAAAATCCTTAACTTTTGAGATAAAATAGAAATCATGGGTATCAACTGAGCGCGAAAAAAAATCTATCCCTGTGTATAATAACAAAACATCACCCGCTTTAACAATTGTTTCGCCAATTTTTCCTGAGATACGTTCTCCATTTCGGTGCACTGCAATAACTGCTGCGTCGAATTTTGCTCTAAAACGAATTTCACTAACCGATCGGTTTATCATTTTTGAGTTATGCGAAATAACAATCTCAACCACTTCGGTTTGCTTCTTTTTATTTAGCATTCCTACACTAGGCAATGTTAGCCCTGAATCACCATTTAGCATATCGGTGATGACTGTTGTATCACCAGCAAAAATAAGCAGATCATCTTGTTGAAGAATAATTTCAGATGATAGAAATGATATTTTATAATTATTTCTGAAAATCTCAATCAGATAAAAACCCTTTAGATTTATTAATCCTGATTCTTCCAGAGTTTTACCTATAAGATGTGAATTTTTTCGTATTTCAGTTTCTACAATATATCTTCTGGAATTTTGAGAAAAATCAGACAACAAATCTGGTCTTGCTGGAAGTAATTTATCGCTAAAAAATACAAGATAAAGAAATCCTATGAAAATCATTGGTACACCTACCCATGCAAATTCGAAAATATTTAATGATTCAGCATTTGGAATAATTTTCTGTTCAACATACATCCCATTAACAATTAAATTGGTTGAAGTTCCAATTAAAGTAGCGCAACCACCAATAATAGCAGCATATGATAAAGGAATCATAAATTTTGATGGGGAAATTTCGTTACGTTTACACCAATTATTAATATAAGGCATCATCACTGCAACCAAAGGTGTATTATTTAAAAATGCAGAGAATCCTGCAATTGCCAGTGTCATTCTACCCAAAAAACCTTTATAGCTCCTTGCTGATTTAAAAAGTTTATCAAAAACTACTTCGATGATTGCTGTTTGACGGATAATATCTCCTAAAACTAACAATAGAATAATCACAGCAATTTGTTCGTTGGCAAAACCATTAAGGATTTCTTTAGGAGTTAAAATTTTAAAGAAACCAAGGATTGTAACTGCAATTACAAACGTAAAAGTTGTTCCAAGTAGATCTTTATAAAGCGATACTAGAATAAATACAATGACTATTAAAACAATTATGAGATCCAACTTTATCATCATATAAACAAAAAGCTTTATTTATCCAAAAATGACAAATAAAGCTTTTTTATATATGTTTACAAAATAATTAAAACGGTAACTACTTAATTAATCATAAATTAAGTATAAATACTACCTACCTTTTAATAATTTTAAATGAATTTGAAATTCCATTATCCAAATCAATCACTTTTAAAATATATTGATTTGAACTAAATCGATTTAATTGAAACTGATAAGGGGATCCAGTATTTTCCCATTGCTCATTCGTAACCAGCTTCCCATCAATACTATACAATTCTATTCTTATGGATTTACTATCCTGATTTTCAATTAGTATGTTTATAATATCAATAGCAGGATTTGGATAAATTTGTAAATCAATTCGTTTTGTTAGTGGATCTTCAATTGAGGTTATTTCGTAATACCCTTGCTGGAATCCTTGAGTTAAAATCAGGTTAGTTGTAGTAAAGGTTTCTATTGCTAATTCTCCCATTGTCCAGCTCAGATTTATTCCTCCAGCTTCAGAAGAACCTCCTGCTGTTGCTATTACAGACGAAGAAATACTCTGTCCATAACCTACCAACATTAAACAGATTAATACAAATAACAATAAAGTTTGTCTCATAATATAGCTGTTTTGAACTTAATAATTTTTAAAGATACAAAATTAAAAAGCAAATTTCAATTTTATTTATTTCATAAAACTAAACACTAGCTTTTTACATAATAAAACACTTTAACCCGAATTTGGTTTAATAATTGATTTGGTTTTGTAAATTTGTGGTATTAACCTAATAAAAATATTACCATGCGGAATCATTTTTTAATATTTGTTTTTACCTTTTTAAGCTTAAATATTATGGCTCAAAATATCAACTCCATTTCAGATGGCAATACTAAATTTTCAGCCGATTTATACAAACATATTAAGTCCAAACCGATCAATCAGTTTTATTCACCAATAAGCATAACATCTGCCCTTGCAATGACTTATGCTGGGGCTTCGGGAGAAACGTTGAAACAGATGAGTAAAACACTTTATTTTTCAACGAATCAAGATGAGCTTCATAAAAGTTATGAGATGCTTTTTAAAAAGCTTACTGACAATAGTTCTGAAGGAGTTATATTAAAGATTGCCAATTCATTATGGCTTCAGGAAAACATGAAAATCAATACACAGTATTTGTCAATTACAGATAAATATTATAATGCAGGAGTTATTCCTACTAACTTTATTGCTGATCCTGAAAAATCAAGAATAACTATAAATAATTGGGTCGAAAAAAATACTGAAAATAAAATTCAAGATCTTTTACCTGATGGATCAATTCATAGTCAAACACGCATGGTTCTTGTAAATGCAATATATTTTAAAGCAAGATGGGATAAAGTCTTTGATAAAAATCAAAATACCTCAGAGGTTTTCTATGTATTTAAAACATGCCAAACCAAAGCAACATTCATGAATAACCATATCAATTCCAGTTATTATGAAGATAATCAGTTATCAATAGCAGAAATACCATATGCCGATCGAAACCAATCTCTAATAATTATTCTCCCAAAAGAAAACTATGGACTAGAGGAAATTGAAAAGATTTTTGAAAAAGGATTAATAGAAACCTATTTTGAAAAGATGGAAGAAAAAAGAATAACCCTTTCAATTCCAAAATTTAAGACAGAATCTACTTACGAGTTACAAGAACAATTAAGTAAGATGGGAATGCCAATTGCATTTACAAATAATGCTGATTTTTCAGGTATCACCGGTGATAGATCATTAGCTATTGACAAAGTAATTCACAAAGCATATATCGATGTAAATGAAGAGGGTACAGAAGCTGCCGCAGCAACTGCTGTAACAATGAGAAAAACCGCCATGTTACTCGATGAAGTTAAATTTAAAGCCGATCATCCATTTATTTATTTAATAAGAGATAACGAAACCAATACTATTTTATTTGTTGGCAGACTTATGGATCCAAATCAATAGTTTCAATTATTTGCGAATTTTGAATTTAATTAAATGATGAAAAAACAATTATACCTTTTTTTACTTTGCATTCTCTTTTCCAATATTTTATTGAGTCAGGAAATAAATGAATACTACTTTAAATTCAGCATTGAATCAAAAGCAGAACTAGAAAAAATAACGCAAATAATCTCTATTGATAATGTTAAGGGTAACGATGTTTTTGCATACGCGAATCAAGATGAATTTGATGCATTTAAGAAACTAGGGTATAAAATTGAATTCTTAGAGAAAGATACCCCAAAATCAATAATTATGGCCGATTCGGTTCATGAAATGTCAAATTGGGATCGATATCCTACATATGAGGTTTATCAACAAATGATGAAAAATTTTCAGTTAAATTACCCATCAATTTGCAAACTTGATTCTATTGGAACATCGATACAAGGAAGGCAATTATATGTTATAAAAATTTCTGATAATGTTTCTTCAGATGAAACTGAACCTGAGTTTTTTTATACCAGTACCATGCATGGAGATGAAGCTACAGGTTATATCTTAATGTTACGATTAATCGACTCAATTTTAACAAGTTATGGATCAAATCCCGAAATAGACAAACTAGTTAATTCAATTGAAATTTATATTAACCCGAACTCAAATCCTGATGGTACTTATCGTGGTGGAAACTCGACTGTTTCTGGAGCCACACGTTACAATGCCAATAACAAGGACTTAAACCGTGATTATCCTGATCCCAGAATAGGACTTAACAATCCACCTCAAGAGCAAGAGAATCAAGCTATGATGAATTTTGCAAGTAGCAGACACTTTGTAATGGCAGCAAATTTTCATGGTGGTGCTGAGGTAATGAATTATCCATGGGATACCTGGATAACTTCACAAAATCCTCACGCTGATGTAAATTGGTTTAAACGAATTTGTACAAATTATGTAGCATCTGCGCGCACTGTTTATCCTAATTATATGAAAGATGTTACTTCTTCGGGTGTTACAGAAGGAGGAGACTGGTACGTGATTACTGGAGGAAGGCAAGATTATATGAATTACTGGCACCATTGCCGCGAAGTAACCATTGAATTATCAAGCACAAAGCTTCTAGCTATAGAAAACCTAAATTACTTTTGGAGAATTAACAGGCAGTCACTTATCGATTTTATGAAGGAGTGTACATATGGAATACATGGCACTGTTAAGGATCCGCTTGGAAACCCAATTAAGGGAAAAATTTCCATCGAGAATCATGATCAGTTAAATGATAGTTCAATTGTGTATTCGGACATAAATATTGGAGATTTTCACCGTCCTATTGATACTGGTATTTATACAGTTGTTTGTTCTGTTGTTGGATATACTCCTTTAAAGGTAAAAAACATCCCTGTAAATCTAAATTCGACCATTCATATTGATTTCGTTATTGATTACTTCTCACTGGCAGCAATACCTAATTCAGTTTCCGATAGCCTTTCAAATACAGAGAATTTAGTTGAGCATTCTATTGTATTGCATAATACAGGACTTGAAGCCAATAATTATACTCTATCGATTGAAAACGCATTAGAAAATCCTTGGTTAACAATTAATAAAACGAGTGGAATAATTAATCTAGCCTCAAGCGATACAATAAAGGCAACTTTAGCAAAAGGTACATTACAACCTGGAGCGTATAGCACAAATTTGATTATAAGTGAAACAGATGGAGATTCTTACTTTATTCCTATTGGCATATTTATTCCGGATACTTCGCTTCTTATAAATCCTTTGTCTATTGATGATTCACTTAATATTTATGAAACATCAGTACATAAAATATCTATTTATAATTCAGGGACAGTTAGTAATAACTATTCTGTAAGTATTGAAAATACTACCGAAAACACATGGATTAGCTGTAATAAATTGAGTGGGGCAATTAACAGCTTAAAAACCGATTCAATCGAAATAACATTAACAAATAACTATTTGGTATCGGGTGATTATAGCACTTTGATTACCATAACTGAGAGTGACAATGATACATATGCGATTCCTGTTAATTTAAACATACCCGTATATCCAGATACATCAATAGCAGTTAATCCAACAACAATTTATGATACACTTGAAATATCAGAAAATTCAATAAAAGAAATCATATTGTATAATTCGGGTACAGGGCAAAACATATATTCCATTTCTTTCGAAAACAATGAAGAATCAAGTTGGATTAACTTGAGCAAACAAAAAGATACAATTCAAAGTGAGCAATCTGATACTATATTAGTTTATTTATCAAACAATTTATTAATTGCGGGTGATTACAGTTGTAACATAAACATAACTGAGCAGGATAGCGACATCTATGTTGTAAATGTTAATTTAAATGTTCCTGGTTTTAAAGATACATCTATAGCAGTTACTCCAACAGAAATTTTTGATACGCTTAATATATCAGAAAATTCAATAAAAGAAATCATATTGTATAATTCGGGTACAGGGCAAAACATATATTCCATTTCCTTCGAAAACAATGAAGAACCAAGTTGGATTAACTTGAGCAAACAAAAAGATACAATTCAAAGTGGGCAATCTGATACGTTATTAGTTTATTTATCAAACAATTCATTAAGTGCGGGTGATTATAGCTGTAACATCAACATAACAGAGCAGGATAGCGACATCTATGTTGTAAATGTTAATTTAAATGTTCCCGTTGTAGATCAGATTATCATAAACAAAAGTCAAAAATTCATTCAACTATTTCCAAATCCATTCAGCGATCATTTAGGTATAGAATTAGAGGTTGATAAGCCTGGGAATATTATTATTCAACTTTATGATATAACTGGCTGTCTTGTTGAACAAAAAACATTTGTAAATTCAGATGCCGGAAATCGTTATTTTAACTTAAGTAACTTGCACAAATTAACTAGTGGACAATATATCCTTAAAGTTATTGTAAATGACGAGGTACATTCAATTTCTACAATAAAAAATTGATTTAATTTATTACTTACTGATTTTCATCTATTAAACAGCAATTTTTGTAAACAGAAATTGTCAACCGATCAAAAGTTTTTTAATTAGAAAAACATTTTGGGATTTAATTCTGTATAAGTTATTATTTATAAAATTTTATCAAATCAAATTGATTATTGCTGTAAAATGAATAAATTTACAAAAGAACACAAAACTAAACAGCAAGAAATTGCTTCTCATACAGCAGAAATGGAAAAAGAGCAAGAACAAAAACTGGTTTTTAAAATTGCTGATCTGATAAGAGAAAACAAAGAACTATCAAATCAGATTAAAGACCTAACTGAGAGCTATCAGCTATTAAATGAAAAAACCGATAAATACGAATCAATTCTTTCTTCTCTGCCACCTGAATTAATACCAAAGGAAATTGAAGATTCGGTTAAAACCCGTACCCAGAGATTTCAAATGGCAACTGTTTTGTATGCTGACATTCAGGGATTTAAAAAAATTTCTATACAATCAAAATCATCCGAAATAATTGACGAACTTGACCAGATATTCTTTCACTTTAATTCCATTGTAAAAAAATATAAGATTGAAAAAATAAAAACCATTGGTGATGCCTATATGTGTGCTGGTGGTGTTCCTGTTAAAAATATTACGAACCCGGTGGATGTTGTTTTGGCTGCTCTTGAAATGCAAGAATATTTAACCAAACTAAAAGAAGAATACGAAAGCAAAGACAAAAACTTTTGGGATTTAAAAATGGGTATTCATACAGGTCCGGTTACAGCAACATTTTCGGGAAGAAAGAAAATTTCGTACGAGTTAAAAGGAGATACTGTTAATATAGCCACACGGATGGCTTCAGCAAGCGAAGAAGGACAAATCAACATCTCCATTATGACCTATGAGCTTGTAAAACAGTACTTTGTTTGCGATTATAATGGTAAAATTCCTGTTAAGTATATTGGCGACATGGAGATGTATTTTTTACGCAGGATAAAACCAGCATATTCGCTAGAAAGAAAAACTGGAAAAACACCAAATAGTATATTTTTAAATAAATATCTTCTTCGTCAATTCACTGATTTGCAAGAAATTATTTTAGACAAACTTGAAAAAGAACTCCCATCCTATTTATATTATCATAATTTTAAACATACCATTGATGTAATTAATCAGGCTGAATTAATTGGTTATGGCGAAGGCGTTGATGATGAATCAATTCTATTATTGAAAACAGCCGCTTTGTTTCACGATGCAGGACATGTTATTAGTTATGATGAACACGAGTATAATGGTACCCAAATTGCTCGTGAATATTTACCAAAATATCGGTATACCCCAGAACAGATAGAAAAAATATGTGAGCTTATTATGGCTACAAAGCTACCACCTAATCCAAAGAATAAATTGGAAAGCATTATGTGTGATTCAGATCTGGATTATCTCGGACGAAGTGATTTTATTCCGGTTTCGAATACCCTTTACAAAGAACTTAAAGAACAAAATAAAATGGGTAGCTTAAACGATTGGAATAAAATACAAGTTAAGTTTTTGTCTGTTCATCAGTTTTTTACCAAAACCGCCCAACAATTGCGTGAAGTAAACAAGCAAATGCAGATTGAACGGATAAAGAAGATTATCGTAGAAGAATAGGGAATTCTTGCAGGTTATTCCTCATCAATAAGTACTAATTCAAAAGGAACTGTAACTGATCCTTTATAATCGTGTCCTTGCTCGCGGATTTCATCATCATAATAACTATAATACCATAAAATTCTTACTTTATTTTTACAGTTTTCACCAAGCTTATTTATGGTTTTAAAAATATCATAAAATACTTTTGAGGATGAAGTATTTAGTAATTTCATTCTAAAAACAAATTCGGTTTCTTCCTTTGGATTTTCTACATACTGATTAAGCCACTCAATCACAGGTCTATAAAACCTGATAGCATTTTCGGGCATTGAGCTACCAGAAAATTCCATTTTACCTTTTCGGTTATCTAAATAAATTGTTGGAGTATCTTCTCCCGAGTTAATTATTAATGGATTCATTTATATTTCAAAGATTGAATTGTTAAATAAAATTAGCAAAAACCTCAGATAATACAAAGTAAAATTCATATTTATATTACTTTTTCTTTGTCTGTAAATACCTGATCTTTTTATAGTACTTTAATTTCGGTTCGGCGATTATTAGCACGCCCTTCGTCTGTCTCGTTTGTATCAATAGGAATAGATTCGCCATAACCCTTAAAAACTAACCTATTTGTATCAATTTGTTTATGTAATAAATAATTATAAACTGATTTAGCCCTGTTTTCTGATAAGTTTAAATTATACTCTTTGGAGCCAACATTATCGGTATGTCCAGATATTTCAATTCGTATTGTAGGGTTATTGATTAAAAACTCGACCAATTTATTCAACTCTGCCAATGATTTTTCCTCGAGTTGGTATGAGTCGGTTAAATAAAATATATTTTTAAGAACAATCTTATACCCTTGTTTTATTTTATTTAATGCGACATCCTTTAAAAATGGGTTTGTGATTTCAAATATTCCTTTTAGTGAAAAATTATCAGAAAAAAACAAATATCCTTCTTTTGAAACATTTAGCATATAGTCATTATCGGTAGGAATACAAATTAGAAAATCACCAGTTGTTTTATCTGATTCTGATTGCATAATAGGTTTACCCGTACTTAAATCGACTAACTCAAAATGAGCATTCAGTTTTTCCAAATTTTCAGCATCATAAACCTTTCCTTTTATATATGATACTGCACTTGGTCGTGCATCAGGATAAAGTTCGAACTCAAAAATATCTCGTCCTTTATCCGCAAATCTATCGGATGAAAAAAATGCTTTTTCCCCACTTGCATTCACAATTAATCCAATTTCATCAAAACTTGTATTTATTGGATATCCAAGATTTATGGGATCCGACCATGATCCATCAGGTAATTTCTCTGATTTAAATAAATCTGATCCACCCATTCCAATATGACCGTTTGATGAAAAATACAACGTTTTATTATCAAAATGAACAAAGGGCGATTGTTCATCACCTGTTGTATTGATTTTTTCGCCAAGATTCTGAGGTTTACTCCAATTACCATTTGGTAAATATTCACTCTCCCATATGTCTTTACCACCATATCCTCCTTCTCTGTCGCTTATAAAATAAAGTATTTTACCATCTGGCGATATTGATGGTTGAGCTTCCCATGATCCAGTATTTAATGGAGATCCAAGGTTAATAGGATCGCTCCATTTATCACCGATTTTCTCTGCCTGATAAATATCGCAACGTCCCTTAGTATCGGGTTTATAACAAACAGTAAAATACATTTTAAACCCATCTGAAGTTAACGATTGTGCTCCTTCGCTCTGATTTGTTTGAATTGGTGCACCAATCTCAATTGCAAATCGCCACAAATCATTTTCCTTTATTGAATAATAAAAATCTTCCTGAAATAATTCATACACTTTATTTATTCCTTCAGGATTAATTTTGACAAATTCTTCAGGAGTACAAAACTGAGTTACTGGTTCGTTTTCAGCATTTTTTACAGGCAGCATTCTGGTTATTACAAGTTTACTTCCATCGGCAGTTAAAGAAGGCCAATATTCATTATACTTCGTATTTATTGAATCTCCTAAATTAACTGGATTAAAAGGTACGGGATTATTTATAGCCTGAATAGCAAATTCGCATGTTTTTAAAAGCTTGCCAGCTTCGTTTTGCTTTGTTTTGCTGATATTATTGTAAGTAAGAAATTTAGTAATGTTGTTTTTAGCCGCTTCGAATTTATTTTCAATCATTTCCAACCGAGCTAAACTAAGATACATGGATGGAAAAAAGTCAGGTTTTAGCTTAATAGCAGTATAATAATAATCAATTGCTTTGCTAAATATTCGCTGTTCTGTATTAATTTCTGCCAAAACAAGATAAGCTTCAATAAAATATTTGTCTGCTTTTATAGCTTTTTGCATTGATTCTGTTCCATCCTTGTAATTAAACTGATCAAATGCAACAAGTGCTTCCTGGTAGAATTTAATCGCTTTCTTATTTTCTGTAGAGTACTGCTGTTGACCAAAACAGCTAAAAATGGAGTAAACAACGAATAAACCTGTAATAAATAATTTCATAAAACAATGTTTGTTTTTATACCAGCAAATAATGTACAAAAAATCCCCAACGTTGGGGATTAATTTTATGGAATATGCATAAACTTATGTGCCTGAAGTGAAATATTCCATTTAGGATAGTTCTTTACATAATCAACAATATCTTGAATGTTCTGTTCATATCTGCTCCACTCCGACTGCAGATACAATAAACACTCAGGATTAACCTTTTCTGCAACTTCTTCGGCCCAGTGATAATCATCATCATCATAAATAATTACTTTTAGCTCATTTGCAATTTGAAAATAACTTTCATCCGGAGGACTTTGTCGCTTTGGTGAAAGGCAAATCCAATCCCATTGTCCCGTTAATGGTTTTGCACCAGCCGTTTCGATAAATGTTTTTATTCCGTGTTCTTTTAATCGAGAAGTAAGTGGCTCAAGATTATATAGACTTGGTTCTCCTCCAGTCACCACGACAGCATTTGCCGGGGTTTTAAGAGCATTTGCAATTATTGTTTCAATTTTTACAAGTGGATGCAATAAAGGATTCCATGAAATTTTGGAATCGCACCATCTACACCCAATATCACAGCCACCTATTCGAATAAAATATGCTGCTTTACCTGTATGATAACCTTCACCCTGAAGTGTGTAGAACTCTTCCACCAATGGCAACTTCAATCCTTCTGCAAAAATCTGTTTATTTAAATTATTCATCAATAAAAATTTTCTTTTGCAAAGGTAACCCAATAATTGAAAATTTGATAAAATCCTTACAGGTTATAAAAACCTGTAAGGAAAAAGAAAATTAAATCAGGTTTCTGTCAACATCTTTATCTCCTCGGCCAGATAAGTTAATAATGCTTAGTTCATTTTTGTTTTTAAGTAATTTTGCTGCTAAAGCTACAGCATGTGCTGATTCAATTGCAGGAATAATACCCTCGAGAGCCGAAAGTAATTTGAAAGCAGCTATAGCTTCACTATCGGTTACGCAATGGTACTCAGCTCTTAAGTTTTCTTTTAAAAACGAATGTTCTGGTCCAACACCAGGGTAATCGAGCCCAGCAGCAATTGAATAGGTATCAATTGGATTTCCTTCCTTATCGACCATACAATATGAAAATGTTCCTTGAAAAACGGTTGGTTTACCAAGTACAAGAGTAGATGCAGATCTCCCCGGAAATAATCCGTCACCACCACCTTCAGCAGCGTGAATTCTTACTTTAGAATCATCCAGAAATCCTGAAAAAAGGCCAATTGCATTTGAACCACCACCAACACATGCAAAAATTGACTCAGGTAATCTTCCCTCTTGTTCCAGAATCTGCTTTCGTGCTTCAGTTCCAATGACACTCTGGAAAAACCTTACCATTGTTGGATAAGGGTGTGGCCCCACAGCTGATCCGAGAAGGTAATATGAATCAGGATTTTCAATATAATATTCAAGAGCAGCATCTACTGCATCTTTTAAAGTTCCTGTACCCCGATCGGTTGTAATAAACTCCGATCCCAATAGTTTTATGCGGTAAGCATTTAATTGTTGTCGTTCAGCGTCTTTTTTACCCATAAAAATCTTGCATTTTAGTCCAAACAATGCGGCAGCAGTTGCAGTTGCAACTCCATGCTGACCAGCACCAGTTTCGGCAATTATCTCTTTAGCTCCCATATATTTAGCAACCAAAATTTGACCTATGGTATTGTTTATTTTATGGGCTCCGGTATGATTTAAATCTTCGCGTTTAAGATATATTCGGCTTCCAACATAATCAGATAATCTTTTAGCCAAAAAAAGTGGTGAAGGCCTACCTACATATTGTTTTAAGTAATAATGAAATTCTTTAATAAACTCGTTGTCATTTTTAAGTTTTTCAAATGTGTCTGACAACTCATTTAGTTTAGGTTCTAATACCGGAGGAACGAACATTCCACCAAATTCGCCAAAGTATCCTTGTTTTAATTGATTTTGTATTTCTAATGTATTTAATTGTGTGTTCATGATTTATTTTTTATTTAAACAATTATAAAAAAAATTTAAAAGTTGATATGGTTATTGCTGTTTAATCTAAGTTAAAGTCCACCAATGACTTTCGTTTAGTTACCCTAGCTTAAAAAGCTGGAGGTATTAAAACAAACGATTAATAAGGATTTGGCCTATTATTTAGATTTGTTTCTGACAGCAATAATTTACTATTGAAACTAACACATTCGCCATAAGAATTGAATCTTTCGCCACCAGAAGATATATTGATAATTGCAAATCATACGATTAAATTTTTAAAATAAAAAAAGGCCGCAGGGATTAACCTGCGGCCTTGATAATATTATATATATACAAAGTTAGATCACATCCTTAATTTTAAGAATTATAATTTGCCACCACCAACTTGTATATAAAACTTGTTTCTTCATTTTCTTGTTTTCCTATTCTGCAAATATAAAAATGTTAACTTAAAATCCAAATATTTATTTAATAACTTATCCAGAAATATCTTTTATAAGTATTGATCCACTGCTGTTTTTAAAGGCATTATCAAAATCAGAAAATATTTTTTTAAATTGATGCTGTTCAGCAGAGGTTACTGACAGAATCTTACTTGTACCATAATGATCAATTGCACTAAGAACAAAACTAACGGTAATCTGATTTATATCTCGCGCAGGCTGATAGGCATGTTGTTTTTCGAACTTAGTTGTTACTTCTGATAGGATATTCGTTTCAACCAGAATAAAAATGCTATCCCGGACAATACGTATAGGTATTTCGAGTTTTTTGCTTATTTCTTCAGATGTTAGTGCTTTTTCACCTTTAATAAAATTTTTAATAAGTAATTGTAAAATCATTAACGTAATTACTTTTTTACTATATGCATTAATATTTAAAATATCAGGATCGAATTCATATTTTTCGACATTTTGAACAGAAAAGGACACTTCAGCACCAAAAAGTACAATTAACCAGCTTGTTTGCAACCAAATAAGAAAAAATGGAAGAGCTGCAAAACTACCGTAAACAGCATTGTACTGCGAAATTCCTATCTGAAAACGTATATATGCCCATTGCACTATAACAAAAGCTGTCCCTGCTATAACCCCGGCAGTAAATGCAGGTATAAAATTTACTTTTGTATTAGGCATTACCATATAAATAACCGTAAGCAAAAGCCAAATCAAAAGATAGGGTATTGTTTTTACAAGGAAAAAAATTAGAGGACTTATTCTCCCCAATAAAGCTACCTCAGTAGTTATTTGTTGAATTTGTGTACTAATAAAAACAGTTGCACTGCTTGAAAGAAGTAGAAGAATTGGAGCAATAAGCATCATTGATAAATAATCGGTAAATTTTCTCGACCACGGACGAGGAGTGCGAATTTGCCAAATTGCATTAAATGAGCTTTCAATATTACCCAAAACTCTCATTACAGCCCATAACAATATTGCAATACCTATACCTGCAATAATTCCGCCACTGGCATTATCTAAGAAACGATTTGCAAAATCAATGATCCATTTTAATACTTCTTGTTGTTGTGAAAAATTTTTAGTCAACTGTTTACTTAGATATTCATCAAATCCAAATCCTTTTGCTATACCAAAACCCATGGCAGCAACGGGTACAACCGATAACATTGAATAATACGTTAACGCTGATGCACGTAAACTAACGTCGGTTTCATTTAATCCACGAATAGCAAATAATATAACTCTAAGTTGACGAATTAAAAAAAGTTGATATTTAGGTAGATTTTTTAAAGGAATACGCCAAACATCCTCTTTAATAAATTTAATTACGGTATGATAATGTTTCATAATTTCATCATTTGTTTTGATTATAAAAGTACTAAATTCTTTAGATTCATAGACTATATCACTTTAAATAACTGTAATTTTGTAAATAATGTATCCTTATGATTACTAATCATACAGATATTTGCATACAAATAAGAAATTGCAAAAGCTGTCGTTTAGAAAAGTCACGAAATAATGCAGTTTGTGGCGAGGGCATTATACCAGCAAAGCTAATGTTTATTGCTCAAGCGCCTGGTAGAACTGAGGACAAAAATGGAAAAATGTTTATTGGTCCATCGGGTAAAATATTCGACCAACTTCTTTATTCTATAGGATTAAACAGAAATGGAATTTACCAAACTAACTTACTTAAATGTTTCTTACCCAAATGCCGCAAACCAAGGCATGATGAGATGTATATATGTTATACCCATTTTCTTAAAAATGAAATTGAATTAGTAAAACCTGAAATTATTGTTACGCTTGGCTTTCATGTTACCCGATTTTTATTTGAATTGTACGAATTGCCTATTCCAAATAAGTATGAAATAAAAAGTATTTTTGGGCAACTTTATTATACTAAAAACAAAAAAATATTCCCGCTAAAGCATCCAGCAACTGTAGTTCACAATAGCTATTCTATTGAATCTCTGTTAAAAGATTATAAAAAGTTAAAGGTACTTTTAACTCCCTGTTCAAAGCTTGAATATTGTGAAATCCCCATACAGTATAAGAAGGGGTTAATTCCAAAGGACCAAATTGAGCAATACTGTTATGGAGACTGGGAAAGTTGCACCTATTTTAGGTAATAGTTTATGCTACTTTTCTATATCTCCATGTTGCCAAGCTAAGCATAATGGTTCCATAAATCAATAAACTGAAAAACTCACGAGAAATATCCCAAAATCCCGATCCCTTAAGTAAAATCATTCGTATAACACGCATATAATAATAAAAAGGATTGATAATATTAACATTCTGTGCCCACATTGGCATAGTTTCGGTTGGTGTAAAAATTCCACTCATTAAAATAAATACCAGCATAAAAAAGAAAGCAATAAACATAACCTGCTGCTGTGTTGATGCTAGAGTAGAAATTAATAATCCCAGGCTTAATACCACTAGTAAGTATACCAGTGTAAATCCAAAGAGCAAACTTACGCTACCAACTATTGGAATATGAAAAAACACTTTACCAATAGTAAGACCAAATGCAAGTTCAAATAATGCAATAATTAAAAATGGAAACAGTTTGCCGATTATAAATTCGTGTTTTCTAATTGGGGTAACATTTATTTGTTCGATGGTTCCCATTTCTTTTTCCCGAACAATGTTCATTGCTGTCATAAAAAGGCTGATTATTGTAACCAAAATAACCAGTATTCCGGGCAACATATATGTTTTATAATTTAACTCAGGGTTGTACCAATACGATGTTTGAATACTTATAGGTTCCATATCAGCCAATTTGGGCATTTGGGTTAATTCAACAAGGATGTTTTTGTTGTAATCCAAAATTACAGATGTAGAATAAGCATTTATTAGGCTAGCAGCTGTTCCATTTATTCCATCAATTAACAATTGAATTTCAGATGAGTTATTACGAATCAGATTCTTCTCAAATCCATTTGGAATATGAAGAATAACATCGGCGCAATTATTTTCGATTTCTTTATTTGCTTCGTCGATGGAAAATGATCGCCCTGAAATTTTGTAAAATGGAGAACCTTCGAACTTATTAACCAATTTTGTAGATAAGGTTGATAGATCTTTATCTACAACATACATATCAATCGATTTCATTTCGAGTGTTGCTGCATGCACCAATACTACCAATTGAATTATTGGAACTCCAAAAATCATGGGCAACATAGTTTTATTCCTAAACACCTGAATGAATTCCTTTTGTAATATGTATAGAATCTTTTTCATTGCTATTTCTTATTGTTTTACAACATTATTATTTTAATTGTCCGTTTTGTGTCATAAATATTAGGTAAATAAATTGAAAATCAATTTGTTTGCCCTATATCCCTAAAGGGATCAAATTGATTTTCTTCACACCCTTTAGTCCCGAAAGCTTTCGGGAGGGGCAAATGAAGAAAATCATTAACAACAATTATGAATAAAAACGGACAATCGTTTATTATTTTAATTAAAAGCTTATTCAAGTCGTACTTTAAACTTTTTAACACTTATTACAAGAAATAAAACTGTCAATCCGACTAAATAAAGTGTTTCCTTCCAAACAACTTCTATTCCCGATCCTTTAATCATTATGTTTTTAACAATTATAATAAAGTATTTTGCCGGCATTATGGAGCTTAACCATTGTAATACTTTTGGCATATTTTCTATCGGGAAAATAAATCCAGACAATAACATGGTTGGCAACATTAGGGCAAACATTGAAATAAACATAGCCACCATCTGGTTATTGCTTGCAGTTGAAATAAGTATTCCCAATGATAATGCCATTAATATAAACAACAATGTTTCGACTAATAAGAAGATAAGACTTCCATTTATTGGCATTCCAAAAACAAAATAGCTTAATGCAATAATGACAATTGCATTTACAAATGCTAATCCGATATAAGGAATTACCTTCCCAAGCACAATATGCAAAGGGCGTAATGGTGAAACCAGCAATACTTCCATTGTACCCATTTCTTTTTCGCGAGCAATGGAAATTGAGGTCATCATGGCAGAAACGAGCATAAGAATCAAAGCCATAGTACCCGGAACAAACATATAAACACCTTTCATTTCTTTGTTATATAAAATTTGGGTTTTTGCTTCAATCTCGAAAGGTAAATTCCCTTTCATCAATTCATCTCTCATGTAGGTTTTGATTATTGCCGATGTATAATTACTGACAATATTGGCCGTATTCGCATCGGATGCATCAGCTAAAATCTGAATACTCGCTTTACCTTCGCGTTCAAGTTTTTCTGCAAAATGAGGTTCGAAAACAATTACTTCGCGGATATTTCCTGTTTTAAATGCATCTTCAATCTGTTTATCATTTACCAAATTTCTATCGAGAATAAAATATCCCGAAGAAAGAATCTTATTGGTGATTTTCTGAGTAACATTATCTTTCGACTTATCATAAATAGCTATTTTGATATCTTTGATCTCATTCGAAACTACATAGCCAAAAATTAGTATCTGCGCTACAGGCATTCCAAACAGGATTAACATTGTGCGATAATCTCTGAATATATGATTGAACTCTTTTTTTACAAAACCCAAGAAACGTTTCATTATATTATATTGTTACTGGTTACTGGTTGTCTAGCTATCTTTAAAAAAACTTCATCCATATTTTTTGCATTAAACTGCTTTTTAAGTTGGGTTGGAGTATCTAGAGCATCTATCCTTCCCTGTTCCATAATGCAAACTCTATCGCAATATTCAGCTTCGTCCATATAATGTGTTGTAACAAATACTGTTATTCCGGAATTTGATGCTTCGTAAATCATTTCCCAAAAGTCGCGCCTAGTAATTGGATCAACACCGCCAGTTGGTTCATCGAGGAAAACAATTTTCGGATTATGAAAAATTGCCACAGAGAATGCTATCTTTTGTTTCCATCCCAATGGTAAAGATGTTATAAGCGAGTCCTTTATGTCTTCCATTTTAAGTCGTTTAAGCAAATCATCCGTTTTTTCCTTTATATATTTGCTTGATAAACCATAAATTCCTCCATAAAACCGAATGTTCTCTTTCACAGTCAGGTCTTCGTATAGCGAGAATTTCTGACTCATATATCCGATGTTCTTTTTTACTTTTTCGCGCTCTCTATAAACATCAAAACCTGCGACCATAACATTTCCAGATGTTGGAAATAATAATCCCGATAATATTTTTAAGGCTGTAGTTTTACCTGCACCATTTGCACCTAAGAAGCCAAAAATCTCACCTTCGTTAACACTAAACGTAAGATTATCGTTGGCAATAAAATCACCGAATTTTTTTACCAAATTTTTAACTTCAATTATGTTTTTATTATTATGATTTACCATAATAAGTACATTTTAGATTCCTTTTTATATTCTTCCCAGTCTTTCCCAAAAACGTTTGCCATGTATTTTTCTTCAGCTAAGGCTACCTTATGATGAAGAAAAATGGTTACAATACAACAAACTATAGCAATCCAATGTGGAAAATAAAGTGTTACTCCTATTATCATAATAAATAAACCCAAATACATCGGATGTCTGCAATATTTAAAAATTCCGTTAGTTATTAATTTTGATTCACTTGTAGGCAGTCCAAAACGGGTATAAATCCCTAATGAAATATATCCTGCAATTTCAATTACAAAACCTACTATAATAAGAGCAATACCGATCCATGCCAATTTATAGGAAAAATACTCAGGAAGTAATTCTGACCTCAATGCTCCTGTAAATGAAAAAATCCAGGGCACCAAAAACAATAACTTTGTGATTATAAAT
The DNA here is from genome assembly GCA_020049295.1 of Bacteroidota bacterium. GTDB lineage: Bacteria > Bacteroidota > Bacteroidia > Bacteroidales > UBA12077 > UBA12077. The sequence goes on from JAIFLC010000063.1 coordinate 21,068, forward strand.
AGAATCCTGTTTATTGGTGGACTTCCAACAGAATCTTCTTTGCTTAAAGCATTCCGAACTCCTATAACACCCAGGAATAGAAGAAAATTAATAAATAGTATAATTATAAAAGTACGTTGTATCATAACTATTGGGTTTATTATTTATTCATTAATTCCATAAAACAATCTTCAATATTTGCGTTAATTTCAGCTATCTCTATTGAAACATGATTTCTGGACCTTAAAATAGATTCTAAATTCTGAAAATCAAGTTGATTTATTTTTGAAGTAATATGCAGATATTCGCCAAATGGATAAACTGTGTCTATAAAATCAATCTGACGCAGATCATTAATTAATTGATAGATATTTTCTGTTTTAATCTGCCACAACTTTCTTCCAAAATCATTTGTTATCTTGTCTGGCTTATCAATTCTCATGATATGGCCGTTCTGAATAAGGGCTACCCTGTCGCACAGATTTGCTTCGTCCATATAGGGTGTTGAAACCAGAATAGTTATTCCTTTATCTTTAAGACGAATGAGCATTTCCCAGAATTCTTTTCTTGATACAGCATCAACTCCGGTTGTAGGTTCATCTAAAATCAAAACTTCCGGACTATGAATTAATGCACAGGAAAGGGCCAGTTTTTGTTTCATTCCACCTGATAGTTTTCCGGCTAAACGGTTTTTAAAGGGCTCAATCTGAGAATAAATATCTTTAATTAAATCATAATTCTCTTCAACTGTTGTTCCAAATACCTGAGCAAAAAACTCAAGGTTTTCTATAACCGATAAATCCTGATATAACGAAAAGCGCTGTGGCATATAACCAAGATTATTCCTTATTTTTTAAATAAGTGTATTTAGAATTCGAAAAATACTGGTTTTACCTGCACCATCGGGTCCAATAAGTCCAAACAATTCGCCTTTGGAAACAGAAAAGCTGACCCCTTTTACTGCGTCTACCTTTTCGTAGGATTTTTTTAAATCTTTGACTTCTATTATATTTTTGTTTTCCATTTGATTCAGAAAATATCACGCAAAGTTTAAAATTTTACTTCCCCAGGCATTCCTATTTTTAAATTACCCTTATTTTTAACTCTTACCTTAACTGCATACACCATATTTACTCTTTCTTCCTTGGTTTGAATGATTTTTGGAGTAAACTCAGCTTGATCAGAAATCCATGAAACGACTCCTTCAAGCTCATCATTTGAATCACTATCCTTATCAATAAATACTTTTACAGTTTGGCCAATTTTGATATTTGGTAGTTGTGCCCCGCTGATATATACACGTAAGTCGATTTCGTCAAGCTTCGCGATTTTATATATTGCTTTTCCAAACGCAGCAATTTCGCCCGCTTCGATATATTTTTCGAGAACAGTACCCTCGATTGGATTTACAATAATTGCTTTCTTCATTTGCTCACTTAAAACATCAACCTGCTTATCAACCAGATTAAGCTCTTTATAGATAGCATCAATCTGAGTTTTGGTGGCTGCGATCTGTTTAACCAGCACATCATATTTGCTGTTAATATCATCAAATTGTTGCTGTGTTGCTGCTTTATCTGTGTACAATTTTTCTATTCTCAATTTTTCATTCTGCAGATTCTGTTTTTGCTCTTCCTGAACTGCAATTTGAGCATTAACATTAGCTATTTTTGTTGAAATTGCCTGCTTTTGAGCAAATAATTGTTGCTTTTGAAGAAATTGAATTGTTGTATCAATATTTCCAACAACCTGTTTCTCTTTTACGAGCTCTCCTTCTTCGAGATTTAACTGTATTATTTTTCCTTGAGCTTCGGCACTTACTATTACTTCTTTAGCTTCGAAATTACCATAAGCATCCGATCCATTATTATTGCCGGAGCAAGCTGCAAATAACGCAGGAATAATTAGTACTAAAATTTTTGTTTTCATATATTTTGTTTCTTGTTTCTTGTTAAATCTCTCCAATTATATATAAATAATTAGTTTTTGATTGTATCAATTGAATTTTATGTGTTTCGTAATTAATTTTTGCTTGTGTTTCGGCACTTAATTCAGTAATATATTGGGTAGATGTAATAACACCATTTTCAAGTTTAGAGAAAGCGCTTTTTGTAATTTCTTCACGAAGTTTAATAATCTCAATATCTGAATTTAGTGCTGTTTGATAATTTTCAATATTAGCTATCTCGTTATCGAGAGCAATAGTTAGTTGTTTATTAAAACTTTCACGTTTGCTTTCAATTAAATTTTTATTTAAATACATAATTTCTCGCTGACGCTGATTTTGTTTCCAATCCCAGAATTTCCAGCTTAATCCAACTCCAACATAATAAAAAGAATCAAACTCATCATTTAACATATTTAATCCTGGTTTTCCATAACCCAGCTGTCCAAAAGCAAAAACCAATGGCATATTTTGTTTTGAAAGTGTCTTTGCTGAAGCATCAATCTGTTCATTTTGATAATTAAATAATAAGTGTTCAGGGCGATTTAAATCGTTCGAACCATTTAATGTATAATCGTTTAGAATAAGTTTTATACCCGAATCCAAATCCATTCCAGTAATTTCCGACAGCACTTGAATTGCAGATAATCGCTGATTGGTAATCTGGTTTATGCTTTGTTCTAATTTTAATTTTTCAGCCTGCAAAGCATATAAATCCGAAGAAAGCAGCACACCGTTTTTAACTCCTGACTCTATAACTTCTTGTTTTTGTTCAATATCGCTGAGCATAAGCGATAGTAATTCCTCGTTTTTTTGAAGAATTAATATGGTATAATAAAACTTGTTTATTTGTTCTTTCATTTTATTTAGCTCAACCTGATTGTTCTGCTGATTTATTTTAAGGTTGCATTGTTCCAAATTTTTCGAGTTTTTTATTCTACCCCAGTCGTAAATCATCTGATTAACATCTATTGTAGCTTTATACTGATCTCTGGATCCTTCAGGTAAATCAACTACAATTGGCAAATCAATATCCAATGCAAACGCTTCGGATTGATATGTTGCCTGGGCTTTCAATTCTGACTTTGGCAGCCATTCAGCATTTAGGTTTTTAATTCTAAGCTCACTTGCCTGATTATAAATTGTAATATCATTTACTAAAGGATAATTCTCGAGCATTTTATCATAGCAATCTTGTAAGCTAATTTCTTTGCTTTGACCAAAGACAAGTTGGTGTAATAGTATTAAAACAAATGTTATTCGTTTCATTTTATTTAACCTTTATTGCATTAATAATAAAATCAATAACCATTTTTTTGCGCTGTTCGAGAAAAATATCATAGTTCTTTTTATTATTGTCGAACATTATTCCTTGTATTATAGGCCTTGCAACAATTGGAAAAATGCATAATCCAATAACATTTGTCATTAGATTCCTTGCATCAATAGGCCTTATGATTCCTTTCTTTGCTTCATCTTTCAATTGAGCGTCAAACTTTTCGAAAAGATTCATTTCTTTAAACTGAACATTTTTTTCGAACACCTGGACAAGAATCTGAGGATTTCGATTTAATTCATTTATTACAAAACCTGGAATATAAGGATGCTTATTAAGCAGGTCTATATAATTATCAACAAAAAAATTAATCTTATCGAAAACCGATTTATCTGTAGATAACACTATATCGCGAATCTTCGGAATAAAAACAGAAAAAGCCAGTTCAAAGACCTTTTCAAAAAGTTTGTCTTTTGTGCGGTAGTAATAATGCAATAATGCTTTATTAATTCCTGCCTGATCAGCAATTTCCTGCATTCTTGCTCCTGTTAATCCTTTGTGCTGAAAAACTTCTTTTGCTGCATCAAGAATTTTAGTTTCGGTATCTTTTGCTTGTTCTATCATGGATTCAGTTTTATCCGTTTAATTAAACTACTTGGTTTAACCAATTGGTCAAATTTACAACTTATTTTTAAATTAGAAATATTTTTCACACTATTTTAATAATTAATTATAAGATAGATTATAATCATTTATATATCTGTTGTTTACAAATTGCTAAATTTCAACAAAACATATCAATCAAATTTAATAGTTACTTTTTATCTATAATTTTTAACTTTGTATTATATAAGGAATGATTATTGCATCCTGATTAAAATATTAAAAAATATTATTTATGAAATTCAACTATCTGGTTTTAGGTTTATTCGTTTCTATGATAAGTTTACCTTCATTATTTGCACAAAAAATTGCTAACAAGCAATTCTCACTTATTAGTTATGAATTATCGATTTCGAATGAGTTGGCTGATGAACTTAAAGATTTAGAAACCTATATTAAAGGCATAAAAGTTTATAATACACCTGAGAGTGATAAATTAAAAGCAATTTTTGTCCAT
>JAIFLC010000115.1 GCA_020049295.1 Bacteroidota bacterium
CTAATGGCTTACCAATAATAGAAAATACCGCAGATATTAATATATACGTTATAATGGATTTAAAAAACCAAAGGATTATTGCTATGATAATAATACCAAGACCAATAAACAAATATTTAATTGTGCTGTTCATATTAAACTTATTAAAAAATATCTAATCTAAGCAGAAGCAAAAAGCTAAATTAAGCTTTTTTAGGAGATTTTAAAATCGATGTTAATAATCTAATCATAAATCTAAAAACCAGTATTAATATATGTTTCAATCACACCCAGGGGAGTTTGCTGCACTTTTAACAGCAGTTTTTTGGACCATAACTGCTCTTGCTTTTGAATCAGCAAGTAAAAAAGTCGGTTCTCTTTCTACAAATATTATTCGTTTATTCTTAGCATTTATTTTCATTGGTATTTATGGCCTTTTTATGAGAGGATCATTTTTACCCATTGGTGCATCTACTCATAATTGGATATGGCTTTCATTATCCGGGTTGGTAGGTTTTGTTTTGGGCGATTTATTCTTGTTTCAAGCCTATGTGGTAGTAGGTGCCAGAGTTTCTATGCTGATTATGTCATTAACTCCACCAATTACAGCTTTTATTGGGTGGATTGTTATGGGAGAGAAACTTAGTGGACAGAATTTTATTGGAATGTTTCTCACTCTTTTTGGGATTATCCTTGTTCTTTTTAACCGAGAGTCTAAGGATGATGCTGAGAATAATCTTAATGGCCGTAGAAAAGTAAAACTAATTTATCCAATACTTGGTATTTTACTGGCCTTTGGCGGTGCTTTAGGACAGGCTGGGGGATTGGTTCTAAGTAAATATGGTATGGAAAACTATGATCCTTTTGCAGCAACGCAGATAAGAGTAATAACAGGGGTTGTTGGATTTATGCTTATTTTCCTTTTTACAAATAGCTGGGCGAAACTTTTTAGTGCAGTAAAAAATAAAAAAGCGATGACACGGTTAAGTATCGGTGCATTCTTTGGACCATTCCTTGGAGTATCTTTTTCATTGCTTTCGGTTAAATACACAACAACAGGTGTTGCATCAACAATTATGTCTATTGTTCCTGTTCTGATTATTCCAGCTGCAGTTATATTCCTTAAGGAGAAACTTACGATAAAAGAAATCATAGGATCGATAATAGCAGTTGCTGGTGTAATCCTGTTTTTTATGTGATGTTTTTTGTACATTAGCATGAAAATAGCATTATGAAAAGATTCTTTGTACTTCTTATCGTTTTTATAGGTTGCTCAACGTTGGAAAATAGTAACCAGAATTATCCAAAAATCTCACAAGAGAAATTTCTTGAAAAGCCTTTTGGATTTGAGGAGAATATCAAAAATTTTTCATCGCAGGCACAACCCAAATTTAAAACGCAGAAACTGCTTCGAAAAAATACACACTATCCCGAAAAAACAGATACTATTTATCGATTTCATTACAGAAAGTCAGAAGTATTCTTCTATAAAACTCACACAGGCAAAGAGTTTTTACTTGCAGGTAAAGTTTTAAACAACCAAATCGAATTAGTAAATGGGATTAAAGTGGGTATACCAAAATCAGCTTTTACAAATCGTTTTTCTGATAATCTTAATTTCAAAGGAGATAGTTTACAGTTAATAGGAGAGGGAACAAAGTATACTTTTATCTTTAAAAAAGATAAGCTCTACCGCATTAATATTGATAATTACTTTGATTAAAAATGAAAATTTAAAGAAAATACGTTTATTTGAAATTTGGCTTAAAGACCTGTTCAACGATTTGCCTCATAGCCGATCGTTTGGTATTAAAGTCAAAACCTTTTGCCTCTTTAACCGATGTTACTTCTCTTGTTGAATAAAGTACATCGTCAGTTTTTGGATCAACAAATGTTGCATTAACGATACAAACGCCAGCACCCTCAAAACGAAGGTAAAATTTTAAAATAAAATCTGCTTTTTTCTGGTCAGAAACAACTTTCCAGTATCCCCACGATTCAATAGCATTTTTAGCATGAACAATAGCATTTTCATCCTGACATTGAAGAGAAACCTTGTTCCCTCTTTTTGCAATGGCAAAAACTTCTTTTGTAATATCATTATCCTGAGGTAAGCAAATAAAGGTTGTAAGTAAAATCAGAATAATTGTTTTCATACTTAAAGTGGTTTTGTTTTAATTCAAATTAAATAGGTCGTAATTAATCAAATTGGGCTATTACGGTTTCTGTTCCAATAGTATTCTGGCCAATATTAACATTAATTTTAGTGCCTAAAGGAAGAAAAACATCTACACGCGAACCGAAACGAATAAAACCAACTTCTGAATTCTGATTGAATTCTTTGCCCTCTTCGGCATAACATATTATTCTGCGGGCAATAATTCCTGCTATTTGTCTGAATAGGATTTGTTGCTTATTTTTGTTTTCGACAACAATTGTTGTTCGTTCATTCTCTGTTGATGATTTTGGTAATCGGGCAACCAGAAATTTACCAGGATGGTATTTAACGTATTTTACTACTCCACCAATTGGAAACCAATTTATATGTACATCCCAAACGGACATAAATATCGAAATCTGTATTCGTTTATCTTTGAAATACTCATTTTCTTCAGTTTGCTCAATAACAACTACTTTGCCATCGCAAGGAGCATAAATTAAATTATCGTTTGTTATTAGTTCCCTGGTGGGTTTTCTGAAAAACCTTAGTATAAATAAAAGTTTCAAAACGGATATTAATAGAATGGTCCAGGTAATAAAAGGTATTGAAATAAACTTAAAAATTATCAAGTTTATAATTACCAAAATAGAAAATACGATTGTAATAATTTTATAACCTTCTTTGTGTATTGCCATAATTTTTGCAGCTTTTAACGGATTAACTGTAAATATACAAAAAATAGGGGTAATGCAAAAAGAACGGCATCAAAGCGATCAAGCACACCACCATGACCTGGAAGTAATTTTCCTGAATCTTTTTCGTCAATGCTGCGCTTAAAGGATGATTCTACTAAATCGCCAAATGTTCCTGCAACTGAAGTAATTATTGCAACTATTGCCCAATCGAAAAATCGTAATTCAGGAAAAATTAGCGATACAACATAAGCTATCCCTATTGTTGAGACCGTACCCCCAACGAATCCTTCCCATGATTTTTTAGGTGAAATTCGCTCAAAGAGACGATGTTTTCCAAATGATATGCCGAAAACATATGCCAGAGTATCGTACGACCACATTAGAAAAAAGAAACCCAATAATAGATAAGGATTATAATTTAACTGGTCATCAATAACGATATAGTTTGCAAAGGATAATGAAACAGCTATATACAACAAACCTAAAAGAGTAAATCCTATATTTGTAAAGGGTTGTTCTGATTTTCGGTAAAGTTCAATAATGAAAACACCTATTATTAATGGAATAATTAAAAGAAAACATTTGGCTGATAGGATGTTATTTACATAAAAATAGTTTGCCAAGAAAATTATTATGCCTACAAAAATTCCATATATTTTTAAGGGTGTTATGCTTTCTTTACTCGATAATACGAATAATTCGTACATCGATCCAATAATTATTAATAAAAACAAAATCAAGAATGTTATTTTGCTTACTGCAATTGCAGTTATTACTATTGTCAGAAAAACAATTCCTGTAATGGTGCGTTGTAAAAGATTACTCAACTCTTTAATGATTTAGAATGTAGTATTATTCTATTTTTTTCTTTTTCTTGACATTAGGATCAACAGATTCTTCCGAATCAACTTTAGATTCTGCAATTAAATGTTCATCAGCAATAGGTTCTTTTTTTGAATTCCAAAGAAACTCTTTGTCGTGAGTTGAAGGCCAAGGTCTTTTACCAAAAATAGCTTCCAAATCTTCAGCAAAAATAACTTCTTTTTCCAACAGAATTTCTGCAAGTTTATTCAAACCATCCATATGTTTGATCAGAATCTCTTTTGAACGTTTATAAGCTTCATCTATAATCCCTTTAGCTTCAGCATCTATTAATTCGGCTGTCTTCTCGCTATATGGTTTTGTAAATGCCATATCGGATTGACCTGATGAATCGTAGAAACTAACATGACCAACCTTTTCGCTCATACCAAAATAAGCAATCATTGCATATGCTTGCTTTGTAATTTTTTCAAGATCATTCATTGCTCCGGTAGATATTTTTCCAAATACCAATTCTTCGGCAACACGACCACCAAGAGCAGAGCACATCTCATCTAACAATTGTTCGCGGGTAGTAATCTGACGCTCTTCGGGTAAATACCAGGCTGCACCAAGGGCTCTACCGCGTGGAATAATAGTAACTTTTACCAATGGATGAGCATGCTCGAGCAACCAACTTATTGATGCATGCCCTGCTTCGTGATATGCAATGGTTTTTTTCTCATCTTTGGTAATAATTTTGGTTTTGCGTTCCATTCCACCAACAATACGATCAATGGCATCAAGAAAATCCTGCCTCTCGATAAGTTTTTTGCCCTTTCGTGCAGCGATTAGAGCTGCTTCGTTACAAACATTAGCAATATCGGCTCCTGAAAAACCAGGCGTTTGTTTCGATAAAAAATCAAGATCTAATTTTTCATCAATTTTTAATGGTTTAAGGTGAACACCAAATATTTCTTTGCGTTCGTTAATATCAGGTAATTCGAGATGAATTTGTCTGTCAAAACGTCCGGCACGCATCAATGCTTTATCGAGAATGTCTGCACGGTTTGTTGCTCCCATAATAATAACACCAACGTTATTTCCAAAGCCATCCATTTCTGTAAGCAACTGGTTGAGAGTATTTTCACGCTCGTCGTTTGCTCCCCAGTTTGGGTTTCGGCCACGCGCACGACCTATAGCATCAATCTCATCAATAAAAATAATACATGGAGCTTTTTCTTTGGCTTGCTTAAATAAATCACGAACACGTGAAGCGCCAACACCAACGAACATCTCAACAAAATCAGAACCCGACATGGAGAAAAATGGTACATTAGCTTCGCCGGCTACTGCTTTAGCTAGTAATGTTTTTCCTGTTCCTGGAGGTCCAACCAATAATACTCCTTTTGGAATTTTACCTCCTAAATCGGTATACTTTTTAGGTGTTTTTAAGAAATCTACAATTTCCTGAACCTCAACTTTGGCTTCTTCTAATCCTGCAACATCCTTAAAGTCGGTTTTTATATTGCTTTCTTTATCGAAAAGCTGAGCTTTCGATTTGCCAACATTAAAAATATTACCACCGCCTCCAGGACCTCCACCTTTCGACATTCGGCGAAAAATGATAACATAGATCATAACAATAATAAATATCGGGATTAGCCAGCCAAATATTTCTCTAAAGTAATTGTATCTGGTTTCGAAACTATAATCGAGGTAATTGGCTTCTGGAAATCTTACCTTTAAGTCATTGATAATATTATCAAAGGATTGAATATCACCAATATTAAAAGTGAATTGAGGACCTTTACCAGAAAAACCACCTAGTTTGCTATTAAAAATCTCTTTGTACCTGTCAGTTTCAAGAGCTTCTTTCTTTAAATAAATTTCTGCAGTTTCTTTATTAACAACAATTATTTTTTCAATATCGTTGTTTTTAAGCATTCCATAGTTATCGTTAATAAATTCCCCTCTCTGAATTTCTTTTGGATCGGTAGATGAAGCCATAAACTGCAGTGCCACTAATACTACTGCAATAATTCCATAAATCCAGAATATATTGAATTTGGGTTTTCCATTAGTATTTCCTAAACCCATAGTGCTTTTAAAGTCTTTATTATCCTTATTATTTTTATTTTCTTCTGACATTCTTTTTTTCTCCTTTAGGTTTAACAACATCTTCGTGTTTTGTAAGTTTTGCGTCTGCCCACAAATCTTCTAGCTTATAAAAATCACGATATGATTTTTGAAAAATATGTACAACGATATCGGCATAATCTAATAAAACCCATGTGGCATTGCTCTTGCCTTCTTTATGCCACACTTTTTCACCAATGGTTTCGAGAACCGTATCCATAACCGAATCTGCCAATGCATCAACCTGCGTATTTGATTCGCCATGACAAATTACAAAGTGCTTACAAACTGAATTCTCTATTTTAGATAAATCCAGGCTTACAACGTCTTTTCCTTTTTTTCTGTGAAGTCCTTCAATTATTGATGATAAAAGTAAGTCTGTATCAGTTTCATTTCTGGTTTTTCTTTTTCCCATTTATTTTTTTTGCAAAGGTAATTAAATTAATTTCTTTTTAATATTTGAATATTGAATACATAAAGTAAACAACACCCAAGAAATCGACTTTGTTTTTACAAAATGCATTCCTTTTTCGTTTTTTTAGGATAATTCGGATAAAATGTCACCTTTTTGAAAAAAAATATTGATATATGTCACCCAAAAGGTTAAATTGCAATTGAATACTTTTTAGAACTGAATAGGTTTAAATTTTATTAAGCATGAAAGTCTGGAATAATATAATTCATTTGGATTCAGTTTCATCAACAAACAGTTATGCATCCAAATTACTTAAAGAAGAGAAACCGGCTGAAGGAACAATAATTATTGCTGATGATCAGTTTGGCGGGAAAGGAATTGGGTCTAATAGTTGGGAAAGTGAAAAGGGAAAAAACCTTACTTTTAGTTTAATACTTTATCCCGATTTTCTTGATGTTTCTAAACAATTTATGATTTCAAAGGCAATTGCTCTGGGTATTCAGAAATATCTGGATTTTAAAACACGGCATATTTCAATAAAATGGCCAAATGACATCTATTATAATGATAAAAAGATAGCTGGAATTCTTATTGAAAATTCAATAAGTGGATCGAAAATCAACCATACAATTGTGGGTATTGGTATTAATATAAATCAAACAGAGTTTTTAAGTGATGCTCCCAATCCTGTATCATTAAAGCAGATTGTTGGCGATGATTTTTATATACAAGATGAACTTGTTGAGTTAAAATACCATTTAGCTAAATATTATAATCGATTAAAATACAAGAATTTTAGGGAGATTAATCGTGAGTATCTGTTAAATTTATTCAGATACAAAGTCTGGAACGATTATAAAACTAAGGATACATTGTTTCGCGGGAAGATTACCGGAGTTAACGAATACGGACATCTACAAATAATGACATCTGAAAATGAACTCAAAGAATTTGATATGAAAGAAATTGAATTTATCTTTTAGATTAAGATTTATTGGATTTTTTATTTCATTTCAGAAAACTTCTCATTAAAAAATACAGTAATATAATCTACCAATGAGTCTAGTCCCTTTTGCAAATGATTTCCAATCATCATTTTCATCATGGGATTTAAATCAGCATCAAGGGTAAGAAGAATAGCGGTTGATGCTTTCGTTTCATCAATAGGTTTAAGTTGTATCCAAAAGTTAAAAGTAACAGCTGTTCCTTTTTCGCTAGCTATTTTTATTAGATTAAAAGGTACTTTCTCTACAATTTTTAAACCTGCTTTACCAAATCCAGATATTGTAAACTGGCAGGTATCTGATGTTGCAGAAAAGTCAGACACTTTGTCTGTAGGGATAATATTTTTGAAATTGTTGAAGTCAGACAAGAAATTAAATATTTCCTCATCTGTAAGGTCAATTTTACCTTTTTTGCTCGTGTATTGTTTCATGGCTATTGATTCCAATTTTCAGGATTTGCTCTCCAACTTTTCAATGTTTCAATATCTGCTTGTTTGATATAACCTGTTTCAAGAGCGGTTTCAATTAAAACATGATAATTGCTTAATGTATAAAGAGTCACTCTTTCATTTAAAAAGTTTTGTATAGCATGATCAAATTCATAAGTAAAAATAGCAGCCATTCCAATTACATTAATTTCTGCATTACGAAGAGCTTCAACAGCTTGCAGACTGCTTTTTCCGGTTGAAATAAGATCTTCAATTACAACAACATTACTATCTTTTTTTATTTCACCTTCGATCATATTTCCCAAACCATGATCTTTTGGTTTTGATCTAACATAAACGAATGGCAGTTCAAGTGCTTCGGCAACCAACGCTCCAACGGCGATTGCTCCTGTAGCAACACCGGCAATAGCATCGGGTTTTCCAAATTTCGACTGGATAATTTCTACAAAACCATTTGTTATTATCTTCCGTATTGCGGGGTAAGATAATGTTTTACGATTATCACAATATATTGGTGATTTCCAACCAGAAGCCCATGTAAAATAATTTGCAGGTTCTAACTTTATTGCCTTAATTTGTAATAAAGATTGAGCTATTTTTTTTTCCAATTTTTCCATTTCACAAATGTATAAAGTTTTTTATAACGAGCGAACAGTTTTTTTTATCGATGATTTTCAAAAATACTTCGATAGTAACGATGGGTTGTTTTATAAGTTTAAAGACAGGACTCAATTAGGTTATCTTCTTGAGCTTTTTAATGATGTTCCGGGATTTAAAAATCTTTTTATATTTCATACTGATATCGAATTTGCTTTTAAGGAATTTAGTTCGCTTTTTTCAATAATAGAAGCTGCGGGTGGATTGGTTTTCGGATCTAATGATAATGTTTTGGTTATTAAGCGCCGTGGATTATGGGATTTGCCAAAAGGGAAGCTTGAACAGAAAGAAATACCAGAAGTTGCTGCAATACGAGAAGTTGAAGAAGAATGTGGTTTATCAAATCTAAGATTATCAAATTTAATTGAAACAACCTATCATACTTATCAGTTGAATAATAAAAGCATATTAAAAAGAACCTTCTGGTACGAAATGATTCATAAAGGAAATGAGAAACCTGTTCCTCAAACAAAAGAAGATATTACTGAGGCTAAATGGATTCATAAAAACAAAATAAGCGAAATAACACAAAATACATTTCCATCAATAATTGAAGTACTCAAAAAAGGAGGAGTATTGTAATGTGGAGATAACTATTCTGGATCACAATTAGCTAATCTTTTAAATATCACCATTTTTTCTCATTACCTGAAAAATATAATATTCGATATTTTCGCCAGGTGTTGCTGCGGGAGACAACGCTAATTTTCCATTTTTATCAATAAAATAGTAAGTGGGAATAGCACGAATATCAAACTCCTTAAAAACTTCCGACTGATTACCATAATGAAGAAAAATAAATGGATATTCTTTTTTCTCGATAAAATTTTTCATTTGCGAAAGGTTGTCATCCATGCTAATAATAACTATTTCGAAGTTTTGTTTTTGTCTTTCATAAATCTTTCTTAGCATTTCGAACTCCTGAATACATGCATAACTTAGGCTTACGCAGAAACCAAGATAAACATATTTGCCTTTAAATGTTTGCAAGCTAACCAGATTACTATCTTTATCAAGTAGCTCGAAATGAGGAGGCTCAAAGCCTACCATTAAACGAGTAACTTTTTTTCGGATGTTTTCGGCGATTAGTTTATGCTCATTATAATTTGTTTGCAAAGCAAGCGAATCGAGAACAACTAATAAAGCAGAACGCGAAAGTTTGTCATCGTAGAATTCATCGTGAATACATTTTAAAATAACAAGCTCTTTTAGCGTATCATTTTTGAGAATGCTATCATTTCCAAGCGTTTTTTTTAAAGCTGTGATGCTTTTCAGTTTGTTTATATCAGAGTATATTTTTTCTCCATTTTCAGTACGTCCAAAGTAGTCGAAGTATTTATCATAAACCTGGTTAAACAATTCCATGTATGCCTTATTTTGGTAAAGAATTTTATTGTTTAAATAATACAAATTAGAAATGCTTTTAGATTTTTGATGGTTAGAAATTTGCAAAAAAGAGGCGTATGTATAGGTTTCAAAATTATTAAAAAAATCATTTTCAATATTTTTAAAAATAGAATCTAATTTACTTATCTCATTTAGTGCATTAAATTCAGGAGATTTTATATTGATAAGGTAAGCGTTTGCTTTAAACATTTCGGTATACTCATAATTAAACCAAGCTAATAAGTAGTTTAGCTCATTTTCTGATGAGTTTTCGATACCCAGATGATAAAGTATGGGTTCGAAAAATGGATTTAAATTGTCAGAAATGTTTTTTTCAGTTTTCTCGGGGAAAAGAAGAACATATTCTTTATCAGGTTCTGTAAATATGAATGCTTCATAAATCCCTAAATAAAGAAACACATATATAGTCTCACTTGTTTCGAATGAGCATTCAAATCGTCCAGAACTGTCAACAGTAGCAGTACACAATAATTTTTCGGTAAATGTAATCTGATCGGAATAAGTTAAAAACTCGAGTTTTTGTCCGGCATAATCAGGAATAGTGCCTTTTAATTCAACTTGCCCTGCTAGCAGTGGTAGGCAATTTAGAAATAATAAACCGATGAATAATAATCTTAATTTCTGCATTCAAATTATTTCTATTATTTTTTAGGTAACTTCATTTTTGAAGGTACAAACATGCTAATATCGCCTCCATGACGATAAATATCACGTACAATAGATGAGTTAATGGGCGTATGTTCAGTAATTGTAAGAAAGAAAACGGTTTCAATTTCTTTATGCATTGATTTATTAACTTGGGCTATCGCTCTTTCAAATTCAAAATCGGCAGAGGTTCTTAATCCACGTAAAATATATCCAGCTCCAACCCGTTTGCAAAACTCAACTGTTAAACCTTCAAAATGAACAATTTCAATTTTAGGGTTATCCTCAAAAACTTGTTTAATAAAGCTTTTACGTTCTTCGAGTGTAAAAAGAGCATCCTTTTTAGGATTTAATCCAATGGCAATAATAATTTTATCAAATAGTTTCGAAGCACGGTTAACAATTGATTCATGTCCAACGGTGAATGGGTCGAATGATCCTGGAAATACAGCTATTTTTTCCATAATTAGGGTTGATTGAAATTAATACAACAAACTTAACACATTTGTTCGAATAATGTAATCATTCGTAATTGATACTGTTAATTTAATTAGTTCAGAACTTTATATAATATTGCTGAGTAGATACTATTTAAACTATCTTATATACGATATTATTTAAGAATTATTATACTAAAAATTGCTGTACAAGAATTTTAACCGAGGTGATAATATACTCAATACCAATAGCAATAACTATAAAACCTATAATTCTGGAAATGGAATTTAATCCTGATGCACCAAGTTTAGAAAAAATAAAGTGAGAACTACGCAAAATAAGATATGTTACCAATCCAACGGCAGGAATTGTTATAAATACAATTAATGTTTGTAACCAGTTGGAATAATTTTCATTTAGTGATATTAAAAGAGATATTGATCCCGGGCCTGCTAACATGGGTATGGCCAATGGAGTTAGCGATGAGTCTTCTTTTAACTTAACTTCTTCGTGAACAGACTGATCCATTCCTTTATGTTTTGAAAAATTCCCTGTTAATAAGGCAAAACCAGAACTGGTGATTATTAATCCCCCAGCAATTCTTAAAGATTCAATTGATATTCCAAAAAACTGGATTATAAATTTACCGGCAAAATATGCTATAGAAAGGATCAGGAACATATAAATACTCGCTTTCAGAGCAGTTTTATTACGCTCAGAACGGGTGTTTGTTTCTGTTACCCCGATAAAAACAGGCATAGTCCCCAATGGATTAACAACCGAAAATAAGGCTGCAAAAACGGTAAAAAATAGTGTTAGCATTTTAGTAATTTTTAGATATCAAAAGTAAATGAATTTAATCAAATCTTCTGTCTAAGATTGTTATTAGAAAATTAATTCTGATAGTTCAATATTATTTAATGGTAAAATAGGATAGCTTAATTTTAATTTATTTTGATTAAATCTAATTGAAAGCACCTTTTATATATTCTTTGGTTAGCTCTTCTTTTGGATTTTCAAAAAACTCCTTGGCCGGTCCATGTTCAATTATCTCTCCTAAATACATAAAGATAACATAATCGGCAATCCTTCGGGCTTGTCTTAAGATATGAGTAACAACCACGATTGTATATCGTTGCTTAAGCTTTACAAAGAGTTCTTCAATTTGTTTACTTGACAATGGATCTAATGCAGAAGTAGGTTCGTCAGCTAAAATAATATCCGGGTCAACAGCCAATCCTCTTGCTAAACATAACCGTTGTTGCTGTCCAATTGATAATGTTGATGCAGGATCTTTTAATCGGTCTTTAACTTCATCCCACAAACTAACCTGTGTTAAATAATGCTCAACTCGTTTAATTAAGTATTTCTTTTTTCGTCGGCCGCTGATTCGTAGACCATATGCAATATTATCGTATATGCTCATTGGCAATGGATATGGGCTTTGAGAAAGGAGTCCCATTTTTTTTCTAAGTTCAGTAATTTCTGTTTTTGGATTTAAAATATCTTCATCATTATCTAAATAAATATTCCCATCTAGTTTCATTTCTGGATATAGATCAGTTAAGCGATTTAGGCTTTTTAACAGAGTTGTTTTACCACATCCCGAGGGCCCGAGTATTACTGTAAGCTGCTTTTCGGGAATAGTAACACTTATATTTTTTAAAATATGCTGTTTTCCGATATGCAGATTCAACTTATCAATTTTTATTTTAGCTCCATTTTCCATGGTCGTTTTTTATTTAATTCTTTCCTTGTAAAACTTGCGCGATAAAATCCGTGATGTAATACTAATAATTAAAATTATAACCGTTAGCACAACTGCAGATGCATAGGCTCTATTTTGTACTTCGGGTATTGGTGAACTTAATTGAAAAAATATAGACAAAGGCAATGTTGCAGTTGGTTGCGAAAGAGATGTAGGTATATAATCGGTATAACCTGTCGTAAAAAGAATTGCAGCGGCATCACCAATTGCTCTTCCGAAACCAAGAAGTATTGCTGTTATTATACCGGGAATACATTGCCTGCTCATTATTTTAAATGCGGTTTCTGAGCGGGTAGATCCCAGAGAAAGTGATGCTTCAATTAAACCTTTAGGAACTGTTTTAAAAATTTCGTCCATTGACCTTACCATAATTGGGATTATGAATAATGTAATGGTTATTATTCCTGCAAGTAATGAGGTTCTTAATCCAAAATAAATCATTATAGTAAAACCAAAGGCCCCGTAAACGATTGATGGAACACCCCATAATAAATCTAGAAAAAAACGAATAATATTTACCAATCTTTTTTGTTTTACCCGGTGAACATTAATATAAAGGGCCAATGGGAAACTAATAATAAAAGAAAGGATGGTTGCTCCAAATGATAAATAGATTGATCCGATAATCGCATTCAGAATACCACCTTCTTTCCCAAAATAATAACCTCCTTTTGGAACTTGTGAAAGCATTTGCCAGTTTAGTGATGGTAATCCTTTGTATAAAATACTTACAATAATTAATAATAATGCCAATGCTATAATGCTTGTTGCTGCAAACATTAGAACCCTGAAAATGCCTACTTCTGTACTTTTCCAAAACGTCCTTCTCATACTCAGATTCGTTTTTCAGAGTGAATAATTAAATATCTCGATCCCATATTAAACACTGTAACAACAACAAATAATATAAGAGCAGAAAACATTAATGCAGAATCGTACATAGGAATAGAAAGCATTTCGCCATAGTTGTTGGCAATTAATGCAGGTAATGGGTACCCGGGTTGAAAAACTCCGGTTGGTACTTTTACTACATTCCCTACGACCATCAAAACAGCGATTGTTTCGCCAAAAGCTCTAGAAATGCCTAAGCCAAATGACGAAATTATTCCAGGGAAGGCCTTTCTTAAAACAACTTTTTTTATGGTTTCCCATTTGGTTGCTCCAAGCGATAAGGATGCCTCTGTAAGTTCACGTGGAACTATGCGAATAACTTCAATTAAGATATTCAATACAAAAGGAATAATCATAATTGACAGTACGATTGAACCAGTTAAAATTGTATATCCCGAATTTGGGTGACCCATTGAAGTGCCAAGACGAGATACAAGTGGAACAACAAGGATAATACCCCAAACCCCATAAATTACAGATGGTATGCCGGCCAAAATATCAATTACCGGGTGCATTAATTTTAACACCCATTTTTTAGCATAATGAGTTAAATGTATTGCAGACAATAAACAAATTGGTCCACAAATAAGAATTGATAAGATAGTAACCCATATTGAGCTTACTATAAACGGCCAAAATCCAAACTCCCCTTTTAATGGATGCCAGTTACTTGAAAATAATAATTGAAGCAAGGATTGATCTCTGATTAATAAATTTGATTTGTAAAGTAATCCAATTCCAATAATAAAAGGCATTATTAAAACCAGTATAAAGCAAATAAGCATCCAGGTTGAATGAAATTTGTCTTTAATTTGACGACTAACTCTAAAAAGATTTATAAAAAAGTCTTTCATGAAGTCAAAGAGATACGATTAATTGTCAAGATCTTTTAATCCATTTTGAAGTTTTTCATCCGAGATTTGAACATAGCCCCCTTCGTCAACAAATTGTTGACCATCAGTAACAATCCATTTCAGAAATTCAATCACTATTTTATTCTTGGGTTTTCCATTAGCAATGAAATAAAGATCACGTGCCGGAGGTGAAGGGTATATTCCACTTTTTATAGCAGCCATAATATCGTCAAGTTTATTATAAACTTGTTCGTCAGCATCTATCTGTCCATTTTCATTTAAATCGATAGGGATAATCTCTAGTCCTGGATTTTTATCACGGGTTTTAATGTCATAAGCATAAATTACATTATTAAATCCTATTCCCATAATATCATTACGAACAGCTTCAGCAATTCCGGGATCGCCAAAGATTCCGGTACCTAATAAATCTTCTTGATTTTTGAGCATATATTCGGCCCACATTTGCGCTGCTCCACAAGCATCAGATCGAGTATAAACATTCATCTTAATATCGTCTGTTTTTACTCCTGAATCCCATTTTTCCCAGGTTTTTATTGTTCCATTAATATAAATATCCGTAAAATTCTGTTTTGTAAAACCTTGTTTTTTTACATTTATAAGAAATGGTGAGTTTGGGTTAATGGTTGGCAGCACTGCATCTTGAGTTACTGCTATCCACCATATTCCTTTTGCTTTTTCTATATCACTTATACCTCTTGAAAACATTCCTAAATCAACCATGCCTGATAAAGCATCTGTCATTCCCTTTCCTGCACCACCAGCTGAAATATCAATTCTTACTTCGGGATGAATTTTTTGAAATTCTTCAGCCCACCTTGCAGTCATTGGATAAAGAGCAAAAGCACCAGAAATACTAATAGTGCCATTCAGTACTTTTTCACTATTATTTTTTTCTTTATTCTGTTTAATACTGCAGCCAACACTAATAATTGTAATAAATATTATAATTATTTGTATGCTCTTAACTATTATTCTATTAGAATACATGATTTTGTTGTTTATTTTATATAACAAAAATAGTGAAGTTATAATTTGAGTAAAAGGGTGTTTTTACCTAAATTTTTGTAAAGATTATACTTAATAAGCCTACGTATTTTTACTACTAACTCAATGGAATTAATTATAGGGTATTGTAAAAGAAAAGGTTGAACCTAATCCAGGCGCACTCTCAACCCAGATTTTACCATTCATTCTTTTTACAAATTCCTTACAAAGAATCAATCCAAGGCCAGAACCTTTTTCATTATTTGTCCCTGTTGTGGTATAAAATGTATCACTTTTGAAAATCTTGTCGGCAACTTCATGAGTAAATCCAATTCCAGTATCCTTAACAGATAATTGCAGATGGTCATTTTTACGGATGATTTCAATATTTATTGAACCTCCTTTAGGTGTATATTTTATTGCATTGGACAGCAAATTACGTACAATCAGGGTAAGCATATTCTTATCGGCAACAACATTATATTCTTCTAATATTGATGTGTTTAGTGATATTTCTTTTGAATCGGCAATGCCTTTGAAAACAAGTAGGTTTTTTTCGACAATAAGGTTAAGATTTAATTTTTCTGGAACATATGCATCTTCTCCTCTCTGATTACGAGCCCAGAATAATAGATTCTCGAGCAAATCGTTTATCGATTGAACAGATTTCATGAATACGTTAAAAGTATTAACAAGACTTTTGTTGCTGCTTATTTCTTCTTCAGACAATAAAACTTCTATTAACGAAACCAAACTGCCTACAGGACCTCTTAAGTCGTGACCAATAATTAGGAACATTTTATCTTTTGAAAGGTTTAATCTTTTTAATTCCTCTTTTTGCTCTTGAAGGATTTTGTTTTGTTTTTGACGATGTCGGTATGTGTATAAGAAATAAATAAACATTGCCGTAACAAGTGAAAGTATTATGGATAATGTTATAGAAAGTGTTTGCGATCGGGTTAATAATAATTCCTGAATCTGCTTGTCTTTGTTTAATAAATCAATTTCAGCTTGTTTTTTTTCTTTTTCAAATCGATATTCGAGGTTAAATATTTTTTCCGAAAGTTGCTGACTAAATAACGTATCGTTATATTTAATTATACATTTATTTGATTCTGCCGTTTTTTTAAATTGATTGGTTTGATAATAAATTTCGGCGAGTATTTTAAACGCATCACGAATTACGAGTTTTGCACCAATTTCTTCAGCAATTAGTTTAGCCTGATTTGCATTTTCCTCCGCAAGTTTAAAGCTTTTATTTTGCAGATAAATTTCTGCAATTTTAATATAAATATTTGCAGTTAAATCTTTGTCAGAGTTTTCATCTACTGATTTTAGTGAGGCTTGATATTTAACTAATGCATTCTCAAAATTATTCTTCTCAAAATAAATGTCTCCAATATATTTGTAACAAACGGCCAAACCCGAAATCTGTTTAATTTCTTCGCGCAGCGCTAATGCTTTTTCCAGATTAATTAATGCATTCTCATATTCCTTCCTCAGCAATTGAGCCCGTCCAAAATTCAGATAAACATAAGCTTTCATTCTTTTGTTATCTGTCTTTTCTGCAATAACAAGTGCTTTGTTTAGATTTTCGAGAGCACTATTATAATACTCTTGATAAATATGCAAGTTGGCAATGTTTATATATGAATAACCTTCTTGCTCAACAACATTGTATTTTTTAGCTAATTCTAATCCTTTGTAATAATAATCAGTTGATTCGGAGTAATTTCCTAAAATACGAAATGCAACACCTACAAAGCTATGTGCTTTTACAAGGTTATCGAAGTCGTCATACTTGGCCGACATTTCAATTGCTTTTAAACCATATTCTACTGCTTTTTGTGGAGCTGAATTTCTTAATTCCCAGCTTATTTCATTTAAAACGGATGCTTTAAGAGAATCGGGTGTTGAATTTAAACTATTAATTAAGCTATCTGCCTGAATCTGGGTTATTGAGTAACATGCTGTCGAGAGAAGGAGAAGGGGGATTCCGAATATGGTTTTTTTCATTTTAATAATCCTATAATGAAACTACTGGTAAAAATAATTAAAAATCATAAATCTTTATTAGAATGTAGGCAATATCTTAAAAATAAGTAAGTGTTTGGTTATTTTTTGAAAATGAAATACACTGCTAAAATTAGGAATACAAATCCAATTATATGATTAACCTTAATCGTTTCGTTTTTAAATGCTAAAACCGAAAAAATGGTAAATACAAGAAGGGTTATTACTTCCTGAATAACTTTAAGCTCAACAAGAGTGAATGGTCCTCCGTTTTCTCTAAATCCAATTCTGTTTGCGGGTACCTGGAAAAAATATTCGAATAGTGCTATGCCCCAACTGATAAGGATTACTGCTAATAATGGTAAAGTAGCAAACCATTTTATATCTTTGAATTTAAGATGACCATACCATGCTAGGGTCATAAAGATATTCGACATAATTAGCAATGCAATCGTATAAAAAGCTTTCATTATTAAGTATATTTAATGGTTATCTTGATTTATTAGATATCGATTATTCCATTTTTTATTGCATACATAACCAGGCTGGCAGTATTTTTCGATCCTGTTTTTTCAATAATATTCGAGCGGTGCTTATCTACTGTGCGTTTGCTTATAAAGAGCTTTTCTGAAATTTCCTGATTTGAGAATCCTTTGCTTATGAGACTTAGTATTTCAATTTCGCGATCTGACAGTTTTGAATCGGAAAACTTTTGTTCCTTGGTATGTATATTTTTTACTAACGATAAAAGTAATTCTTTTGAGAAACAACTCTCTCCTGTTGCTACTGTATCTAAAGAGTCAATCACTTCGTCAATTTCCGAATTTTTAAGCAAAAAACCCTTTACACCGGCTTCAATCATTTTCAAATAATATTCATGTTCACCAAACATGGTTAAGGCAATAATTCTTAAATCTGGATAAGCTGAAAGGGCTTCGCGGGTAGCTTCAATACCGTCTTTAACTGGCATTTCTATATCCATAAAAACAATCGCATCGGAGTAATCTTTAATGATTTCTAAAAATTCCTGTCCAGTTGATGCTTCAGCAACAACCGTAGCTTTACCCGAACTGTTTAGCAGCAATTTTAATCCATTTCGAAACAATGAATGATCGTCAACTAAAACAACATTATGCTTTATCATGTTTGCGTCCTATATTTATACTAAATGAGCATTTAAAACCATTTTTAAGTCTGTTTTCGAATTTGTATGTTCCATTAACTGACTCTATCCGTGATACTATGTTTCGCAATCCTGTACCACTTGTATTTTCATGCATAACCTTACTAACATCGAATCCTTTTCCATTATCTTCATAGAGTAGGTCAATAAAACTGTCACTGGATGTTAGTTTTATTATAATATTTTTCGCATTGCTATGTTGAAGACTATTATTAACCAACTCGCAAATGGTTCTGTAAAGTACAACCTCAATATTAGTTGAGAATCGCTGATTATATATATTCGAATCAAAAGATATTTCAACAACCTTGGTTTCGTTTATTTTATTGGTAAAATTTTTAACAGCACTAGCCAATCCAAAATCAGTAAGCACATGAGGACTTAAATTGTTCGAAATCTCTTTAATACTTTTTATCGCTTCATTAATTATATGGTTAGTATTTTTAATGATTTCGAGATTTTTTTCATCTTTTTCAGTTTTCATTAGTGCTGAAACAGACATTTTTACGGTGGATAATAGCGGTCCAAGACCATCATGGAGATCCTTGGCAAATCGTTTTCGCTCACGTTCTTCTGTTTCGATAATTGCATTCAAAACATTCTTTTCTGCAATCTTTCGGGCATATTCAGCTCTGCGCATGTAATTAAAAATCTCTGGAATAATTATTACTCCAGATGCAATGAGCACAGATATTAATACTGAAATCCAATCGTTTAATACAACTAGCTCTTCTAAAGCAGGACGATTCATGTACTGAAATAAATCAATAAGATAACGAAATGCCATAAAAACAAATCCGCCAGAAATCAATATCCATGAAATTTTATACTTGGTAACTTTTGTTAGTCTTAGTGCTATAACGACTGCAACTAGTTGTAATACAATAGAAAGGATTAATGCAATATATCGAAGCATAGTAAAATGGATTATTGATTCAAAGATATTTATTTAAAAGGAACTTTCAATTTTACAATTTAGGTTTTTTAAAAACCACAGTAAAAATCATAAAATTAACAAAAATTAACCCTATTTGGGTAAATAATTTCTTTATTCACAATAGGATTTTTCTATCTTTACTTTTTTAAAATTTAAAAATATATGGAATTATTAAGAGCTCAAGATGTTGATAAACGATTTGCTAACCATTTAGCATTAGACAAAGTAAATATATCGGTTCCAGAAAATAGTATTTATGGTCTTTTAGGACCAAATGGAGCGGGCAAAACTACTCTTATACGAATAATTAATCGTATAACCGCACCCGATAACGGTGAAATATATTTGGGAGGAAGACCATTACAGCCAGACGATGTACATAATATTGGATATTTACCTGAGGA
>JAIFLC010000118.1 GCA_020049295.1 Bacteroidota bacterium
CTTATCATAGAGTTGCTGCAGTAAACGCAGGACATGATCCAGATGATCCAACAGATGCTCAATATTACTATCCAATGACTTTATTAGATGGTGAACTAACCAACTGGTGGGACGAAGTTTACCAAACAGGTAAAACATCTGAGTACGAACTTTCTGTTAATGGTGGTAATGATAAAACAAAATTATATACAGCGATAAGTTATTTTGATCAGGAAGGTATAAAAATAGGTACAGGTCTTAATAGAATTAGCTTACGTTCAAATATTGACCATAAAGTTAATAAACGATTAACTTTTGGAACAAATATCAGTGGTTCATATATCGATCAGAAATCACAGGCAGAAAGTTTGGCTTATGCTAACCCATTCTGGGCTGCTTCTTCATTATTACCTTGGCATAATCCTTATAACGAGGATGGTACATTTAATAATAACCTTCCATCAAACAGTGATTCTAACCCTCTTGAAAACGTGGCGTTGAACGAATCGGTAGATAAAATTTACAAATTTAATGGAGCTGTTTATGCCGAAGTACAGATAATTGATGGATTAAAATTTAAAACCTTAAACAGTCTCGATTACTTATCAGGTAATGGTAGAGATTATAGAAATCCAAATACTCCAGATGGCGAGCCTAGTGGTATTTTATACATGGGTAATTATATGAACAGAACACTGGTATCATCTAATACCTTAAACTATGTTTTCGATTTTAATGAAGATCACATGTTTAATACATTGGTTGGTTATGAGTTTACAAATAACAATTATAGTATTGAGACTGCAAGTGGTGAAGGTGTTGGAGTAGATATTCCTTACCTTTCAAATGCCTCTTCAAATAAAGATGTTGGAAGTACATATACTGAATGGGCTTTACAATCCTATTTCGGACGATTAGACTATAACTATATGGGTAAATATTTCTTCACAGGAAGTATTCGTACAGATGGTAGTTCACGTTTCGGAAAAGAAAATAGGTATGGTTTATTCTGGGCAGTAGGTGCTTCATGGAATATTAACAAGGAAAACTTTATGGCAAGCTTAACCATGATTGACTTATTAAAGTTACGCGCAAGCTATGGTATTAATGGTAACGATAATATCGGTAATTATCAATCATATGGTGTTTATGGATCGCGTTCTTACAATGGATTAAGCGCTTTGGCTCCAGATCAGTTAGAAAATCCAAATTTAACATGGGAAGAAAATGCTACATGGAACCTTGGTCTTGATTTTACTGTATATAAGAGATTTACTGGTAGTTTTGAATATTACGAACGTTATACTACAGAGATGTTATTGAATGTTCCTATTTCCAGAACAACTGGTTTTGCAAGCATGAGACAGAATATTGGTGAAATGTCAAATAAAGGGTATGAGCTTACCTTAGATGTAAAGATAATTGATGAAAAAGATCTTAACTGGTCATTAGGATTAAATTATGCTCATAATAAAGTTGAACTAATTGACCTTGCAACAGAGGAAGATTTTATTTCAGCTAGTGGCAGTTTCTGGACTCGTAACCGTGTTGGTGGTGGTTATGCTGATTATTACGTTTACGATTGGGCTGGTGTTAACCCAACAACAGGTGAAGGATTATGGTATGATGAAAATGGATTTATTACCAATAATGCATCTCAGGCTCGTCGTATTTTTAAAGGACAACTTGAACCAAGATATCAAGGAGGTTTTAATACACGTGTAAGCTGGAAAGGTTTATCATTAGACGCATTCTTTGAGTATAAAGTTGGTCATTACGTATATATTATGGAACACAGATATACAGATGCTGATGGTTATAATTTTGGCAGCAACCAAACAGCTTACTCATTAAATTATTGGGAAGAGCCAGGAGATGTTACTTACAATCCTAAACCAGTTGCTTACAACTCTTCTGAAAGTAATGCATGGGGTACTTCAAAATATCTGGAAAGAGGTGATTATTTAAGATTTAAAAATCTTTCATTAGCTTATGAATTGCCTTCGAAACTTATTAACAAAGCAAAAATTAACTCTGCACGTATTACTTTTAATATAGAGAATGTTTATTGCTGGAGTGATGTAAGTTATTGGGATCCTGAAAGAGATGTTACTGGTGGTGGTTATGCTATTTACCCTCAGCCAAGAACTTATTCTATTGGTTTAAAACTTGGATTCTAAAAGTTAAATAATTAAAAAATGAATAAAATGAAAAATATATTGAAGTATTTATCTGTTTTGCTCATAATGCTTGCTGTTGGATTAACATCATGCGATGATCAATTAGAACAGTTACCTCCGGAACAATTATCGAACGAATTGGCTCTTGGTAACTATAATAATCTTACCCTTGCCACAAATGGCATTTATACTCTTTTATACGATGTTTCTTATTATGGTAGAGATTTTACCGTAATTGCTGATTTAAAAGGAGGAAACTCAAAATCAAGTCCTTTAAACTCAGGCCGTTTTCAAACCGAATTTAACTGGGCTAATAACGAAGGATCTTCATCAGGATTATGGACTCCTGCTTATTATATGATTGCAAGAGCTAACAATGTTATTAATGCTATTCCAAACATTGAAGAAGCTGGCGTGACTGAAGAAATGTTAGGTCAGTTAAAAGGTGAAGCTTTATTCTTAAGAGCATTGGCTCATTTCGATCTTGTGCGTATGTATGCACAACCATATAACTATTTGAATGGAGAAACTCCTGGAGTTCCTGTTATGTTGGTTACTCAAATTAGTAAACCATCAAGAAATACAGTTGCTGAGGTTTATACTCAAATTGTAACTGACTTATTAGATGCAGAACCTATCATTGGAACGCCTGACAGAGGTGCAACCGATGTTAAAGGACTTGCTTCAAAAGAAGCTGTTCAGGCATTGCTTGCAAAAGTTTATTTATATATGGGTAACTGGCAAGGAGCTGCAGACTATGCCACTAAAGTTATTACCAGTGGAAAATATACTTTATACACTGCTACTAATTATGATGAAGTTTGGGGTATTGACGGTGCATCTGAAGTGATTTTTGAAGTATTTGGCAGTGCAACTCAATCAGGATGGCCAGGATATGACGAGATTGGTTATATCTATGAACCAACTGGTTATGGAGATGTTTGTGCAACAAACGATTTACTTAACTTATACGAAGCTGGTGATGTTAGAAGAAATGTATTTAAAACTTCAGCAAATCATGCAGGATATGAATGGCCAAATAAATTCCCAGGTAAAGATATTATCCGTGTTAATAATATCCCTGTTTTACGTTTAGCTGAAATGTATCTTATTCGTGTTGAAGCTTTATTAAACGGAGCATCAATTTCAGGTGCAACAACTAACGGTGATTATACAACTCTTAGAACAAATAGAGGTGTTGCAGGTGGTAATCCTACATTGGCTGATGTATATAATGAGCGTAGAAGAGAACTTTGCTTTGAAGGTAACCAATTATGGGATCTTTCAAGAACAGGAAGAGGTTTGGATAGAGACGATGCAGAAATAATAATTTCAGGAGATGTTGATATCGCTTTCCCTGATTACAGATGGGCTATGCCAATTCCTGCAGCCGAAATGGATGCTAATTCGAACATGGTTCAAAATGATGGTTATTAATAATTAAAAATTACTGAAGATGAAAAAAATACTAATATATTTTGCGAGTCTTATAGTGGGATTATCTTTATTTATTTCATGTGATGATTTAAATGAACCGGTAGTTCTTAAAGACTCCGATAAATTCGTTGCTTTTGCAAAAACAACGGCAAGTGTTAAAGAAAACACTAGTGGACAAATTGGAATTCTTGTATATATAGCTTCTCCCGGTGGAAATGGTTGTTCTGTTGATTTCTATTTCGATTATCAAGGAATTAATAATTCAGCTATTGAAGGAGTAGATTTTCAACTTGTTAATTCGAACAAAACTTTAACTTTTACAAATTATTATGGGTATGATACTATCTGGATTGACCCAGTTGATAATGCTATTTATGAGGGCAATAAAACAGTTAATATAACATTGTCTTGGCCAACAGATGGTTTTAGCTTAGGTAGAGAAAGCACATTATTATTAACCATTGTTGATGATGAACATCCATTAAAAGATTGGATTGGAACGTTTACTGCTGATGCTGCCAGTCAAGGTAGTCCTGGAGCATGGGATGAAACTTGGACTATTGAAACTGCTGCTGTTGATGGTGATCCAACATCATTAACTATTAGTGGAATAGCAGGTTCTCCTAGTAAAATAGTAGCTACTTTTAACACAGATGATGGGACTGTAACTATTCAACCTGGGCAAACAATCGATGGTTATAGTTATGGTGATTATGGTGCAATTGGTATTTATTGGGGTCAATATCCAGATATAGATGTTGAAAAGAAAATTATTGGTGAGTTTTTCTCAGATGGATCAATTTATTTACCAAATTTTGGTGAAATGTTTGTTGAAGAACCAAATGTTGGTATAGTATGGGATGTATTTGATGTAACTATGACTCCAGCTAAAGGTGTGCAACTTAATTCTGCAGTATATCCTTCAAGCAAGGATTTAAAGAATAGAAAATTCTAATTAACATTTGAATATTTAAAATTATGAAAAATAACATATTAAAATTTATTGGATTCTTTGTAATAGTTGCTTTTCTTGCTAGTTGCGATCAAGAGGCATTCGAAGAATACAATAGTGTGCCAGCAGATGCTGCCAATACTGCAACAGTATCGGTAAATTCGATTGAGGACTCTACAGCAGTAGTAAATTATACTTTATCAACAGCTGGAAGAATTTTTATTGCTGTTGTATCTGGAACCGACGAGATGGTTACTCCTGATGCTCAGGATATTCTTAAATTGTCTGTTGCTGATGCCGTTTTTTCTAAACAAATAATTATGAATGATGCTGCTGTATTAACAGGATCTGTTAATGTTCCAGACTTAGTTCAAAATACATCTTATAAAGTATATGCATTGCCAGTAAATACAGATGGTGTAATTGGAGAGGTTGTTACAACTAGTGCATTTAGTACAAGTGATACTTATGTACCAACGCTTGATATTGATGCAGGTATTAGCCCGGCAATTTCATCGACTGCAAAACAAACCACAGATTTTGCTATTACCCTTACTTTTGATGAACCAGTGCTATTAGCAAGCGGTTTTGATATTCAGTTAGGGTATAGAAATGCAGAAACAGGTGTAATTGGTTGGGTTGCTGTTCATGCTGATTCTATTGCAGTTAGTGGTAACACTGTTACTATTAAACAAATGCAGGAGTTAATCAATGGGCAGTACGTATTCTTAACCATAGCTGACGATGCTATTACCGATAGATCAGGTAATGCATATGAAGGTATTACTAGTGGTATTGTTGGTCCATCTCTTGTTGGCATATATTGGAGAATAGCCTGGGAAACTAAAAAAGAATTAAAGATTTTACCTTCAGATGCAGATTTTATAACTGACGCAGCTACATTTGATATAATAAAACTGGTTTATCCTTATAATTTAAAGACTTCAAGTTTAGATGATTATTCATCGACGTATATCAAGGTAAGATATTATACTGAAGTGCTTTCTATGGATTACAATATTGATGCAGGTAATATTAATATTGATGGTGATACATTAGAAATAACAATTCCAAGGCAAGCAAATATTTCAGAAAATGTGGCCATAAGTATTTCAGAAGGTGCTGTTTGGGATGTATATGGAAATGATGTAGCCGCTGTTGATTTTGAAGATTACAACTGGTTTGTTGCATACGGAGAATTATTAAATACTTATAATGTACATTGTATTTCTGATTATGGTGATCCTTCAGATTTTACAGTATATATGTTTGATAATGCTGCTAGTGGAGCAACTGATGACGTAGTTATTACAGGTTTATTTGATTCTGAAGCACCAATTATAGGTGTTTTGGATACTGGCGCTGGAACTTTATCTATTTCATTAGGTCAATCTTTTGGTGATTTAATAGGAGATGGCGGAGAAGTTCTTATGTATAGATGGACTGGTACTTATGATTTATCTTCAACTATAGTAGGAACTATTGATATAGATGGAACTATCCAATTAGATGATTGGGGAGGAGTTATTAGTGGAGGTAGTGCAGGTTACGATGGATACGATTGGGATTATTTTACTGCAGGTTCAACTTGGACTGAAGTAACTAAAAATCAACTGGTTGTTAAGAAAAATGTACCAGCATTAAAAAAGCATAAATAATAACTAACTTTTTAAATAGAAAAGGAGGGATTATCCCTCCTTTTCTATTTATTTTTTGTAAAAATTCTATATTTGCGTAATAAAAATATATTAAACGATTTAAAATGAAGCGATTATTTTTAGCATTTTTATTGTTGTTGATAGTATTTCAGGGTTTTTCAAAGGAAGTAAATATTGAAAAGGCTAAATTGGTAGCGGAAAGGTTTCTAGAGACAACAAGTAAAACAGATATTACAGTAAATGAAGCTGTTGTTTTTCAAAGCAACCAAATATCTTTAACTTATATTATAAACTTTAAACCCGAAGGTTGGGCCATTGTTTCTGCTGACGACAGAGTACAAGCTATTTTGGGTTTTTCTTACACAGGATATTTTGATACAAAAAAGATTGAAGGCTTACCTTTTTATTTCTGGTTTGAGGGGTATGCTGATCAGATTTCTTCTTTAATCTCATCGAAAGCACCTGAAATTGAGCATCCATCGTGGAACGAAATAGAAACATCAAAATACACTAAAGCTGTTGATCCGGTAGAACCATTAATTCAAGTAGAATGGAACCAGAGTTCGGGTTGGAATTCCTATTGTCCTGCAGATATTGATGGCCCTGGAGGACATGCATATGCAGGTTGTGTTGCTGTGGCAATGGCGCAATGTATGAGTGTTTATCAGCATCCCACAAAAGGTAATGGGAGTCATAGTTATATTGATGAAACTTATGGAGCCCTAAGTGCTAATTTTGGCGAAACAACTTATGATTGGGCAAATATGCAAAATACTGTGGCAACAGATGCAGTGGCATTATTGCTTTATCATCTTGGTGTATCTGTAAATATGGGATATGGAGCCGATGGTTCCGGAGCATTTTCAACGACAGTGCCAGGAGCTATTAAAAACTACTTTGAGTATTCCAATTCTGCTCAATATATTAGTAGATCTGATTATACGGGTGAAGGAGAATGGGAAAGCATCCTAATTGAACAGTTACAAAAAGGATATCCCATTTATTACTCCGGTGATGCTGGCGATGGTCAGGCCGGTCATGCTTTTAATATTGATGGTGTGCAATCAAATGGAGCATTCCATTTTAATTTTGGTTGGAGTGGAAGCTATAACGGATATTACTTTGTAACTAATATTAATCCTGGATCAAATAATTTTACCTCTGATCAAGCAGCAGTTATTAATTTTGTACCAAGAGATAACTCACCTCAAGATATAACTCTTTCAAATAATACAGTTGAAGAAGGTAAGCCAGTAGGAACTGTTGTTGGTAAGTTAACCGTCACTGATGAAACTCCTGAAGATACATTTACTTATGAAGTTTTTGGCCCAATTGGATTTGAAGGAGAACAATTAACTGTACCATTTACTGAACAAGATGGATATCTTGTAACAACCGAAGTTTTGTATTATAATTACATTAATAGATATGAAGTTATAATTAAGGCTACCGATAAAACAAATTTGACATTCGAAAAGAATTTTTTTATTAATGTTATAGGCAATTCGGCTCCAACAAATATTTCAATTTCGAATAGTGAATTTAATGATACTATTGCAATAGGTTCATTTATTGGTAAACTAACAACTTCTGATCAGGATGCTACAGATACATTTACTTATGTGTTTGAGTTTAGCGAAAATCCTGATATTGGTGCTGATAATGATAAATTTATTATTAAAAATGATTCATTATTTACAAATTATAATTTTAGGCTGTATGATAAGAATACATGTTCTATATATGTTAAATCAACTGATAAAGGTGATAAATCAGTGATAAAAGAATTTGTCATTACCATTAATAAATCGGTGGGGATAATTGATTTGAAAAGAGAGAATAGCTTAAACTTATTTCCAAACCCTAATTCAAATGGTAGATTTTATGTAAAATTATCAGAAAAATATTCAAATCACGATTATGTAATTTATATTTATCATCTGCATGGTGCTATTTATAAGGCTATAACAGGTCATTGTAATACAAACGAGATATTATTGTTGAATATTAATGATAAAGGTACCTATTTGGTTAAAATGATTATTGAAAAGGATATTTACAACGGTATTATTATTTACAGGTAGATTTTTTTAATCAGATTAAACCTTTTTTTAATAATTTAATCTATGTAGTAGTATTTTGTTATCGAAAATCAATAAAGTATTGTCATGTTAAATAAAACTATGAATCGTTTATTTTTTGCATCATTATTAATTATAAGTTATCAATTTGTATTTGCACAAGGAAATAGTAATTACGACATATTGAATGATTTATCGGATATTAACCGAAAAGTAAAAACTGAAAATCAAAGTCAAGCAAAGCAGAGTAAATTGAATTTTTATCTTGATGAGGAATGGAAAGCTGGTGTTTTTTATACAAAAAAGAACGATCCTATTAATGGTTATTTATTTCGATATAATATTTATACAGACCAGATAGAACTTAGATCTGTTGTAAATCAGAATGAAATTGATATAGTTACAATTGGTTCAAAAAAATTCATATATTCCGAGTTTTTAAACGCTGACAGTATTGCTGATGAAGGTTATTTTGAGATGATTGTAAATGGCGATTGTAAACTCTTAATTCGAAGAAGTATTGCTTTTAAAGGAAGCGATATTCATGATAATGCCTATGGTTCTCAAGCATCAACAAAAGTTGTTGAAAAATACTACATTAAAAAGGATAAAGAAAGAGCAGTTGAGGTTGATAAATCAAAAGAAGGAATATTAACCTTATTATCCGATAAAGATAAATTTGTTGAATACTATGATGATAAACTCATCTTATTTTTAAATGAGAAGAAATTGATTGAACTTGTTAATTACTACAATAAAATTTAAATCCATTTATTGATTAATAGATAATTCTGTAATTATATTTTATTTTTGTTCTGAAAAATAACAGGACATGAATAAAAATTCTCCACATATACACCCCATTTTCGAAAATATACTTAAGCGAAACGACAAAGAAAAACTTCTAAATCAACATTCGGTTGTGGTCTGGTTTACAGGACTTTCGGGTAGTGGCAAATCAACAATTGCAAAAGTACTTGAACAAGAATTGCATAAACGGGGTTATATATCCAAAGTGTTGGACGGTGATAATGTGCGTACCGGAATAAATAATAACCTTGGTTTTTCAGATGCCGATCGAAAGGAAAATATTAGAAGAATTGCTGAGGTTTCAAAGTTGTTTCTTGAATGTGGTATTGTACTTATAAATTGCTTTATTTCACCAACTCATATTATTCGTAATCAGGTAAAAGAGATTGTTGGAAAAGAAAATTATTTCGAAATATTTGTTGATACTTCCATCGAAACATGCGAAAAAAGAGATACAAAAGGAATTTATGCAAAAGCACGACAAGGACTTATAAAAGATTTTACAGGTATTTCAGCTCCATACGAGGCACCTGAAAATCCAGATATTGTAATTAAAACAGAAGAATTATCAGTCGATTTGGCTGTTGAAGCTATTTTAAAAAAGCTTTTACCCCGGATCGAATTTAAAAATGATTAATTTTGGAGCCGGACTTCGGACTTCGGACTTCGGACTTCGGACTTCGGACAATAATATATTATATAGCAGAGTAATTTAAATAAGTATGAACCAATATAAAATTAACCACCTACGAGAGTTGGAAGCTGAGTCGATTTTTGTATTACGTGAAGTTGTGGCTCAGTTTGAGAATCCATGTATGTTATTTTCAGGAGGAAAAGATTCAATCGTAATGTTTCATTTAGCCCGAAAAGCTTTCTGGCCTGCACGCGTTCCTTTTCCTTTAATGCACATCGATACTGGGCATAATTTTCAAGAAACACTTGATTATAGAGATAAATTAATGGCTGATACCGAAACTAAATTAATCGTTAAGTATGTGCAAGATTCTATTAATCAAGGTAAGGCTATTGACGAAACTGGCGTAAACTCAAGTCGAAACAAATTACAGACAGTTACTTTGCTTGATGGTATTGAAGAATATAAGTTCGATTGTGCAATGGGTGGTGGTCGCCGTGACGAAGAAAAAGCAAGAGCTAAAGAACGTTTCTTTTCTCATCGTGATATTTTTGGACAATGGGATCCTAAAAATCAACGTCCTGAGTTATGGAACATCTTTAATGGCCGTAAAAACATGGGCGAGCATTTCAGAGTATTTCCTATAAGCAACTGGACAGAAATGGATGTTTGGCAATATATTTTGTTTGAGAAAATTCCTATTCCAAGCCTTTATTTTTCTCACGAACGCGAGATCGTAAACCGCGATGGAACAATACTAGCTGCTGGTGAATTTGTACCATTAAAAGATTCAGAAAAACCAGAAAAAAGAATTGTTCGATTCAGAACTATCGGCGATATGACATGCACAGGTGCTGTTTTCTCAAAAGCATCAACAGTTGAAGAAATTATTGAAGAAGTAGCGGCAACAAGAGTAACTGAAAGGGGTAGCCGGTACGATGATAAGCGTTCTGAAGCGGCTATGGAAGACAGAAAGAAAGAAGGGTATTTCTGATTTGAAAATTGAAATTGGAAACTTGAAATTAGAAGGTTAATTGAATTAATTTCTTTATGATACTACTATATGATTTGGATGTTTATAGATTATCTGAAGAACTATCTGATAAGATATGGTCCGATTTTGATAAATGGAGTCCCAAAGTTCAGAATACAATTGGATACCAGATTATTCGTTCTTCTGATAGTATATCGTTGAATTTAGCAGAAGGTTACGGAAGATATACACCGGCAGACAGAAGAAAATTTTATTTGTATTCAAGGGGATCGTTTGAAGAAACAAAAGCAAGTCTAAGAAAGTTAATTAAAAGAGAAGTAATAAAGGGTGAAGATATAGATAAATATAAGTAGATAATTGATGAACTGGGTCCTAAATTAAATGCATTCATTAATAAAACAAAGATTAATAGTTGAAATGAAATAATAATCAATCTTAATAGTACGGTTTCAAATTACAAATTACAAATTACAAATTACAAATTACAAACAAATGTCATCAGAATATAACAGAGGTTATTTAGATATGGAGCTTTTACGATTCACTACTGCTGGTAGTGTTGATGATGGTAAAAGCACTCTTATTGGAAGATTATTATTCGATAGCAAGGCAATTTTCGAAGACCAGCTCGAATCGATTGAAAGAGCTAGTCTGAAAAAAGGAGAGGAAGGCATTAATCTTGCTCTCTTAACAGATGGATTGCGTGCTGAAAGGGAACAAGGTATTACTATTGATGTTGCATACCGCTATTTTGCTACTCCAAAACGTAAGTTTATTATTGCCGATACTCCGGGACACATTCAATATACACGAAATATGGTTACCGGTGCTTCAACTGCGAATGTCGCGATTATTCTTATTGATGCCCGAAATGGTGTAATTGAACAAACCCTAAGGCATGCTTTTATTGCATCTTTGCTCCAAATTCCTCATATTTTTGTTTGTATTAACAAAATGGACCTTGTTGACTATTCCGAAGAAATATTTGAAAATATAAAAGCCGACTTTGAAAAGATTTCTTCCAAGCTTGATGTTCAGGATATTCGTTTTATACCAATTAGCGCAAAACTTGGTGATAATGTAGTGGATCGATCAACAAAAATGGATTGGTATGATGGCCCAACCTTAATGTATTTACTCGAAAATGTTTATATTGCCAGTGATACAAACCATACTGATGCTCGTTTTCCTGTACAGTATGTTATTCGTCCAATGCGCGATGAATACCATGATTATCGTGGTTATGCAGGTCGAATAGCTGGTGGTATTTTTAAAAAAGGTGATAAAGTAAAAATATTACCTTCTGGATTAACTTCACACATTAAGTCAATTGATATTTTTGAGGGAAGCATTGAAGAAGTTTTTGCCCCTCAATCCGTAACCATAACCCTCGATGATGATATTGATATCAGTCGTGGCGACATGTTGGTAAAAGAGGACAGTATGCCTATAATTAGTCAGGATATTGATATGATGATTTGTTGGTTTAACGAAAGACCTTTAATTTTAGGAGGGAAATATGTACTTAGACATACCACGAGTGATTTACGTTGTGTTATTCGCGATATTAAGTACAAGCTTAATGTAAATACCCTCGAAAGCGATGAATCAGAAAAACGCATTGGATTAAATGATATCGCCAGAATAACCATTAAAACAACTAAACCAATTTTCTACGATAGCTATAGAAAAAATAGGAATACAGGTAGTGTAATTTTAATCGAAGAAGGAACTAACGAAACAGTTGCTGCGGGAATGATTCTTTAAATTAGTAGGTATAAGGTATAGGGTATTAGGTATAAGGTATAAAATGGGTTTCCAGGTTTATTTGTAAAAGGGTGAAAAGGTAAGGTGGCAGCTAGAAGTTCCTTCGCGATACTTTGCTTATTAATCCACCGTTTTACTCTGGGTAATTATTTTAAGTGTTTGTTTATTGCTTCATTAATTATTTCATTGTGGTCGAAGGCGAGGGGTGGTAGCGATTTAATACTAAACCAAGCTGCCTCAGCTGCATCATCATTAGCTCTAGCCTTATGTTTATTGCTTTCAGGAATAAATCCATAGAAAACAACAGAAACAGTTCTTCCACGGGGGTCGCGGCCAATTTTGCCAAAGGTTTTAAATTGTTCAAGTTTAATATCAGTTATTGAGGTTTCTTCTTCTAATTCGCGATAAGCAGCATCTATTAGTTCTTCATCCATATCCAGAAATCCACCGGGTAAAGCCCATTTATCTTTAAAAGGATCAAATTTTCGTTTAATGAGTAAAATCTCAGGATTAGATTTATTTGAAGTGAAAACAATTATGTCAGCACAAACTGCAGGTCTTGGATAATCGTAAATAAATGCCATTTTTATTCTTCTTTATTGTCTTTATTTTCTTGCTGCCTTTTATTAATGATATAAATGACAATAATTACCGAAAGAATAAAAACGAGGATATATAATTTTGTCATAGTTTTAAGGATGAGTTCGTTTAATAATTCTTAATTTATGCGTATAGTCCTTTAATTCCTTATTAAAAATACCCTGATGATCAATGCTGTCAATCCGTACTTTTCCAGAAGCATGAATAATTTCATTCGTTGTTATTAAAATACCAACATGAATTATTTTACCATCTTCATTATCAAAAAAAGCTAAATCACCTGGTTTGATTTCATCGAAAAACTCGATTGTTTTGCCAATAGTTACTTGTTGAGAAGCATCACGAGGCAGAATTATTCCAGCTGCTTTAAATACAACCTGCACAAAACCCGAACAATCAATTCCAAATGGGTTTTTTCCTCCCCATAAATAAGGCGTATTTAAAAGGTTTAAAGCATATTCTGCGATTGTAAGGCTTTTATTGGCCTTAAGATCATCTAGTTTATACGTTATGGAATTAATTTGGAAACTACCATCTTCTTTGTTAAAACCTGGCATGGAACTACCAATGGATACTCTGATTGATTCTTTGGTATCTATTCTTGTTATTGTGCTGATCGGAGTTTTTACAGTTTCATTGTAACTTTTTTGTATCGAATTTAAAAAAGCAAAATCAATTGTGGTGGTTGTTTTTTTGTCAATCCATCCCTGATAATTATCAAATAATAACTCTACCTGATACCAATTTTCACTTTCGCTGATAATTTTAAAGGTCTCACCAAAAAGAATTTGAGTAACCATTTCACTTTTTTCTGATGGTTCAATTCTTACTGCAATAACAGCAATTTCGCTTATTCCATATCTTTCCATAGAGTCTATAATTGCTTATAAAAATAGTAAATCATTTCTAAATGACTGCCCATTTAGCTAAAAACCTTTCTACAGGTAAACATAATAAAATCTAATTTACTTATAAACTAAGCTATTCGGATTGAATTATTTAGAAAATTCATACATTTGTATTTATACATATTAAAACTGTTGCATGGAGAAATTTTACTATTACTTTCGAAGGTATTATAAGGTTGTTTTTCGGGGCCTGTTATTTGCTGCCTCTGTGGCAATAGTGGTTATTCTATTTCCTCGTGAGGGAAAATTCAAATATGAGTTTCAGAAAGGGAAGCCCTGGATGCACGAAACATTAATTGCCCCTTTTGATTTTCCAATATATAAGACAGACAAGCAGATTCAAACTGAAAAGGATAGTATTTTAAAGTTTTTTAATCCGTATTTTGTTTATGACAGTTCTACTTTAGAAATAGAAAAAGAAAAGTTTAGGGTTTTTTATTACAAAAAAATAGATGAGTATGTAAGTAAAAAGTATAGTGTTAACAATAATGATTCGAGGAAACAAAGCTTTTTAACTAACGCTCAAAATTTTGAGAAGTTTTCAATAAATATTCTAACTGAAGTCTATTCAAAAGGAATTATTGAGATATCTGAAATAAATGAAAACTATAAAGAAGATTCAAGATTAACCTTAATTAAAGAGAAAATAGCTGAAGATTATTCATACTTAGATTTTTATACTCAAAAATCTGCATATGAATATGTAATAAGCAGTACAGATAAATATCTACACGATAATAATGTAAAAATTCGCCATCCTGAATTTTACAAAAGCGTCAATTTGTACGAATTTATTGTTCCTAACATTCTTTATGATTCTAAAACCTCTGAAAATATTAAAGAAACCTTGCTTAAGAATATCTCAACTTCAAAAGGCATGGTTCAGGCAGGAGAACGTATTATTTCCAAAGGCGATGTAATTGATAATCCTGTTTACCGTATGCTGGAATCCTTAAAACATGATTTTGAAATAAAACTAGGATCATCTCATCATTATCAGATCATTTTGTTTGGTCAGGTTATCTTTGTCTTTTTATGTTTTTTGGTTTTGTTTTTATTCTTATTAAACTTCCGAAAGGATATTCTTCAGCATAGCCTAAAAACTTCTTTTATTTTAATGGTTGTGCTCCTTTTTGTTTTTATTGCAAGCATTACCTTAAGGATTAGTGATAAGAGTATTTACATTGTACCATTTGCTTTGGTACCTATTATTATAAAAACATTCTACGATTCGCGATTAGCTCTTTTTATTCATATTATTACTGTTCTTCTGGTTGGTTTTTTTGCTCCTAATGGTTACGAATTTGTTTTTTTAAATTTTGTTGCGGGTATTGTTGCCATATTTAGTTTAACGAATCTATATAGAAGAGGTAAGTTGTTTTTATCTTCGGTATTGGTTGTAATAACACTTAGCCTTGCTTATTTTGGTATGGCTATAACTCAGGAAGGTAATATTGCAAATATTCAATGGCAAAACTTTATCTACTTTGCATTTAATGGAGCTCTGGTATTATCATCCTATCCATTAATATATGTTTTTGAGAAATTATTTGGATTTCTTTCCGATGTAAGATTAATGGAATTATCTGACACGAATCAAAAACTTTTAAGAGAGCTAGCCGAAAAAGCTCCTGGGACATTTCAGCATTCGATGCAAGTGGCTAATCTGGCTGAGGAAGCCATTATCAAGGTTGGAGGTAATCCGTTATTAGCCAGAACAGGTGCTCTTTATCATGATATTGGTAAATTAAACAATCCGATTTATTTTATCGAAAATCAGCGAACAGGTTTTAATCCACACGATATGCACGAGTTTGATGAAAGTGCTGATATTATTATAAACCATGTTAGAGAAGGGGTTGAAATTGCACGAAAACATAAACTTCCTAAACAACTGATTGATTTTATTAAAACTCATCACGGAACAGGCAAGGTTCAGTATTTTTATAGGTCATATATCAAAAAGTTCCCTAATAAAGATGTTGATATTAGTAAGTTTTCGTATCCCGGACCCAAACCTATGTCGAAAGAAACTGCTGTGTTAATGATGGCCGACTCGATTGAGGCTGCTTCTCGAAGTTTAACTGATTATACCGATGTTACAATTGATAATTTAGTGGAATCAATAATTAGTACCCAAATTAATGATGGCCAATTTGATAATGCAGATATTACCTTTAAAGATATAACTGCAATTAAAGCTATTTTTAAAAATAAAATTGCAAATATTTATCATGCACGAATAAAGTATCCAGAGAAGAATTAGGGATAAAAGGGGTTATTTCTTACCCAAAAACTTTTAACTTTATACTTTAAACTTTTCCCCCTACCATCTAAGGTCTATTTTTTCAACATTGGGGTAGTTGGTTTCGTCAAAGATGAATAGCTTATCATCAACACTCAGATTGGTTTTAAATGCCGATACAGCTAATGAGTAGTTTGAGCCATCCTTACCAAAAATGGTGGCCGATTTTAATTGATATAAATTGGTATTAATCTGCAGTCTGATTCTTGAGTAGTCTTTTTCTAAATCAATTGGATAAAGATCGATAATTGCAAACGATGATCCATTTTCAGATGATTCTGAAATCAACTGATATTTATACTCTTTTTCGTAAAGTGTAAATATCTGTTTAGGATTACTTAAA
This sequence comes from Bacteroidota bacterium, assembly GCA_020049295.1. GTDB lineage: Bacteria > Bacteroidota > Bacteroidia > Bacteroidales > UBA12077 > UBA12077. Next base: position 16,649 of record JAIFLC010000118.1, read on the forward strand.
ATATCAGTATCGTCAGTTTCGGGCTCCGAGATATTTACTTCATTCGATTCAGTTATATAGCTGTATAAGGTTTTTCCATCGAAAAACGATTCAATTCCCATAAAATTTAACTTGTATTTCTCGTTTTGTAACGTAATGGTACCTTGTGACGAATTTTTAAAATTGTCTTTTAAACTGATGTATTCTACCTTAAAATCGATCTGAATATTTTTATAAGATTTTGTTTTTTCTGATAGCTTATCTAAAATATCTTTTGCTTTAGGATCTTGCTGTGCAAAAAGATTAGATATAGAAATAATGCCCAATAAAAAAAAGATATATTTTTTCATTAACCTAAATATTAGTTGTTATCAGCAAAGTCTCTCAAATATTGTTCCAAAGAATATTCGTCGGCAAAAAGGACTTGTCGGGCTTTGCTTCCTTCAAATGGTCCAACAATATTTGCAGCCTCAAGCTGGTCAATAATTCGTCCTGCTCTGTTGTAGCCGATCGAGAATTTTCTTTGAATAAGTGATGTTGATCCTTGTTGATGGCGAACAACCAATCGGGCGGCATCGTCAAATAATGCGTCTCTTTTTGATAGATCAACTTCTAAAGTATCGTCTGATCCTTCGGGAGTAAATTCAGGTAAGTGATATGCGGTTGGATATCCACGCTGATTACCAATAAAATCGACAATTTTTTCGAGTTCAGGTGTATCTATAAATGCACATTGTAACCTAACCAGGTCGCTACCCGAAGAAATAAGCATATCACCGCGACCAATAAGCTGGTTTGCTCCGGGACTATCGAGTATCGTTCGTGAATCAATCATGGATGAAACACGGAATGCCAATCGTGCCGGGAAATTTGCTTTTATAGTTCCTGTAATAATATTTGTTGATGGACGTTGAGTAGCAATTATAAGGTGAATACCAATAGCTCTCGCCAATTGAGCAAGCCGGGTTAGAGGTCCTTCGATTTCACGACCTGCAGTCATGATTAAATCTGCAAACTCATCGACAATAACAACGATGTAAGGCAAATAACGATGGCCTAATTCAGGGTTAAGTTTACGGGCAATAAATTTTGCATTATATTCTTTTATATTTCTTACACTTCCTAGTTTTAAAAGATCGTATCGCTGATCCATCTCAATACACAACGAATTTAGCGTATATACTACTTTCTGAGTATCAGTAATAATTGGCTCTTCAGAATCAGGTAGCTTGGCCAGAAAATGTTTTTCTATTTTTGAATAAAGAGTCAATTCAACCTTTTTAGGGTCAATCATTACAAATTTTAACTGCGATGGGTGCTTTTTATATAACAAGGAAGCAATAATAGCATTTAATCCAACAGATTTACCTTGTCCTGTAGCACCTGCAACAAGCAAGTGTGGCATTTTAGCCAAATCAAATACAAATGTTTCATTCGAAATAGTTTTACCTAAACCAATAGCTAAATCATATTTTGTTTCAGCAAAGTTTTTCGAAGTGATAATCGATTTCATCGAAACAATCTCAGGATTTTGATTAGGTACTTCAATACCAATTGTGCCGCGTCCTGGTATTGGAGCAATAATTCTAATCCCCAGTGCCGACAAACTAAGGGCGATATCATCTTCGAGATTTTTGATTTTTGAAATACGAACTCCAGGAGCTGGTATGATTTCATAAAGAGTTACAGTTGGGCCAACGGTTGCCTTTATTTTATCTATTTGTATCTTATAGTTTGCAAGCGTTTCAACTATTTTATCCTTATTGGCAATAATCTCATCTTTATTAATCTGACCATCCGAATTTTTGCTGTAATCATCAAGTAATTCAAGGGTGGGTAGTTTGTATTGCGAAAGATCCAATGTAGGATCATAATCTTTTAATTCATAGGTTATCTCATCTGAACCATCATTCTGATTTGTGGGTTCTATTTCAAGTTCAATATTATTATCCTCATTTAGAGTTACCTTAGTATCTGTATTTTCGGGAGTAGCTTTGCGGGTTGTAAATACAAGCTTTTCGTCGATTACTTCTTCATCAAAATTCTCTGTATTATTTTGCAACGAATCAAATACTGGTTTATTCTCAGGATTATCAACTGTTTCAATATCCGCAGCAGCCAGTTCTTCTGGTTTTGTTTTTGGTTGTAATATTTTATCAATTAATTTTTGTATCCATTCGAGGGCAAGGTTCGATGTGTACACTGAAAATGCTACAAATAAAACAATAAGGATAAAAGCGGTACCCGGTTTACCAACCAATGAATTTAACCATTGAGCAATAAAATAACCATGTCCACCACCTAATCCACTACCTAAAAATCCATTTGTTGTACCGAATGTAAAACCGAATAAAACTGAAAATAGGATAGTTCCAATAATCAATATTTTAAGTGTTTTTCGAATTGGATAAAGTCTAAAATGCAAAAATCGTAAACCAATTACAAAAAGAATAAAAGGTAGACTAAAGGATGCTAATCCAAACCATTTATTCATAAAAAGATTTGCAATCCAGGCTCCAGCTTTTCCTGACCAATTTTCAACTACAATGTCGGCATTTGAAAATACATCAGAAAATTCAAAACTTTGATCAGCTTTCCAGGTAAATAAATAAGAGATAAATGCTATTGTCAGGAAAACAGATAGGAAAATAATGAATATGCCAAAAACTATTTTTAAACGATTATCAGAAAATATTGATTTCTTCTTGTCTTTTGGTTTGTCTTGCTCTTTTTTTGCCATTGAAATAACGCTATAGAAATTGTTAGATATGCAAAATTAACATAAGTTAATTAAGTAAGAGCAAATATAAATGTATTTTTAAGCAAACAGATAGGTATCGTTGTGATTATTTTTTTAGTAGAGATAAAATTTCTTCCATGGTTTTTTTGTTAATAGCAATATAGCCTTCTGGTATTTTAAATTCATCTGACTTGATTTTTGTTTCAACAATTTTAGTGGCTGTTAGTTTCATATTCATATTATACATTTTTACCTCAAATTCAAGAAGTACACCATCAAGCGACCTGAATGGAGTATGGGCATTTGGACTATGAATAACAATATCATTTGTATAATAAATATAAAAGGGCTTAGTTTTGCCATCAGGAATAGTTACCAAGGCTTTTGTACAATTTAATCCTGCAACATTTTTTATTTC
>JAIFLC010000041.1 GCA_020049295.1 Bacteroidota bacterium
GCTTTTAATATCTGAGAAATTCTTGTTTGGGGGATTTCCAAATATTTGATTGCCTGGAAATCTTATACTCTGACCATTAATCAAATTATTACCGGGTTTAAAAACTAGAGGGGAAGAATGGCCGAAGGCTTACGTTTGTGTCGCAAAAATTCTTCTTTTCAATTCAAATAGTCACGCTGCTGAAATACACTATTTATGCGATAAAGAAAGTTTTAAAGATCGATTAATATATTTTAGTGCCCGCAGGTGATTAAAGGATTATTTTTTTTTGAATTTGGAAATATATTCTGTTGGAGACATCTTATAATAAGATTTGAACCATTTCGAGAAATAGAGTGGACTTGAGTGGCCAATCTCATAGGCTATTTCAGAGATATTCAGATCGGATTCGATCAGAAGCTGAGTAGCTCTTTTTAACCTTACAGAATCTACAAAATCTTTCCCGGTTGTTCCGGTTATAGATTTTATTTTTCTGAAAAATGTGGACCGGCTCATTCCAAAAGTATCTGCAATGAAATTTATGTTCATATCTGTTTCACCAATATGCTCATTAACATAGTTCAATAAATTATTCATAAATTGCTCATCTCTGCTATTTGTAGTAATCTCTTTTAAATGAGAATATTGGTTAGAGTTATAAAGTTTTCTTAACTTCTCCCTCGACTCAATTACTTTTTTTATTTGAAGACTTAGAAGTTTTATATTAAAAGGCTTTGGAATAAAGTAATCAGCCCCAATTTCGATACTTTTATATTGACTTTCTGAATCCCCTCTTGCTGTTAATAATATTACTGGTATGTGTGAAGTGTTAATATTGTTTTTAATTTTAATACAAAATTCAAATCCGTCCATCTCGGGCATTACAATATCGCTTATTATTACATCAGGCTGATTCTGGAGTGCCATTTCAAATCCTTTATTTCCATTTGTTGCAACAATAACATTATATATTTCTGAAAGGTAATGGCTAACATCATGCAGTAATTCATTGTTATCATCAACAAGCAGTATTTGAGCTTTTGTTGAGTCTGAATTAGCAAGTTCATAATTTGGAATATCAAATGGTTCATTTATTATCTTATAGTTGTCAAGACTTTTAACAGCAGAACTGAAATTTGTTTTCAAGATTACTTTATCTGCCATATCATCACAGTAATAAACCCCTTATGTAATTCGATAAGATTTTTTGAAATCGACAATCCAATCCCAAATCCCTTTTCAAAAGACTCAGTATTTCCCCCGAAATGATAAAACCTTTCGAAAATCTTGGGTAAATGTTCCTTGGTAATTCCTATTCCGTTATCAATTACGCTTATATCAAGAAAATCCATATTTTTTGAAGGATTAACTTTAATCTTAACAAAGCCACTACTTTTAGTATACTTCAATGAATTGGAAATTAAGTTAAAAAGTACTTTTTCCAGCGCATTGGCATCAAACCAAAGGAATACTTTCTGCTGATAACTTTCAAAAGTCAGGGAAATATTTAATTTTTCGGCTAATGAGTCAAAAGCAAGTATAACCTTTTTAATAAATTGAACTATGTCATCTTCTCTAACATTAATCTGGTAATTACCTGTTTCAATTTTGCTAATTTCTAATAGCTCATTAGTGAGTTGCAACATTCGGTTTACATTTCTATTAACTGTGACAACTTCTTTTTCTTGCTCCTTATTTAACTTAAAATTTGTAATAAACTTTTCAACTGAACAAACAATTAAGGTTAATGGGGTCCTGATCTCATGTGAAATATTTATAAAAAACTGAAGCTTTGCCAGATTAATCTTTTCAATATGATCGTGATATTCCTTTTTTAATATTTGTTCGTGTTTTTTATTTACTCTTCTTTTTGTAATTATTGTAACCAATGTAATCAGAGATAACAGTAAAAGGATATAAAGTAATAATGCAGGGAATGTAAGCCAAAAAGAAGGTTTTATTTCGATTGGTAATGAAGTATAATTTGAGCTCCAGACACCATCTTCGTTTGAAGCTTTTACTTTAAAAGTATAGTTCCCCTTTGGAAGGTTTGTATACTCTGCAGTTCTTCTGTCTGCAGCAGTGTAAATCCAATCTTTATCCCAGCCCTCCAGCATATAGGCATAACTATACTTTAATGGGTTTATATAAGAATAAGAAATAAATTCAAACTTTATATTATTTTCAAAATAAGCTAAACTCAATAAATTTGGACCATTAAATTCTCTTATTCCTTTTATACTTGCTCCATTGATAAGTATATCCTTAATTACCACATCTTCAATAAAATCATTTATATTCAATTTATCGGGTGAAAATTCGGACACCCCATTTATCCCTCCAAAGTACATCCTGCCATTGCGATCAACATAAGATGCATGTTCTACAAATTCATTATCCTGAATACCGTCATTAATATCAAAAATGATATTTTTATTTGACAATTTATTAAACCGGACTAATCCTCTGTTAGTCCCAATCCAAAGATTTCCATGTTCATCACTTTTAATAGATTGAATCATGTTGCTTGGTAAACCGTCCTTAGTAGAATAAATATCAATTTCATTAATTCCACCTGAAGAAAACAATTTCAGACATGCAAGCCCATTCCTTGTGGCTACCCAGCAACTATTGTTATCATCGAAATGGATATCACAAATATAATTGCTTAAGATGATACTATCTTTGAGCTGCTGGTTGATTGAAACAAATTCCCTGATATTATTTTTGTCATCCAAAACAGCTTTTGCTAATCCACTCATTTCGTAGCCTAACCATATACAATTATTTCTGATATCATATTTAACACACCTAATTGTGTTTCGGGATTTAGAGTCAAAAAGTAAATCGTTATTAAAACTTTCGATCTTCAATGCATTATAATTATCTGTTAATTCAAAGCATATAAGTTTGGTTCCTGTGCCTATCCAGTATCTGTTCGATTTATTACAAATAGAAAAAACTATTCCAGGTAATTCATTATCTATTAAGATTTTCTCCGCATTTATACTCTCTCTGTTATAGTTTATCAGATATAATCCATTGGAACAGCCTGCTAAAAAATGATTATCATCGATTTCCGACAATGCAAAAACAGAAGTGTTTTCTAATAGCGATTTTACTACTTCTTGTTTTTCAATATCATAAATGTACAAACCTTCAAAAAGGGTTCCGATCCATAATCTATTGAATAAATCTTTACTTATTGACCTGACTGAAGTGTTACTCAAATTATCACTAATTTGATAATTCTTATATTTAATGCCTGAACTGTTATAAAAAAAGACCCCGTTGCCCAATGATCCCAACCATAAGGTATTATCCCGTGATTTATATATGCTTTTAATCTTTTGACTTTGTAACTCGTATTTGCTTAATTTATATGGTATTAAAATGTTATTTCCCAAATCCTCTTTTGGTATTATTATAACTCCATTGCTTCTTGAAGTTATCCATAAATTATTTTCATTGTCTTGCAAAATATCTGTTATTCTTTGAAAATAAACAGGACTGTTCAACCTGGGATAAATTTTTTTTGAAGTATATTTACCTTTGTTTTTAGTGATTTTATATAAGCCATGAATTTCTGTACCCACCCATATATTTGAAAAATTATCTTCATAAAAAGTAGATATTTCGATATTTGTATTCTTGTCAATTTCAATCTCATCTATAACAAGCAAAATGTTCCCTACTATTTTAGAAGCAATAACATGATTATTTGCAGTAAGCCAATAGGTGTTATCTTCATCTTTTTTATATATTTTTATTGACTGCAGTTTAAAATCGGACTCTAATTTGTGGCAGTAGTTTCCTCCACAGAATCTATTTGCTATTTCTTCTGAAAAAAGTGTATCAATGGGATCAATTTCCCATAACCCTTCATTGCTGCTTGCCAGGATTTTACCGTCAATTAATTTTAATGACAGAATAGCATGATGAAAAATACCCTCATCTGATCTGTATTTAGACAGGTTGTAAAATTGTTCTTTAACAGGATTATATACTGAGATTCCTTCATAAGTGGCTATCCATATATTTCCTATCGAGTCCTGAACAATTGACTCTATTGTATTCCCTGAAAGATCTGTTTTGGTATCACCTTTATAATAGGCTTTCATTTCGAAGCCATCGAATCGGTTTAGTCCGTAATGTGTGCCAAACCACATATAACCTTCCCTGTCCTGGAAAATGGAAAGAACCCCATTTTGAGACAAGCCCTGCTTATTGTCAATATTCTTAAAAACAATCCGACTTTTATCAATTCCTGATAAACTGAAAAAACAAAATAATATAAACAATATGAGGATGGTTCTGACCATTATATTATAATTGATCGGAAGTTATAGGAAATTAATGAAATAACCATATTTCCCATAAGTATTGCATGTAAATAGCCTATGTTATTTCAGAACTTTTTCTCGGTTATTACCATCCAATAAGGTATTAATCCACTTTTAATTTATGAACGAATTTTCCTTTTCTGGTAGAGTCAGTGCTATCTTTATCTTTCTTCTCTTTCGGCTGTGCTGTCCGAACATTTTTAGCTGCCCATTCTTGGTACAATTTCATCAATTCCTGAAATTTCTCAGGATATTTCGCTTTTAGATCGTTAGTTTCGTTTCTGTCTGACTTCATGTCGTATAGCGCCCAAACATCATTAATGGCTACCGCTTTCCAGTTTCCCACTCTGATGGCTTTGCCTTTTGCCCATTGCCAGTAAATCGGTTTTTCGCGCTCTTTCAAGGTTTTTCCTTTTAACGCAGGCAGAAAACTCTCGCCTTGCATGGGTACAATTTCCTGATTTCTGAAATTTGCAGGATAGGAAGCTCCGGTAAGATCTTTAAATGTTGCCATTATGTCAACAAAGTGAAGCGGTTGATTATTAATCGAGCCTTTCTCTTTAATTCCTTTGGGCCACGAGGCTATAAAAGGAGTACAAGTTCCTCCTTCGTAACTATTATTTTTATATAATCGGTAAGGTGTATTGCTTACATTAGCCCAATTTTGTTTCACTGATGCCCAATAAGCAACTGTTCCAGGTTCTCCTGTACCTGTGGAATTTTTCAAATTTCCTTCTGCATTTTCGGCACAAGCCCCGTTGTCAGAAGCAAAAAGGATTAAGGTATTATCAAGTTTACCTGTCTCTTTTAATTTCTGAAGCAATTTCCCAATATTCTGATCTATACGATCAACCATTGCAGCATAGATGGCCATTCTCAAATCTTCCTCGTCTTTTTGTTCATCTGTGAGCGATTCCCAATCAGTTGTGGTTTGTTCAGATAACTTCATACTTGGATCCACCATTCCTGATTCGAGCATCTTTTTGTATCGGGCATCGCGAATAGTTTTGTATCCCGCATTATATTTACCTCTGTATTTGGCAATATCCTCCGGCCATGCCATAAGGGGATCGTGTGGTGCAGTATATGCCAAATACAGAAAGAATGGTTTGCTATCGTTTTTATATTCTTCCAGATAAGAAATGGCATATTTGGTGAAATAGTCTGTCGAATAAAAATCATTGGGAGGATTATACGGGTTATAGGCTTTATCATCTATGTTCCATATATTTGGCCCGCCTTTAAATATTGGGGCCATTTCTCCCTCACGTTGTTCACCTGGATTGAAGTGGTTGGTTGCTCCACCAAAGAATTCGTACACACGATCGAATCCAAAGTTGTATAGGCTCGTTTTACTATGGTTTTTACCTGAGAATAATGTTCTATAACCTTCAGTTCTCAATAAATCGCCAATTGAAACCGCATTTATAAAATTTTCAGGGTTTTCGCTCATACCGTTCTGTTGTGCATACAGGCCTGTAAGTAAACAAGCTCTCGAAGGAAAACATTTAGCTGTATTGTGCATCTGGGTAAACCGCATACCTTTAAGGGCAAGATTATCCAAATTCGGCGTGTTAATTTCGCCTCCGTAACAGCCAAGATCTGAATAGCCCATATCATCAACCAGAATCATAATAATATCAGGCTTTTCTGATTTGTTTTTATTTTTATCAGATTCTATAATATATGAATCCTTTGAGTAACTGGTATTTGAGATACAAAACGACATCAAGAGTGGAATATAAATTCTATTTGATTGTTTCATGTTATCATTTATTATTTGCATCATAATCGATTAAATTGGCTCTCATACAGACATTCATAAATGCGGCTGATGTCCATAGCTGCGAGCCAGAACCAGAAATTAAACCTGAAGGAAGCTGAACTTTTTCGTGGAAGGATCCAAATCCACCCCATTCCGGGTTTTTTTTGGGGTCTAGTTTTGTTCCCATAGTTCTTGCAAGCAAGGCAGCATTGTAGCCCGTATAATCTTTACCATCGGCAATTTCTTTGGCTATAAGAAAAAAAGTGTCACAAAATGGCCATGAGGCTTGATTGTGATCGCCTTTATTTTCCATAAAAGGATACTGAAGAGGTGTGCCAAATTCGGATGTAGGATAGTTTTCGATAGCTTTTTTTGCTGCTTTACCCTCAACTACCCCAAAAATAATTGCAAATGCAGTACCCAGATTATGCTGATTTGGCATTACTTTACCATATCTATCTTTATAATAAGTAAACGTACCATCAGGTAGCATTAATTCTTTTATGATGGCAGCTTTTAGAGATTTAGCTTTTTGATTCCATACTTTTGATTCTTCGGGTAAATTGCATTTTTTGGCTGCATTAGCCAAAGATAATAATGCTTTGTAATAGAGACAATTGGTTGATGTACTTTTCAACAAAACGCAATCTGCTTGCGAATATCCTTTGGGATATGCACTGGATTGTATGTCATGAAATGTGGGTTGGGCTTTATATAACCCATCCGTTTTATCATACCATGGTGCATAAAATTCATCAAAATTCTTTTTCCCATTGTTGTAAAACCATTTCCAATCAGCTACTTCAGGATGAGATTTGAATAAATCATCAACAGCCCAAATCCAAACCACATCATCTGTACGACGTGTAATGCTATTGCTCTTGTATTGAGCCATCACCTCTGTTTTGTCTTCGGCAATTATCTCCCAGGGGGCATTAATTTCTTTAATAACTTCTTCTCTGGAGACTTTATATCCCAATTTGGAAACAACATCTCTTGTTACCCTCAATGATTTCATCATCTCATTTGGGTAAA
>JAIFLC010000002.1 GCA_020049295.1 Bacteroidota bacterium
AAAAAAGAAAAGCTTTTAATGATTTTTAACAAATAGAACAAGCGGATTATTTTATAAGTAGCATGATTATTCATAAGTTTGAATTTTTCAAAACATAAAAAATGGAAATAAAAATAGTAAACAAATCAAGCAATCCATTACCTGAGTATGGTACCGAGCATGCTGCAGGAATGGATCTTCGTGCTTTTTTGATGAATACGGTTACTCTAAAACCATTAGAAAGGGCTTTAATTCCTACAGGTCTTTATATTGAGCTTCCGGTTGGTTATGAAGCACAGATTAGACCGAGGAGTGGTTTAGCTATAAAAAAAGGAATAACAGTACTTAATACTCCCGGGACAATAGATGCTGATTACAGAGGAGAAATAGGAATTATATTAATTAATCTTTCAAGTATTGATGTAACTATTGAGCATGGTGAAAGAATTTGTCAGATGGTAATTGCAAAACACGAACATGTTAAATTAAAAGATGTTAATGAAATTTCCCAAACCGCAAGAGGTGATGGAGGATTTGGAAGTACGGGAATAAAATAATTCTTACGAACAAAATTCCAGTATTATAGGGAAGGAAAAACAAGTAATTATGAGTTTTAAAAAAGTAGTTATTGTAAGTATAGTTAGTTCTATAAAGTACCTTTTTATTGCAATAATTAGTATTGCGATGTTTTCGTGTATTTCAAAAAAGGATAGCATCCAAAGCAAGATAAACGATAACGATTCGCAATTTTATTATACATTTCTCGAGGCAAACAGACTAAAAATCCTTGGTGATTATAAAAATGCACTCGAATTGTTTGCTCAATGTTTGAAAATACAACCAACGTCTGATGCCAGTATGCATGAAATTGCAAGAATTAATGCTTCATTAAATAATTACGAAGTAGCGATTAAATATGCAGAAATGGCAGTAAAACAAAATCCAGGCAATAAATATTATTATTATACTCTTGCCGATATTTATTTAGATAATAGAATGTATGATGAGGCTGTTAAAGTTTATGAGAATATTAGAAAAGTTGACCCAAATAATCATGAAACTACATATTATTTAGCAATGCTTTATAAACAAAACAACAGACTAAATAATGCCTTAAGCACGCTTAATGAATTAGAAAATAAAATCGGAATAAATGAAAGCGTTTCTATAAACAAACAGCAAATATATTTATTACAAGGAAACAAATCAAAAGCATACGATGAAATTAATAAATTGATAAGCTATTCTCCAAATGAACCAAAATACTATGCTATAATTGGAGAAATGTATACTAGAGATAATTTATTTCTTAAAGCCGAAGAAGCGTTTAATATACTTTTTTCCATAGATAGCCTAAATCCTGAAGGACAATTGTCTATTGTTGATTTTTATCGACGTAAAATGGATTATGAGAATGCCTTTTTCACTGTCAAACGTATTATTGATAATGACGAAATAGAATATGGGTCAAAAGTGATGGTTTTATATTCGTTTTTAAATACACCCAAAGAATTTAGTATTTATGTAGATAGAATAGAAACAAGTTTGTTACAGTTTAAAGATAAGTATCCAGAAAAATTGGAAGGATATACATTATATTCTGATTTTTTAATTAAAAAGAACAATTACGAAGAGGCTTCTAATCAACTTGAAACAGCCGTTAATAATTTTGATACAAATGAAATTATTTGGGAACAGCTAATATCGTTGTATAGTTTTTTGGGCAAATTCAATAAAATGTATGAAAAATCGGAGGCAGCAATCGATAGTTTTCCTGATAATCCATCTTTCTATTTATATAAGGGATTATCAGCTATTCAGCTAAAAAAGGAAGAGATTGCAGTAAAAGCTCTTACGGATGGATTAGAATTAGTTAAAGATAACCGCGAATTAGAGATAAATTTTTATATATACCTTGGAGAAGCATACCAAGCAATAAAAAACTACATTCAGTCCGAAAACTATTTTGAAAAAGCAGTAAAAATGAAGCCTGACGATGTCTATGTTCTAAATAATTATAGCTATTACCTTTCAATACGCGAAGAAAGACTTGAGTATGCCGAAAAGCTAAGCAAAATAACAATTAATGCAGAACCAGATAACTCAACCTATCTTGATACATATGCCTGGATTTTATTTAAACTAGGTAGATATAATGATGCTTTATTTTATATTAAAAAGGCATATGATTATGGGGGCTTTCAAAATCAGGTAATTGTTGAACATTATGGAGATATTTTAATGAAAACAGACAATAGTCAAGAAGCAGTTAGAATGTGGGAGTTATCCTTAAAATTGGGAAATACCAGCTCGGAGTTAAAATTAAAAATTGAAAAATATAGTCCGGTAGTTAATGAATAAAACTTTTACAAAAATAATTTGCATTTTTTACTGCTTTTTAATTTTCGAAGGCTGTAGCGTTAATAAAAATATTAGCCAGAACAATTCCATTACACTAAGCAAAAAAGAACTTGTTGACAGAATAAATTCAATTGAACAAAAAGATGAATTAATCTTGATAAAAGGCTCAAAAATTTCTATTGAAGATAATTCAGGAATAACTAATTTAAAAGTTAATTTTTTAATAAAATTGGATTCTGCTATTCTTGTCTCTGTATCAAGTTTATTGGGTATAGAGGTCAGTCGCGCACTAATTCTAAAAGATAGTATTATAGTTATTGATAGGATTAACAAGACATATTATTACGAAAAATATGATGAGTTGGAAAAGAGGTTTTCAATTTCTCTCGATTTCTTGCAACTGCAAAGCTTATTAACAGGTGATTTTAAAATGAATATTCAGGAGAGTGTTATTCCTATTGATAGGGTTTACGTTTCAGATAAAGGAAACATAAATATTGGCATTTCAGAAAGCAAAACAGAGAATGAAAGAATTGAAACAGTATTAAAAATTGATATTGCCAAATTTTTCATAAACGAAGCCACCATTCTTTTTGAAAAAGAGGGATTAGAGTATCAGGTTTCTTATAATGATTATATAAATATAAATAGCTATTTCTTTCCAGGATTTCTTGACATTGAGTTTAAGAATAAAAAATCACTGATAAGAATCGCTATTCAGAACAAGAATATTAAGATTCAACCCAACAAAGGATTAATAATTGATATACCCGCAAATTATATACGGTCTAGATAGAAATCAGATGAAACAAAGAACAAAATATATTATTATTTTAATTCCTTTAATGATCTTTAATTTGTTTTGTTATTCTCAGTCAAAGCAAGATCTGGAGCAGAAAAAACTAAAAACTGAAGAGGAGCTGAAACTGTCTACAAGAATTTTAAATGAAACAGAAAAATCAAAAACAGAGGGAATCAATAAACTTCTAATCATAAAGAAAAGAATTTCATTACGCGAGCAGCTTATTCAGGATATAAATAATGAAATAAATACAATTGATAGGCAAATAATTGATAAAGCGGAGATAATAATCAAATTAGAAAATGAAATTAGAATTCTAAAAGAGGAATACGCTAAATTAATATATTTTGCATATAAAAATAGAAGTAATTATGATAAACTAATGTTTGTTCTGGCAGCAGGTAATTTTAATCAGGCTTATAGAAGAATTAAGTATATTCAGCAGTACTCTAATTATCGAAAAAAGCAGGCTGATCAAATTGTTTATAAACAAAAAGAGCTTGAATATGAAATCGTTTCTTTAAAAGATAAAAAGAATGAAAAAATCCAATTGCTTTCAGAAAAAGAAAAGGAAAAATTACATCTGAGCTATGAACAAGAGAGAGAAACAAAGGAAATTACAAATCTAAAAAAGAAAGAGAAAGAACTAAAAAAGAAGATAGAAGATTATAAGAAAGCTATGAAAAAAATAGAAAATGAAATAGCAGATCTTATTGCTAAAGAAGCAGAAGAATTAAGAAAAAGCAAAGGATTAACAGCATATGATGAAACAATTACATCTGGATTTAAAAATTCAAGAGGAAAATTGGAATGGCCAATTGAAAAAGGTATAATAATTAGAGAATTTGGAGAATCAAATCATCCAGTTTTAAAGGGAATTGTAATTAATAACGATGGAATAGATATTAAAACATCAAAGGATGAAAAAGTAAAATGTATTTACGAAGGAGTAGTGAAAAGAGTTTTTGCTGTTCCCGGGGCAAATATGGCAGTTATTATTAGGCATGGCCAGTATCTTAGCTTATATTCAAATCTGGTAAATGTCAAAATTAAACCAAACGACAGAGTGAATAAGGGTCAAATAATTGGAGACGTTTATTATACAAAAGAAGACGACAACAGTTCGGTTTTGCACTTAAGAATTTATGAAGAAAAACAAGTTTTAAATCCTAAAACTTGGTTAACTAAAAAATAGATCAGTGTTGAGATAAAAGTATTTTTAAAAATAGAATAAAAAAAATGAAACAATTTTACTTTTATAAAGTATACAATAAATAATAAACTTTTTAAGTCATCGAATTGCTAATCCAAGATGTAAAAATGAAAAAGAGCGTCATCGTTGATTCCAAAATTGAAAACATCAGTTTAATTGAAAAATTAGTTGATGAAGTATCTGAAGAAGCTAAAATTAATTCAGAAATATATGGCAAAATGCTAATTGCCGCTGTTGAAGCTGTTAATAACGCAATCGTTCATGGAAATAAGGAAGATGAAACAAAAAAGGTTAAAGTTGATTTTGTTCTTGAAGAAAATGTAATCAGAATATTTGTGGAAGATCAAGGAACAGGATTTGGTTTTAATAATGTACCAGACCCCACTATCCCAGAAAACATAGAAAACATTCACGGAAGAGGTGTTTATTTAATGAAACATCTTGCTGATGACGTAATTTTTCATGGCATAGGAAATAGAGTTGAACTAATATTTAATCGTGCGTAAAAATGGCTATTCGTTTTTTTAGCGAAGAGATTAAACCTGAACTAAAGAATAAAAGATTAATAAAGAATTGGATAATCCAAGCTATTATAAACGAAGAAAAAATTCCGGGTCAAATAAATTACATTTTTACTTCTGACAACTACCTTATAGAAATTAATAAAAAATACCTTTCTCATAATTATTTTACAGATATCGTTACATTTAATTTTTGCACTGATAATATAATAAATGGCGATATTTATATTAGTTTAGAGACCGTTAAAAACAATTCAACCATTTTTAGTGTTTCTTACAATAACGAATTAAATCGTGTAATGATACATGGAGTTTTACACCTAATCGGATTTAACGATTCTAATAATGTTGAAAAAAGCAAAATGAGAGAAAAGGAAGATTATTATTTAGCCTTATTGAAAAATCTTTCATAATTTTCGCCAATTAATAAAAGTATAAGATGTTACCAGATTATGATGTAATTGTGGTTGGAGGGGGGCATGCTGGATGTGAGGCAGCCGCTGCTGCAGCAAATATGGGTTCAAGTGTGCTTTTAATTACAATGGATATGACAAAATTTGGACAGATGTCATGTAATCCGGCCATGGGAGGTATTGCCAAAGGTCAAATTGTAAGAGAAATAGATGCTATTGGAGGATATTCTGCCATTGTTACAGATAAAAGTATGATTCAATTTCGAATGCTGAATCGTTCAAAGGGTCCCGCAATGTGGAGCCCTAGAGCTCAATGTGACAGAGTTAATTTTTCAATTGAATGGAGAAATGTTCTTGAAAGCATTCCGAATATTGATTTATGGCAAGATCAGGTTACTGAGCTAATCATAAATAAAAAAACAGTTGAAGGAATTAAAACAAAACTTGGTATTTCCTTTAAATCTAAAACAGTTATTCTTACAAACGGAACATTTATTAATGGATTAATGCATGTGGGAAGAACTAAATTAGAGGGAGGAAGAGCTGGAGAAACTTCATCAACAGGCCTTTCTGAACAACTATTAATGCATGGATTTGAAGTGGGTAGAATGAAGACAGGCACTCCTGCCAGAATAGATGGGCGAACAATAGATTTTTCAAAACTTCAGGAACAAAAAGGAGATGAAGATGGTGGACAATTTTCATTTATTCCTCATGAAAGCAAACCTTTCAATAACAAAAGCTGTTGGATTACCTATACAAGCCCAGAAGTTCACGATATTTTGGAAACAGGATTTGATGATTCACCTCTTTACAATGGTACAATAGAAGGCGTTGGTCCAAGGTACTGTCCTAGCATTGAAGATAAAATAGTTACTTTTTCAGATAAAGAAAAACATCAGCTTTTTTTAGAGCCAGAAGGTCATAGTACGGTAGAATATTATATCAATGGATTTTCATCATCATTGCCTTTGCAGATTCAATTTAGAGCATTAAGAAAAATAGAAGGCTTAGAAAGAGTAAAAATATTTAGACCTGGTTACGCAATAGAATATGATTATTTTCCTCCAACACAATTAAATCATACGCTTGAAACAAAAATAATTAAGAATCTTTTTTTTGCTGGGCAGATTAATGGTACTACTGGTTATGAGGAAGCAGCTGCGCAAGGATTGATAGCAGGGATTAACGCAAACCTAAAAATTAATAAAAAGGAACCGTTTGTATTAACTAGAGATCAGGCATATATAGGCGTTTTGATAGATGATTTGGTTATAAAAGGTGTTGATGAGCCCTATCGAATGTTTACATCAAGGGCGGAATATAGAATATTGTTGAGACAAGATAATGCCGATATTAGACTTACTGAATTATCTCATAAAATTGGCTTAGCTAGTGATGAAAGACTGTCATTGTTATCTGAAAAAATTAAAAAAAGAGATAGTCTGATTAAATTTATTAAAAACTATAGTGTCGAACCGGAAGTAATTAACAAGTATTTAATTAAGATTAAAAGTTCTCCTATAAAGCAAAAGAAAAAACTTTTAGAATTAATACTTCGTCCCGAAATTTCGATTAAAAAAATAAAGAATGTTTTAACAGAACTTTCTTTACAAATAAATAAAATTGAATTACGGGCAGATGAAATTATTGAAGCAGCAGAGGTTGTCATAAAGTATTCTGGTTATATTGACAGGGAACAACAAATTGCCGAAAAACTAAAACGATTAGAATATATTAAAATTCCCAGCGATTTTGCTTACGATAAAATATTATCGTTATCAACCGAGGGTAGACAAAAGTTAAAAAAATACAAACCTAAAAGTATTGGACAAGCTGCAAGAATAAGCGGGGTTTCTCCTTCGGATATTAGTGTTTTATTAGTTTTTATGGGAAGATAAGTATAACAATAAACCGTTCCACGTGGAACGTAAAATTGAATTTTATGGAAAAACCTTTCGTTGTTTCAGGGAGAGTGGTTGATATTTTTAATCGACAAATCATAAACGCAAAAATTCATGTAGAGGACAAGATAATTAAGAAAATAGAGCTTTCTGACGAGAAATTTGATAATTACATTCTTCCGGGATTTGTCGATTCCCATGTACATATCGAAAGCTCAATGATGATACCGTCATCATTTGCCAGAGCTGCAGTTAAGCACGGAACTGTTGCGACTGTTTCTGATCCTCATGAAATAGCTAATGTTTTAGGAGTTTCTGGTGTTGAATTTATGATTCAAAATAGCAAAAAGGTTCCGTTTAAATTCTTTTTTGGCGCACCGTCGTGTGTGCCAGCAACTTCTTTTGAAACATCTGGAGCTGTTATTTCTGAACGTGAAATCAAGAAATTATTGGACAATCCTGATATTTATTATCTAGCAGAAATGATGAATTTTCCTGGTGTAATTTATAATGAGAAAGAAGTTATCGCAAAAATTAGTCATGCAAACGATGTTAATAAACCAATTGATGGTCATGCACCCAGATTAACTGGCAAGGACCTAAAAAAGTATGCCAGCAAAAACATTACCACTGATCACGAATGTACTACTGTTAAGGAGGCAATTGAAAAAATTGAAAATGGAATGATGATTCAAATTCGTGAAGGAAGTGCAGCTAGGAATTTCGAAAATCTATTTTCCCTAATAAAAAGTCATCCAAAAAAAATAATGTTCTGTACTGATGATTGCCATCCAGACGACTTAATTAAAGGGCATATCAATAAAACGATTAAAAGGGCAATAGAAAAAGGAGCTGACCTGTTTGATGTTTTATCAGCCGCAACCAGAAATCCTGTTTTTCATTATAATCTAAATGTTGGTTTACTTCGTGTTGGAGATCCTGCAGACTTTATTATAGTTAAGGATATAAGTTCTTTTGATGTTATTAAAACTTACATAAACGGACTATTGGTTTTTGATAATGGAAACATTCTTATTGAAAAAATTAAAGAAGAACCTGTAAACAAGTTTAATTGTGAAAAGATTTCCGAAAAGGATATTGCTGTTAATTATAATGGAGGAAAGATACAAATTATTGTTGCTCAAGATGGAGATCTGCTTACAGGAAGATCAATAGAAGAACCCTTGATTGAAAATGGATATGTTGTTTCTGATTCTTCTCGCGATATTCTTAAAATAGTTGTAATAAATCGTTATAATCTAGGAAAACCTTCAATAGGATTTATTAAACAGTTTAATCTAAAAAAAGGAGCGATTGCCGGTAGTATTGCACACGATAGTCATAATATTATAGCTATTGGTAATAGTGATAGGGATATAGTTGTTGCAGTGAATCGGTTAA
This sequence comes from Bacteroidota bacterium, assembly GCA_020049295.1. Lineage (GTDB taxonomy): Bacteria > Bacteroidota > Bacteroidia > Bacteroidales > UBA12077 > UBA12077. Next base: position 8,595 of record JAIFLC010000002.1, read on the forward strand.
TTGAAAACAAAGGAGGGATAGTTGCCTTTAATGGTAAGGTTATAGAAGATTTGCAGCTCGATGTTGCCGGATTAATGTCGACTGATGAAGCTGAAGTAATTGCTGAGAAATATCAAAAGGTAAATAGTATTGTAAAGGAAATGGGTTCAACTCTTAATGCTCCTTTTATGACCATGGCATTTATGGCCTTATTGGTAATTCCTGATTTAAAGATTAGTGATAAAGGCCTTTTCGATGTTACAAAATTTAAATTTACGTCATTGTTTGTTGAATAATGAAATCTTCTCCTGAGGATATTAAATCTATTATATCTGTTTTACCCGAAAGTCCGGGTGTTTACTTGTATTATAATTCATTAGGAGATATTATATATATAGGTAAGGCAAAAAACCTTAAAAAAAGAGTATCATCTTACTTTTTGCGCGAATCATATGAAAACAACAAACTTCGTGTGCTGGTAAGTAAAGTTTTTCGAATAGAATATATTGTAGTTAACTCCGAATCCGACGCTTTGTTACTTGAAAACAATCTTGTAAAAAAACATCAGCCACGCTATAATGTGATGCTTAAAGATGATAAAACCTATCCTTGGATTTGCATCAAAGAAGAAACCTTTCCTCGTGTTTTTTATACCCGCAATGTTGTAAATGATGGATCAAAATATTTTGGCCCTTATACATCGGTATATCTGGTTAAAATTTTACTTGACCTGATTAAGCAACTTTATCCGTTACGAAACTGTAGTCTGAATCTTTCTAAAGAAAATATTGAAAGGAATAAATTTAAACCTTGTCTTGAATATCATATAGGAAACTGCAAGGCTCCTTGCATCGGTTTGCAATCTATGCAGGATTATAATATTGCTATTGAGCATATTCATCTCATTCTTAAAGGCAATATTTTGGAGTTAATTAAGTATCTAACAACCTTAATGAAAAACCATTCTTCCGAATTTAGGTTTGAAGAAGCACATATCATCAAACAAAAAATAGAGATTCTCGAAAAATATAAAAGTAAATCAACGGTAGTTAGCTCAACAATAAATGATTTAGATGTTTTTTCTATTCTTGATGATAATACATCCGCATATGTTAATTTTTTACGAGTTGTCGAAGGACGAATTGTTCAGGCACATACCTTGGAGTTAAAAAGGAAGCTGGATGAAAGACTGGATGATCTATTAATTATCGCCGTTGTTGAATTAAGAAATCGCTTTTCGAGTAAGTCCAAGGAAATTATTGTTCCTTTTAAGATAAATAGTCCTTGGGTAAATGTGAAAATCATTGTTCCTCAAAGGGGTGATAAACGGGCTTTGCTGGAATTATCAGAACGAAACGTTAAGTACTACAAACTCGAAAAACAAAAAAATGCAGAAAGAAAAAAAGAAAAACATTCAAGTAAACGAGTGTTGGAAATTTTGAAAAAAGATCTCAATCTTCCTGTTTTGCCCGAACATATTGAGTGTTTTGATAATTCAAATATACAAGGAACAAGTCCTGTCGCTGCATGTGTTGTTTTTAAAAGCGGAAAGCCCAGCTCAAAAGATTACCGACATTTCAATATTAAAACAGTTGAAGGACCAAATGATTTTGCTACCATGGAAGAGGTGGTTTACAGACGCTATAAACGAATAATTGACGAAAACAAACCCTTACCGCAGTTAATTGTTATCGATGGCGGCAAAGGCCAGCTTACTTCTGCAACTAAGGTTCTAAAACAATTGAATATTTATAACAATGTTTCTGTTATTGGTATTGCAAAGCGGCTTGAGGAAATTTATTATCCCAACGATCCTATTCCGCTTTATCTTGATAAAAATTCTGAATCGCTAAAACTAATTCAACACATTCGTAACGAAGCTCACCGTTTTGGCATTAAGTTTCACAGACAAAAACGATCAGGTAATTTTATAATGAGTGAATTGGAAAATATTCCTGGCATAGGAGAAAAACTCATAGAAAAACTTTTAAAGAAATTTAAAACGGTAAAAAGAATTCAAGAACTATCTGAAGACGAATTATCTACTGAAATTAGTCAAACAAAGGCTAAGTTGTTAATTAGGTATTTCTCTCTTAAATAAATTTTGATAAAACAAAGTGGTTTTGCGTCTGTTTTGTATAATTTAGATTTGAAGTAAGTGTTTATATAAAATAATATAAGATTAATTAAATCAATTTATAAATAATATCAAGTGATGGTTTTATGGTCTTGAGATTAGAATAATTAAACGTTTATGACCAAGGGGTTTTGCAGAACAATTTTATATAAGGTATAAAACCTTGTTTTCCTTAGACGTTTAATTTATAATCCTTTAGTTCAAATTTTTCAATGGCAGGAGAAAAATAGTCTTTTAAAGACTTCTGGTTTTAGACTGCTAACTTTTGCCTTCTGTGACAAAAAGAAGAAAATAAACCAACCAATTAAAAAAACAATTATCTTTGGCCCTGATTTCAATGCTTTGTTGTAATTATGAGTGCTAAAACAAACGGTTTTCCATTTACGGTTCATGCTATCAATGCATTGCAGGATACTACAAGGCAGGTAAATAAAAGTTTTCCTTCAATTCAATTATCAAATCCCTTAAACCAAAGCGATACGGTTGATAAAACATTTCTTCTTAGTACACCTCTTAATAAAAGCAGTATTGATTCGATTTTTAAAAAACACGAAGAACGAGAACTTCAATATCAGCAGGAAATAAGGTTGCAACAGGCTAAAAGATGGACAACACCGATTGATACATCAAAATTATTATACGAAAATTTGGGTTTTTATAATAAACAAATTTTTAAAAACTTTAGCGAAGATCAATTTCAACAGAATTTCCTTTTTAATATACCAACAATTAAAGTTGAAGAAAAAAATAAATATTCTCAAGTCTTTATTTATACACAAAAGGAAAGCAAAAATCAAAAATTTATAGATAATTATTTTCCAATTAAATCCAGTACAGAATCAAAAATTATTTTTGACTGGATATCCTTAGTTGTTTTTTTATCAATAGTTTTGCTTGGTTGGATTAGGTTGTTTTTTAATAAATATTTTTTGATGATTATTAAATCAACGATAAGTTATCAGGAGTCAACTGCGCTATTTCGTGAAAAAAACACAGTAGTAGAAAGGGTTTTTTTCTTGTTGGGCATATTGTTTATTTTATCAGCCTCTATTTTTGCATTACAACTTTCGCATTTTTTTAGTTTTGGTTTTAATGAGAATCAATACAATGTGTTTTTTATTGCTTTTATTGGATCATTGATGGGATTATACTTGTTTCGGCTTATCTCTTCGGCAATTATTGGAAGCTTATTCTTAAAACAAAAAGTATTTTCTGAATACATGCATAATGTAAATATTTATACAATGAATACGGGGATAATTCTGCTTCCCGTAATAATTTTTTTACAATATCTTTCCTTTGAGTATTTAAAATTTATAGTTTATTTTGGCATTGCAAGTATTGTATTTCTTTATTTTCTGCAGGTATTACGTTCATTTCAGATAATTAATAGAAAGAATGTTTCAATATTTTATATGATTTTGTATCTTTGTGCTTTTGAATTTGCACCATTTTTAATTGTTTATAAGCTATTGCTATCTCTTAATTAGTGGGAAGAATAGACGGTTTTAAAATTAAAATCCAAAGCAATTTACATGAAAGTTAAGACGATTTTAGTATCTCAACCCAAGCCGCAAAACGACAAATCTCCTTATTTGGAATTAGCAGAAAAACATCATCTTAAAATAGATTTTAGGCAATTTATTCAAGTAGAAGGTTTGTCTGCAAAGGATTTCAGAAAATACAAGATTGATATTCTTGCGCACACATCTGTAATTTTTACTAGTCGCACGTCGATTGACCATTATTTCAGAATATGCGAAGAAATGCGTCTTATAGTTCCTGATACCATGAAATACTTTTGTATTTCTGAAGCTACTGCATTTTATTTACAAAAATATATAGTTTATCGTAAGAGAAAAATCTTTTACGGCGATGGTAAGTTTTTAGATATCATTGAATTGCTCAAAAAGCATAAGGATGAGAAATTTTTAGTACCTGTATCAGATGCTCACAAAGAGGAAATCCCTAAAAAACTAGAGCAAAGCAAAATAAAGTATACTAAAGCAATAATGTACAAAACAGTAAGTGCAAACTTATCCGATTTGTCCGATGTAAACTATGATATGCTTGTTTTTTATAGCCCGTCTGGTATTAAATCACTATTTGAAAATTTCCCTGATTTTAAACAAAACAACACCCGTATAGCAGCCTTTGGTCCCAAAACAGCTAAAGCTGTAAAAGATGCAGGACTAAAAGCCGATGTTAAAGCCCCTTCTAAAGAAGCCCCCTCAATGACTATGGCAATCGAGCAATATGTGCTTGAACATAATAAGGTACATAAATAACTAGAAATCAATATAAAAAAAGAGGAAAGAATTCTTTCCTTTTTTTTTATCCAAATGTGTTAACTTTACCTTTCTATTATGAATCAATCATTTTCAAAAACAGAAAGACTAAAAAAAAGAAAACCAATTGAAGATATTTTCAATTTTGGAGAAAGTATAAATTGTTTCCCGTTTAAAGCTTTCTATCGTTTTTCTAAAAATGTTGATAAGAAAAGATCTTTTGCCCAAGGGGTTTTTGTTGTTCCTAAAAGACTTTTTAATAAAGCCGTTGATAGGAATAATATTCGAAGAAAAATGAAAGAAGCTTTTAGAAAAAACAAACAGGATCTATATAAGGAATTGTATGACAATAATCAAAAGCTCGAATTCGCTGTTATTTATATTGCAACCAAAAACATTGAATTTGAAAATATTGAGAGCGAAATGCTTGTTTTAATTAAGGCCTTGATTAAGAACAGACTAAAGGCTACTTAAGGTTTTTTAATTAGTAAAAGTTCCCCCTTTCAAGTTAAATAATGTTAAACCAGAATATTCCTAATAAATAATTATATAATTTTGTTTTTTAGCAAGTTTTATTGGTATAGCAAATCACATATTGAATTTATTTTGGTCTGTTTAATTCATGATAATTAATAACTTAATGGAGTATAGTGTTTTTGTGTCTTCGCACACCAAACCTTCGGGATTTAAAATCGTTGGCCCGTTTGTCCCAAAAGAAATTCTTATCGTGATGACTCTGAGACAAAAAACAAAAATTACAAATTAATCAGTTAAAGTAAAGGTAATTTATAGACTAATGAGTTAATGAACGAAAATTAATAGATAAGGAAATATGAAAACAAAAAGAAGAATATATAAATCCGGCCTACTCTTTGGATTATTGCTGCTATTGGGATTTTTGGGTTTTAAATCAGGCGATGATTTTAAGATTGCAAAAAGCCTTGATATTTATTATTCTTTATTCCGCGATGTAAATGTTTATTATGTTGATGAGACAAATCCGGAAAAGCTTGTAGAAACAAGTATTAACGCTATGCTTGAATCGTTGGATCCATATACTGTTTATATTCCCGAATCAGAGATGGATGATTTTACATTTATGACTACCGGACTATATGGGGGTATCGGAGCACTAATTCGGAATAAAGACGGACAACCGATTATAGCTCAGCCATATAAGGGGTTTCCAGCCGACAAAGCAGGATTGCGAGCTGGAGATATAATTTTAGAAGTAGATGGAATTCCAACAAAAGAAATTGAAATAGATAATATTAGTGAGAAATTAAAAGGAATACCTCAAACAAAGTTAACACTTGTAATTGAAAGGCCTTATTCAAACGAAAAAATCACAAAGGAATTGGTACGCGAAGAAATCAAAATTAAAAGTGTGCCATATTATGGAGTTGTTGACAAAAATATAGGTTATATTAGTGTGAATAAGTTTACCCCCGAAGTATCAAGAGAAGTAAAAGATGCGCTAAAGATACTAAAGTCAGAACAACAGATTAATGGATTAATACTTGATTTTAGAGGTAATCCTGGCGGATTACTAGTTGAGGCACCTCGTTTATGTAATTTATTTGTTAGCAAGGGTCAAGAAATTGTTAGTACCAAAGGAAAAATAAAAAAGTGGGATCAAACCTATAAAACCACTGAACCACCTTATGATACTGAAATTCCTATTGTTCTTTTAGTAAATAGAGGCTCTGCTTCAGCTGCAGAAATAGTTGCTGGTGCTCTTCAGGACCTTGATAGGGCTGTTATTCTTGGTCAGAGAACATTTGGCAAAGGACTTGTTCAAACAACTGTTCCTTTAAATTACAATAGCCAGCTTAAAGTGACAACTGCAAAATATTATATTCCAAGCGGAAGATGCATTCAAGCAAGAGATTATTCGCATCGTAACGAAGATGGCAGTGTTGGATATGTTCCAGATTCATTAATATCTGAGTTTACCACAAAAAATGGTAGGAAAGTGTATGATGGGGGCGGTATTATTCCTGATATTAAATTAGAGATTGATGATATTAGTCCCATTACATTAACGCTGGTTGGTGAGAATATTATTTTTGATTTTGCAACTAAGTATGTATATGAAAATCAGAATATTCAAAAAATCTCTGACATTGTGATTACCGATGATCTTTTTAACGATTTTATTAATTATGCCATTAAGCAAAAATTTATTTACGAGACATCAAGCGAAAAAGAACTTAAACAATTTGAAAAAGTATTAAAAAGAGAGAAATACTATACTCGAGTAGAATCTGAAATTATTGATCTGAAAGCAAAGCTAGTAAATGATAAAAAGCAGGATATAATTGAGTTTAAAGATGAAATAAAAGAGTTTTTACAAGATGAGATTGTCGGAAGATATTATTATGTAGAAGGCCAAATAGAAGCTAGTTTAGCCAACGATAGTCAGGTCTTAAAGGCAATAGAAATCTTGAAAAATGAAAATTTATATAGCTCTATATTAAATGGTAGTTATAAAGAAGAAGAAACAAAGCTTAGTTATAATGATCAATAAAAATGACCTATTCTTTTATGCCTTATTTCTTATTAATGTGCTTCAAGCCAGTTATTCCCAATACCAATATCTACAATAAGAGGGATGCTCAATTTGATCGCATTTTCCATTTTGTTTTTTACAAGAGCTTTTATTTCATCAACTTCGGGTTTGTAAATATCAAAGATTAACTCATCGTGCACCTGCAGAATCATCTTGCTTTTATAGTTCTTTTTGTTGAGTTCATTAAAAATATCGATCATTGCTATTTTTATAATATCAGCAGCGGAACCCTGGATGGGAGCATTAATGGCATATCGTTCAGCATTTCCTCGCACAATGCCATTTCTTGAATTAATGTCGTTTAAAATACTTTTACGTCCCATCATGGTTTCTACGAATCCTTTTTCACGAGCTTTGGCAATACTTTTATCCATGTACTCTTTAACTTTTGGGAACCCAATAAAATACTCATCAATGAGTTGTTTGGCTTCCGTTCGAGGTACTTTTAGTCTTTGAGATAAGCCAAAAGCAGAAATACCATAAATAATTCCAAAATTGGCCGTTTTTGCCTTTCGTCTTTGATCGTTTGTTACCTGGTTAATGTTTTCCACGTGGAAAATTTTTGCAGCTGTAGATGTGTGTATATCTTCATTTTTTTTAAAGGCTTCTATCATATTCTCATCCTGACTCAGATGGGCCATTATTCTTAATTCGATTTGTGAATAGTCGGCAGCTAATAATATATGATTGTTATCAGAAGGAATAAATGCTTTTCGAATTTCTCGCCCTCGTTCTTCCCGAATAGGTATGTTTTGCAAGTTTGGATTATTCGAACTTAATCGTCCGGTCGAAGCTATAGCTTGGTTGTATGAAGTATGAATTTTACCGGTTTTAGGATTTATTAATTTAGGTAATGCCTCAACATAGGTTGATAATAGTTTTTTTAATGATCTGTATTCCAAAACATCATTAATTATTGGATGTTTTTCGAAAAGCAATGCCAATGTTTCTTCGTTGGTTGAGTATTGCTGTGTTTTTGTTTTTTTTGCATTCGAATCCAACTTTAACCGGTCAAACAAAATTTCTCCTAGTTGCTTTGGAGACGAAATGTTAAATTCCACTCCGGCATGTTTAAAAATATTTGTTTCAGATTCAATGAGTTCAAGGTTAAGTATTTTGGAGTATTCATTTAAAGCAGTAATATCAATTTTTATTCCGGTAGATTCCATGTTGGCCAATACAGGAATTAAAGGCATTTCTAGATTTTCAGAAAGATCATATAACCCGTTATTTTTTAAATCTTTTTCAAAAAGAAACTTAAGCTGAAAAGCAATATCAGCATCTTCTGCAGCATATTCTTTAATTTGTTCAATAGGAACATTTCTCATGGAGCCTTGTCGTGGTCCTTTTTTGCCAATCAATTCTTCAATTTCAACAGGTTTATAACCCAAATACTGTTCCGACAAATAATTTAAATTGTGCCGTAAATCAGGTTGTAATAGATAGTGTGCAATCATCGTATCGAATAGCAAACCCTTTACAGGTATTTGGTATTGTTGAAGAATTAAAATATCAAACTTAATATTTTGACCAATTTTACGAATATTTTGATTTTCAAAAACAGGTCTAAATTCTTCCAGAATCGATTGAGTAATTTCACGTTCTTCAGGAAATGAGATATAAAACGCTTTGTGTTTTTCGAAAGAAAAAGACAATCCTACAATGTCGCAAGAATATGGATCGAGACCTGTAGTTTCAGTATCAAAGCAAATTTCTTTTTGTTGAAGTAGCTGATTTATAAGGTTTTTTCTATCTTTAGTGTTGTCTATTAAAATATAATTATGATCTGTATTTGAAATGTTTTTTAAAGAAGAAAAAACTTTCTCAACCTCATTATCCCCAAACAATGATCCTTGTATTGGATTTGATGAAGGACTTGTTGGATATTCTTTACGAAACAGTCGTTGTAAAACAGTTTTAAATTCAAGCTCATTAAAGAGTTTAGTGAGTTTTTCTTCATCAGGATTTTCCAGGATTAATTTTTCCGGATCAACAGTAATTGGAACGTCTAGCTTTATGGTTGCTAATTCTTTTGATAGCAATATCATTTCTTTATTTTCAACTAATTTATCTTTTTGCTTTCCGGGAATTTGATCAATATTTTTATAAATATTTTCAATGCTTTCAAATTCACTAATTAGCTTTATTGCTGTTTTTTCTCCTATGCCTGGAGCTCCGGGAATATTGTCAGAACTGTCACCCATTAAACCAAGAATATCAATAACTTGAACAGGATCTTTAATCGTATATTTATCACAAATTTTTTGTTTATCAACAAGTTCCATTTCATTTCCACCGCGACCCGGTTTAAGCATTAAAATATGATCAGAAACCAATTGTCCATAATCCTTATCGGGAGTCATCATGTAGGTTGTAAAGCCTTCCTTTTCGGCTTGTTTTGCTAAAGATCCAATTACGTCGTCGGCTTCGTATCTATCAACTTGAATAACGGGTATTTTAAATGCTTCAATTATTTCTTTAATAATGGGTATTGATTTTTTAATATCTTCAGGTGTTGCTTCTCGATTGGCTTTATATTCTTTATACATTTCATGACGGAAAGTAGGATAGGGAGGATCAAAAACAACTGCAATATGTGTTGGATTTTCTTTTGCTATTAAATCGATCAATGTATTGGTAAATCCATAAATTGCCGAAGTGTTTAATCCTTTTGATGAAAATCGCGGGTTTTTAATAAAGGCATAATACGAACGGTAAATTAGTGCATAAGCATCTAATAGATAGAGTCTTTTTGACATATAGCAAAGTTTAATCTTACGTAATTATCACTAAATTATTTGAAATACCAAATTACAAATTACTACGTACAAAAAACAAAGAAAAGTCACATAATAAAAAGAGGAGTATACTTTCTTTTTAAAACTAAATATTATCAGAAGCAAACCATTCAGCAAAAGAGGTGGCTGTTTCATGGAGTTTCAAACTATGCAAGCTTAATTCAGAAGGAAGTCTCTTTTTAATTTTTTGTACGAAATCAATAACCATATTCTCACAGGTAGGCTGATATTCTACAACAATTAGTTTTTCAAACATTTGATTTTGGTTACAATTTAGACTTTTAGCTGCATTTTTTGCGATAATAAAAGCATGATCAAAAGGGTCAATTATCTCCTCCGTTACAATTTTTTTAAGATCTCCAAAATCAATAACCATACCAAGCTTTGTATTTGCTTCATCTATTATTGGTACTCCAATAACAGTAACAAACAACTTGTATGAATGTCCGTGAATATTTGCACAGGGTCCATTGTAATTCCATAAAGCATGTGCAATTTCAAAATTGAATTCTTTAGTAACACGAATATTGCTCATAATATGATAGTTGGTTATTTACAGAAACAAAGATAAAACACATTTGTTGATTGCTGAAAAGAAAAATAAAAAAACCATTCAACCTCTTTTATTGAATGGTTTTATATATAATGAAGCCTACAGATTAATTAGGATTGTTACAATTACTAACACAATTTATTAGATTGCTAAGATTTTTATGTTTTAATGCATAGTAGGTGTTTTTACCTTCTCTCTTGGAACACAGAACGCCTTTATCCTTTAAAATTCCTAAATGATGTGACGTCGTTGATTGTTCGATACCAAGTAATTCATGAATCTCGGTAACGGTCAGTTTTTTACCATCTTCTAAAAAACTAAGTATAGCTATTCGCATAGGGTGAGCAATGGCTTTTAGCATGTTTGCTGCTTCTTCTAATTGCTCAATTGTAAGGTCTTTTATTTTCATAATCGGTTGCAGAATTTGTAATTAACAAATGCAAATATATAAATATATAATTTTTAAAATTATGACTATTGTCATTAAAATACAATGCTTTACTAAAAAAAAGAAATTAGTAATTCTGAGTTCTATAAAAATAAAAGAATTGAGATTATTATGGCTTTTAATCAAACTATTCGCTTATTATCGTGTTTTAGAATTAGTATATTTGAGAAAAAATTGAAATTAATGGTCGATATTGATAAAATACAAAATTCCATAAAGGAAGAAATGGAGCGGTTTGAACCTTTTTTCCGCTCATCAATGCAAACAAAGGTTCCTTTATTGAATATTATTATGAATTATATTTTGCGACGAAAGGGGAAACAAATGCGGCCTATGTTTGTCTTTCTTTCAGCAAAAATGCTAAAGGAACCTGTAACCG
>JAIFLC010000185.1 GCA_020049295.1 Bacteroidota bacterium
AATCTTCGCCGAGACTGGGATTATATTTCATAACTCCTTTTACCGTACCAAACCATAAATTTCCATCCTTGTCTTTTACAGTTGCGTTTTCCTTGGCTTCGATCCCTGTAAATCCGCTCCTTTCGGTGTATGTTTGTATACGTCCTTGACTATCGATCTTGTTTAACCCTTGACTTGTACCAATATAAATATTACCATAATTATCAATATTTAATTGAGTAATTAAATTTGATAACAATCCATCATTTTGAGTAATAGTGCGAATTACTTCTTTACCATCATAAACAAAAACCCCATTACTGTTACTTCCTATCCAGATATTCCCGTCTTTATCTTCAACAATACACTTGGGTGTAAGAAGTCCCTCAATATGTATTTGTTTTATTGTTGTATCTTGGATATAGTTTAATCCTTTACTCGAAACACCTACCCAAAGCCGTCCCTTTGAATCAGCATACAAGGTAGAAATTTCAGATCCACTCAATCCATGGTACTGCGATAGGAACTGGCTTGTATTTGATGCAATATCATAATAAATAATTCCATCTAATGTTCCAATCCAGAGTTGATTGAGCTTATCAACCTCAAGGGCTGTAACTGAGTAAATGCCACTAAAATATCTATTAATGACAGCATTATAAACAAACCGACCAGAAGAACGGTCAAACATGCTAACTGCATTATCATTTGTTCCAATCCAGATATTTCCATCCAGATCATTTTTTAGAAATCTAATCTGATTTCCAATAGCATTTTTCTTTTGATTATAAATCACTATTTTCTTATTGGAATCTCTTGTGTTAGGATTATATACTGCTAATCCTTCATTTGAGCCAAACCAGTAATTGCCTGCCTTATCTTGTAAAACAGACCATATCTGCTGATTTTCCAATCCAAATTCGCTATCGTAAGTAATAAACTTTTCACCTTTAAAAATGGCTAAACCGTGTTCATTTGTACCAATTAAAATATTTCCTTCAACATCTTCTTGAATACAATATATCTTGAGATCATCAAGACCATTCAGGGTGTTAAATGTTTTAAATGTATTACCTGAGAATTTGGTAACACCCCCACCCCATGTTCCGACCCATATATTTCCTTTGCTATCCTCAGAAATTGTACTTATCCAATTATAAGCAAGGCCATCACGCGAATCATAAATGATAAACTTCTTTTCCTGTGATAAATATCGATATAATCCTCCGTTATGAGTTCCAAACCAAATATCTCCCTTTTTATCCTGATGCATTACTGTAATAAGGAAATATGATGTTAGTCCTTTTATAAAAAAATTTGAAAACGAATTATCTGATTTGTTGTACTTTTTAATACCAGCATCAGTTACAAAGTAAAGTGTATCATTTAAGGCTTTTGTTCCACTAAATACTCTATCGCTCAAACTATTTCCCTTATATTGCTCATATACAATTTTTGCTGCATCTAACTCATCCGGATTCTCTATTCGTAACACGCCATCGCCAAAAGTCATAATCCATAATTGGTGATCAGAATCTTCGATAAATCCAAGAACATCTCCTTTAATAAATAAACTTAATGGATGCTTTATAATCTTATCTTTTTTAACAATTGAAATACCACCATTTTTATGACCCATCCAAATTGTTCCATTCGAATCCTTAAAAAGACTTTTTATACCTCCTTCAGCCAGTCCTTCTTGTGAAGTATAATTAGTAAATGTCACTCCATCAAACTTAGTCACACCACTTTCTGTTGCGATCCATAAGTAGCCTTGGTTTTCCTGCAAAACGGAATAAACCTTTGATTGCGCAAGGCCTTCTTTTACTCCATAATAATCAAAATAATACGTTTGACCAAAAAGGGTTGGAGTAAGAAAAAAGAAAACTACATAAAAAAAAGCTATTCGCCCGAGGCGAATAACTTTCTCTTTTTCTAAATTAATATATGTTAGAACCATTTTTTATTGTTTATCTTTTGCAATAAAGAAGAAAGTGCCTCCTTCATCAGCTAATCCATCAATTTTACCAAACTGCGGTTTTTGAGTACCACTCTTGGCTACAGCTACTGTTACTTTCGAAACAATATTTTCAATAGGCAAACATGCATTAGGATTATTTGATAACGCATTGGCAAAAGTTCTTGTGAATTGAGAATTATCAACAGCTAACTCGTATCCAGCTGATGAGAAAACTTGTGATGACTTAAATTTTGTTGCTTCCCAGTTTCCACAATCTCTTTCTTGTGGAGTGGAACGCATTGCCTGATAAAACGTAGGACCTGATTCACATGCATCAGTAATTACAAGTGTATGAGTAACAAACTGTGAGTATGATTGCAACGCAGCTTTTAATGTATGAATATTAAAATAAGTAAACTCATCATCACGTTTAGCGTCAATTGGAACCCAATAACCTATCTGATTTATGTATTTGCCATGACCAGCATACCAAACCAATAAAGAATTTACCTGATTGCTTCTTACTAAATCTCTAAGTTCGATTGAAAAGAACTTTTCCATTTGTTCTTTTGTCATATCTTTCTTGTGAATGATATTATGGACTTTATAATTTGCTAAGGCAGCTTTCATCATGCTAACATCTTTTATTGGGCCATTAAGACTTGCAAATGTTTCATAGTTAGAGTTCTCTATAAAAATAACCCAGGTTTTCCCCATAGGATTGTCTTGCGATATCTCTAATGCTTCGCGGTTAATTTTAAACTCCTGCTCAGCAATATTTCCATAAATATCTTCAGCTTTTACTACAAATTTTGTTTTATTGGCAATATCAATTGTTGCAAAAAACTCTGGATTTTTTGAGCTTACCGGATAGCTTGCGGTCATATCATCAACCATAATGGTTTTAATAAAATTATCATCACTAACTCTACCCTCAACATATAATTTGCGATTATCTGTTGAAAGGTAAATTTCACCTGATGTAGACGCAAAAGGAGCAATAAGTGCAATTTGAGGAGGATTGATCTCTGTTCTGTTTAAGGTATAGTTTGCGGCTAGAATATTATTATAAATATCAGATACTGCAACTGAAACAGACTCTTTACCAGCAACATCAAGTGTTACCTCAAACTCATTATTAAGACTACCCTCGATAAAAGTAACTTCTACATCATCAATTTTTGCATATTTAATCTTGCTTTGATCATTAATTTGTCCCTTAAAAGTAGCTGTTGTAGCATTCTCGATTACATTAATCTTAGTAGGATCAGATTGTCCACTCTGATTGAAAACTATAGCTGGTTTTACGGTTTCTCTATTTAATTCATACAAGCGCTTATCTGCTTCTTCCATTCTTGCTTTAGCTTCGGCACTATTGTCATCTGTTAATAATGAGTATGTTTTATAATCAGCTATTGCATTGGAATACTGTGTAATTTGTTCATATGATTTAGCTCTGTTAAAATAAGCAAGTGAATTTTTAGAGTTTAACGATATTACCTTGCTAAAATCATTAATCGCATCCTGGTATTTAGTATATTCCTGATTATATAAACCACGATTATAGAATGCGTCTTCATTATCGGGTGAGAAATAAATTATTCTCGATAAATCTTCAATAGCCTTTGTATAATCAATCTTTTCTCTATATACCTTACTTCTTATCCACATCGCTTCAGTACTCTTTGAATCAATTTGTAATGCTTTGTTGCAGCTTTCAAGTGACTGATCATACTTTTTAGCTTTGTACAAAACATCAGCCAAAGCAATATTTGTTTCCAGGGCATTTGGTGATTTATCAAGAGATTTTCTCAAATAGGTTTCTGATTGATTGTAATTGCCCAATTTCTCATGAACATAGGCATGCCAGAAGTAATTCTGAGGATTTTGCTCGAGCGCAAGAATTGCGTCACTCTCTTTTAATGCCTTCTCATAATCTTTTAGTTCAATGTAAGATTTTAATTTTAATTTATAGGCATTAACATGCTTCTTATCGAGTGTTGTAGCTCTTGAAAGCATTGTGATTGCCTCGTTATAATCTTTTAAATCAAAATATAATCTTCCTGCATTATAAAAATTTGAAGCATTCTTTGCATCAAAAGTAGTAGCTCTCTTGTAGTCGTTTGCAGCTTCGGTTAGGTTTCCTGTCTTTTCATAAGCTTGGGCCCTAGCGATATATGCATCAGTAAATTCAGGTTTTAGCTCGATTTGCTTTGTAAATTGTTCGATTGCATCCTGATAGTTACCTGCTGCTGCAAAATCTTTACCCGTATTATACATTTTTGGGCTACATTGTATTAATGAAAATAAAACAAGTAGCATCGGTGTAAAGATTAATGTCTGGTTAAATCTGATTTTTCCCATTTTAAAATTTAGTTTTATGTTGATATATTATATTTTCTAAAAACTCTTATCAAAAATACAAAAGCTTTATAATATTTGGAAATTTTATTAATCCTTATATTAATAAAATATTTAATCATTTACAATTAAAAACATTTTACTATCTCCCAATTTCTCCATAAATATTTTTGTTTTCCCTAATTTAGGTGCTTTAATTCCTGTTTTAAAAACCTTTGGGCCAACAAAAACTCTTGCTTCATCCCAAACGTTTTGATCAATAAAGTATTGCAATATAGTTGTACCTCCTTCGATAATTATTGACAATAACTTATATTTTACGAGAATGGGCATTAATTGGTTTATAAAATCCGAAGAAAAATTAACAAATTCAATACCAATTTTACTATTTACATTGCTTATCTTTTGATTTTTACAGTTTATATCAGCAATAATCAATGTTTTGGCTTCATTATTAAAAATATTTAATTCGGGCAATAACTTTAGATTTCGATCCAGTACTATTCGTAATGGATTTTTACCACACCATTCGCGGGTTGTTAAACTTGGATTATCGCTGACAACAGTATTTGTTCCAATAAGTATTGCATCTTCATCTGCTCTCCATTTGTGAACAAGTGCTTTTGATAATTCATTGGTAATCCAGGTTGGTTGTGTTTCACTTTTTAATTCTTTGTCTATATCAATAAATCCATCAATGGTTTCAGCCCATTTTAGAATAATGTATGGTCTCTTTCTCTCGTGAAAAGTAAAAAATCGTTTATTTAGTTCACGTGATTCTTTTTCTAGAATTCCTGTTTGAACGTTGCATCCTGCATTTCTAAGAATTTCTATTCCTTTGCCTGAAACGTGTGCAGCAGTATCAATAGTTCCAATCACCACATTTGGAATTTTAAGATCTGCAATAAGATTAGCACAAGGAGGTGTTTTTCCAACATGAGCACAAGGTTCTAGATTCACATAAAGAGTTGATTCTTTCAACAAGTCTTTATTCGTAACTGAGTTTATTGCATTAACTTCAGCATGCGGTTCGCCTGCCTTATGATGGTAACCTTCACCAATAATTTTATTATTATATACAATAACGCTACCAACCATTGGATTAGGACTTGTATTTCCCCCAGCAATCTTTGCCAATTCGATGCAGCGCATCATATATTTTTCATGTGGTATAAAAGCCATCGGTATTTTTTTTAAATTTGGAAAATGAGTCCAAATTTCAACATAAAGGAAATAATTTTATGGATAAAATCCGAATTAAAGGATTATTATCCTCAAACCGAGATTGATTCATTTGTTTCACTTATATTAAAACATTTGCTTAACTACTCCAGAACCAAGCTTATACTAAATCATGAACAAGTCTTGTCATCAAATACGATAGAAAAAATTGATCAAATCGTTTCTGAGTTAAAGTTAAATAAACCAATACAATATATTCTTGGACAAACTGAATTCTTTAATCTGAATTTTCATATAGCATCAGGAGTTTTGATTCCCAGACCAGAAACAGAAGAGCTTGTTGATTGGATCATTTCAGAAAATAAAAATGGATTTTATCGAATCCTGGATATTGGAACCGGCAGTGGAGTTATAGCAATTGCGCTGTCAAAAAACATGCCCGGATCGAATGTTACTGCAACCGATATATCAAATGATGCACTAATTATTACACGTGAAAACTGCAAATTAAATAACGTTGAAATACAACTAATAAACCATAACATTCTTAATCATAACGAAAATCTAAACAACACCTTTGATATTATTGTAAGTAATCCTCCTTATATTACAGAAAAAGAAAAAGAATTGATGCATCCAAACGTACTTGACTATGAACCCACTCTTGCGTTATTTGTTTCAGATGATGATCCCTTACTATTTTATCGTCATATAATTGAATTTGCATTAGTTCATCTTAATTCTGGCGGTAAAATTTATTTTGAAATTAATGAATTGTTTGGTAATGAGGTTGCTCTATTACTTGAAGAAAAAAATTTTAGCGAAATCATTTTAAAAAAGGATATAAACAACAAAGACCGAATGATTAAGGCCTTATTAAAATAGAAAATGAAGAGATTATTTTATAAAGAGATTTTATTTACCTCAATAGTTAGAATAAAAACTAAGCATGTATAAAACTTCTAAAAAGAAACTTACAAAGAAGTATGCGTTATTAAAAGCAGAAAACATCTGTTCCAGACAAGAAAAATGTGAGGATGATATTAGGCGTAAACTCATCGAATGGGATTTGGACGAAAAGGAAAGAAATGAAATAATTGAGTTGCTAATTAAAAACTCTTTTATTGATAATTCGAGGTATGCAAAAGCTTTTGTTAGAGAAAAATCGTTAATTGGCAAATGGGGTAGAATAAAAATTGAATTTGCACTTAAACAAAAGAAAATAAATGCGGAGGAAATAAAAATTGCTCTTGAGGAGATTGATAATACCAAATATGATAAGATTTTAGAAAAGGAACTTATAGCTAAATTGAAATCAATTAAAAATCAGGATATTTACACAATAAAATCAAAATTAGTCAGGTTTGGGGTTTCGAGAGGTTACGAAAATGGCAAGATATTTGATATGGTAAATAAAATTTTAAAGGATTTAAATTCTGATGAATTATTATGACGTAAGTAGTATTGTATAATGAATTATTGTATATTTTTACAATAGTGTCTGTTTTTAAAAACACGCTAACCAAAAAAAATGATATAGATATAACGAATTAAATATGATTACAATTATTAATTAAAAACTCAAGACTATGAAAAACACATTTTACAAACCACTTGGTTTATTATTAGCAGGAGCTATAGTTACTGGAAGTATATTTAGCGGCTGTAAATCAAAAGAAGTTACAAGTGTAAAAGACGAAGTTGTTGTTGAAGTTTTCTGCTCTGGACCAGAATACAGAACTGATAAAAATACTTTTAGAGCAAATGCAACTGGCGAAAGCACCGATATGGAAATTGCACGCAAAAAAGCAAGCAGCAATACAAAAGCAGCCCTAGCTGCACAAATCGAAACTACAATTAAAGGTGTTACTGACAATTATGTTAATTCGCGCGAATTTAACAACGTTGAAGAAGTTGAAGAAAGATTTGAAGCGCTTAACAGAGAGGTTGTTAATCAACAGCTTAACAATGTTAAGACTATTTGTGAAAAGATAACCAAAACTAAACAAGGTACTTACAAATGTTATATGGCTATTGAAATGGGAGTTGATGCTTTAGAAGAAGCATTAAACAATAAGCTTTCAAAAGACCAAAGATTAAAAGTTGACTATGACTACGAAAAGTACAAAGAAACGTTTAACAAAGAAATGGAAAAACTTGAGAATAGCGGTGGATACTAATAAATAGCACATAATTTAAAAAGGGAATCGCTTGATTCCCTTTTTTATTTATTCATTTTTTGTGGTTATAATCAATATTACTACTTTTGTTCCTCAAATTTACTTTTATGATTTCATCCGAGCATTTTAAAGATATCGAAAAGCGAAGAGATTTGCTTAGGAGGCATCTTTGACATTGAAAACAAACTTCTCCGAATAGATGAGGAAGAGCAAAAAACTCATGCTCCAAACTTCTGGAATAATCCATCAGAAGCCGAAAGACAACTAAAACTTATTGCAAGCCTTAAAGAATGGACCAGCGCCTATAAAGAGATTGAAACTCAAATTAACGAACTTCAATTAGCTTTTGATTTTTTAAAGGATGGTGGTGTCAGTGAATCTGAATTAGAGCAACAGTACAAATCGGTAATTAATCTGATCGAAAAGCTCGAATTAAAAAACATGCTTCGTTTCGAAGAAGATAGACTTGGAGCTTACCTTCAGATAAATCCTGGAGCAGGCGGAACCGAAAGTCACGATTGGGCAGAAATGCTTATGCGTTTATACATCCGTTGGGGCGAACGTAACAAATATATTGTAAAAGAAGTGAATTACCTCCCAGGCGATGAAGCTGGAATAAATACCGTTACTCTCGAATTTATAGGAGATTTTGCCTATGGATATCTTAAAAGCGAAAACGGAGTTCACCGATTAGTAAGGCTTTCTCCATTTGATTCGAATAACAAACGACATACTTCATTTGCATCGGTTTATGTTTCGCCTGCAGTTGATGATACTATTGAAATTGTAATTAATCCGGCTGATATCGAATTCGAAACTTACCGCTCGAGCGGTGCGGGTGGCCAGAATGTAAACAAAGTGGAAACCGCTGTTCGCTTGCGACATAAACCATCAGGTATTGTGATTGAAAATCAAGAAACAAGATCTCAGCTCAATAATAAAGAAAATGCTTTAAAATTATTAAAGTCACAATTATATGAATTAGAACTTCGTAAAAAGCAGGAAGAAAGAGCTAAAATCGAAGGTGAGAAAAAAAGAATAGAATGGGGATCGCAAATACGAAATTATGTGTTACATCCTTATAAGTTAGTAAAGGATGTGCGCACCGGTTTCGAAACCGGAAATGTTAACGATGTGCTTGATGGAAATATCGATGGGTTTATTAAAGCCTATTTAATGGAATTTGCAGGAAAATAAAAATGGGCTTTGCAGCCCATTGTAAACTAATTTATTTGTACTATTTTATCTTTTGGATACTTAATTGAATATTTTACGTGTACCTTTTTCGTTTCGAGTGGATTTAAATTCATTTCCCAGGTAAGTTTTCCTGTTGTTGAATTGTATTGCGCATTCGAATTTTCAATCTGTTCAACCTCAATATCTTTATTTGATGAAATTGGAAATTGATCATCAATAACAATCGAAACAATTGAATTTTTATTATTACGAATCGATATCTCCCATCCGTAAGTATCTTTTTTATTTACACCCAATACACGCTTACTTTCAAAATCTTTAATTTTTGTTCTGGTAACAACAATCGACTGATCTCGTCCTAATGACAAATCAAGCGTATCTTGCGTAATGTTTGGATTAATTGTAGAATTTCCAACAAAAGTACCTTCGAAAAATATATTTGCCTGTCCGGGCAAAAGAGAATATTCGGCCCAGCCAGTAATCTTTGCCAATAAAAACGCGTCGGTATTGAGTTTTGGTGCAGAATAATAATTGAAATCAGCATTTAATTTATACTCATTTATCTGAACCATATTTGCCTTTCCATCTGATGGTATAGTATAAGGTACATCAATTTTAAACTCAACATTGGTTTGGTTGGTCGTTTGGGTAAAAGGAATATAACTGGCTTCTGTATCTTTCATCAAAGCATCGTCTAATTCAGCAGATTCGGATACAGGAGCTGGTTTTACATTTGATGTACCTCTTATCATTATTTTTTTGTTTGAATAAGCTTCGTAGAAGTTCAGATACCACGGATAAATCATCGGTTTTTCTCCGCTTATTTGAGGATTTCCAGTAGAAATTGTTAGTTTAACATTTTTCCATTCTTCACTACTGCTTTGAAATACCTTTGCTTTATATATCAGATTTACTGGATCTTTAATACTTACAGCCCTGATATCATATTCGGGATACCATCCTGCCTCAAAAATCACATAGCTTAAATTCATCTTGGCATTTACTTTAGCTGCTGCATTCACCGTAATCAGAATTTCTGAAGTTGGCTCTTTCTTTTTAGATCGTAAATTATTTAATTGGTTTTGAATACGAGTAATCTTTTCCTTAATAATTTCAAGGTCTCGGGTATGTTTAAGTTCTTTGTTTTTTATTTCAGTAAGCTTTGATTGAAAATAATTCATGGCAATCTTAAGTGATTCAATATTTACGCCATTTTGCGTACCTCCAATTACTTTGTTTGCTAACAATGCAGATTCTTCCTGCTGACAAATTTCTATTGCAATTTCAACCTCAGATTTTTTATTTTCGAGCATTTTTAAACTATCAACTAAACTCTTTACTTCTTTTGACTCCGTTTGGATTTTCAAATAATTTATCTGTTGGTTTACCGACAAAATGGAGAAATTGCCAATCCCACTAACCTGAATACTTCGTTGATCAATGTTTTGGGGTAAATCAACAAAAAGAATTTCGTTAACACCTTCGTTTAGTAAAATGCTGCCAACTCTGTAAATCTGAGCTCCTTGTTGAAAAACGGTTACCTCTTTTATATCTGATTTAATAACTTGCTCATCAGAACCAGCTTTTAATTGAAGTGATAAAACAAGCATAAAAAATCCAATAATTATTTTTTTCATATATTTAACTTTAAATTATTTGTGATTTAAAAACAACTCTAAATGTATAAAGAATTAACTTGTTTAGGAATATATTAGTATAAAACCAATCAATAAAATGAAAATTAAAGTATTCAATTGTTTAATTGCAACTCTGATAATTAGCCTTTTATCCTGCAATCGAATAACCGATTATCAACAAGCCGAACAGACGATTCAATCGGCTCAAATGGTTCGAATGGTTAAGGAATTCAGTTCAGATGCATACCAGGGAAGAAAACCTTTTACTGTAGGAGAAGATAGTGCTATAGCATTTTTAATTCGGGAATACAAAAGAATAGGTCTTGAACCTTGTATTAACGGAAGCTATTTACAAGAGGTACCAATGGTCGAGGTTGCTGATCTTCCAGATGAGAAAATGATAATAAATTTGAAAAATAAAAAGCTTATACTCAATTATAAAACTGATTTTGTAGCCTATTCAAAACAACTGGTAGACGAAATCAAATTAGAAAAATCTGAAATCGTTTTTGCCGGATTTGGTATTGTAGCTCCTGAATACAATTGGAACGATTATGAAGATATCGATGTGAAAGGAAAAACAGTTATTGTTTTTGTGAATGATCCCGGATTTGGAACTGATGATCCTCAATTTTTCAATGGTAATTCGATGACGTATTATGGCCGTTGGACTTACAAATACGAAGAAGCCGCTCGACAAGGAGCAACCGGGATTTTAATCATACACGAAACCAAACCTGCAGGATATCCATGGAGTGTAACTCTGAACGGGGCAACCATTCCTAAGCTATATCTTCAGCCTGATGACAATTATATGTCGATGTGCGCAATGGAGGGTTGGTTAACATGGAGCGCTGCAGAAAAAATATTCTCAGATGCAGAATATAATCTTTCCGAATTAAAAGAAAAAGCTAAAACAAAAGGATTTAAACCTTTCGAAATAAATGCCAGCATTAACTTCTCTATGAAATCGAGCCATCGATTTGCCAAATCGCATAATGTATTAGGTATTTTACCAGGAACAGATAGAGCGGATGAAATTATTGTATACTCATCGCATTGGGATCACTTAGGTGTAGGCGATGTACAAGAAGGTGACTCGATTTATAACGGAGCGGTTGATAATGGGACCACTACTGCCTGGATGCTCGAGATTGCTGAAGCTTTTGCATCCCTGAAAAAGAAGCCTTCGCGTTCAATTCTGATTTTATCACCCACTTCAGAAGAACAAGGATTATTAGGATCTAAATATTATGCTGAACATCCTATTTATCCATTAAATAAAACTGTTGCTAATTTTAATAACGATCTTATGCTGCCATTTGGCCAATATAAAGATATAATGATTACGGGCTATGGACAATCAGAGCTTGATGATTATGTTGCTCGTTTTGCTCCAGAATATGATCGTTATGTTTTGCCCGATCCAAATCCGCATACCGGAATGTATTACCGTGCCGATCATTTCAGCTTTGCACGTGTAGGTGTACCCGCTATATTTGCCAGAGGAAACTGCGAAAGCAGAGAACACGGTAAAGAATGGGCTCTTGCAAAAGAGACAGAGTGGCTTAATAGTTATTACCACAAACCAACCGATCAGTATGATTCTTTAACATGGGATTTGTCAGGAATAGTAGATGATGCAAAATTGTTTTTCAGAATAGGTTATGAACTGGCAAATGATACTGTTTTTCCACAATGGAAAGATGGATCTGAGTTTAAGAAACTTAAAGATTTATCAATAACTAAGAATAGAAATCAATAATATGTACTATTTGTGTTCTGAGCTCCACATTTTATGTTAAGCATATTAGTTTCTCATTTACAAGAACCAATTAATAAAAAAATCATTAATTTCGTATTTTAGTTAAATAAAGAAAATCATTAATTTATTAAAATATTTAAAAAAATGGCAACCGAAAAAAAAATAACCAAAGTAGAAGGAGGAGAAACCTCCTCTGCATCGACAAAAACCTTTGTTGCAAGTGACGAAAGCAAGGCAAAAGCAAAAAACCTGCGTATTTTTGCAATCATTTCATGGGTAATTGCTATTGGTCTTGAAGTTGGAGCTATAATCATTTTAAGAAAAGCTCCTGTTAATATGACCTTGCTGATTGTTCTTATAGTAATCGATTTGATTTTTGCAATTGTTGGTTCGTTGTTATGGAAAAAATCGAATAGACTCGATCCTGCATCAGAAAAAGACAAATTTAAATTCTTCATTCAGAATCAATTGGGCGCAATTATTGGTGTAATTGCTTTTTTGCCTTTAGTTATACTTATTTTTACAAACAAAAATTTGAGTGGTAAACAAAAAGGTATTGTTGGAACAATAGCCGTTGTTGCCATGTTAGCAGCTGGAATTACTGGTACAGATTTTAATCCCCCTTCACAAGAACAATATGCCGAACAAACTGCAGAAGTTCAATCACTTAATAATGGTATGAACCACGTTTACTGGACAAAATCAGGAAAAAGTTACCACATTTATCAGGATTGCTCATATATCAATACAGACAGGACTACTGAAATATTTGAAGGTACTGTTTCACAAGCCAGGGAGTTAAAAAACATTACAGATCTTTGCGACAGATGCGAAAATAGAGCGAAAAAAGAGCAGGGGCTTGAAAATCAATAAATAAGAGTGTAAAAAATTAGTAAAATTGGTTAAAAAGAAAAGGCCGGATCATATTTCCGGTCTTTATTGTTAGTATGTTAATTTCAAAATTCTTTTTGACTTTCAGTCGATCAAAAACAAAAACGAATGAAATTAAATCATTCGTTTTCAGTTTATTATAATCTGTTTTTGTGGAGCATAACGGAATCGAACCGTCGACCTCTTGACTGCCAGTCAAACGCTCTAGCCAACTGAGCTAATGCCCCAATAAATTCATGCGAAAATACATTTTTTTTTACATAAATGAAATTTATTTTTACAAAGGATATTTATTAATCAAACAAAATCATACTTAATTAATAATAAAATAAAAAATTAACGTTTTTTAAGAATAACAAGTAATTTGTTTATGTTTTAGATATAACTTTTAGTTAGTTTTTACGTAAAAACATTATAAATTATCACAATAAAGATAAAATCGATCCCAAAAAGTTTTGAAAAACATTTTTATATTAATATTTTTAGGCACTTAAAAAATAAACCATATGGAAGTTAAAAAAACCGATAAAGCAGATTTGGAGAAATCAAAAGGTCTTTTTCTTCAGATAGGTTATGTAGTTGTTCTTGGGCTAGTATTACTTGCTTTTGAATGGACTTCAAAACCTGCAGACTTAGGAGATTTGGGAGACCTTGGCGATATGAATCTTGAGGAAGAAGTAATTCCAATTACAAGACAACAGAATGAGCCGCCTCCACCACCTCCACCAGCACAACAAACAGAAATAATCAATATCGTACAAAATGATGTTGAGATTGACGATGAGCTAGAGCTCGAAGATACAGAAGCTGATGAAGCTACTCAGGTTGAAATTGTTGAATTTACTGAAGAAGAGGAAGTTGTTGATGAACAAGAGATTTTTCTTGTAGTTGAAGACATGCCAACTTTCCAAGGACAAGAAAAGGATGCTTTTAGGATTTATATTCAACAAAATCTTAAATATCCTCCTATTGCTCAGGAAAATAATATCAGTGGACGTGTTTATGTTTCATTTGTTGTTGACCGCGATGGTTCTATTACAAACGTTCAGGTTGTTCGTGGTGTTGACCCATCATTAGATAAGGAAGCTGTTCGAGTTGTTAAATCATCTCCAAAATGGACTCCAGGAAAACAACGAGGAAGAGCTGTTCGTGTATCATTTACATTCCCTATTGTATTCCAGTTGCAATAAGCTAACTTAAAATAACATAAAAAATAATCCCGTTTAAACGGGATTATTTTTTTATCCTTCCGGGGTTTTTATTTATAAAATCTTTCCAGCTTTTAAAATCACTATTTAAAATCGGATTATTTGTCTGATAATAATGACACAAGGCAGCAGCTAAGCCATCTGTAGCATCTAAATCTTTAGGTAATTCTTTAATTTTTAATAATTGTTTTAATAACATTGCAACTTGTTCTTTCGATGCATTTCCATGCCCCGTAATCGACATCTTGATTTTTCGAGGAGCATATTCAAAAATAGGCATTGACCTTGATAAAGCAGCAGCAATAGCGACTCCCTGAGCTCTACCCAATTTTAACATCGATTGAATATTCTTACCAAAAAACGGAGCTTCGATTGCTAATTCATCAGGATGATACTGATCTATTAATTGCGTTACACGTTCAAAAATATGCTTTAACTTAATATAATGATCGGTATATTTTCG
Source organism: Bacteroidota bacterium (assembly GCA_020049295.1). Taxonomy (GTDB): domain Bacteria; phylum Bacteroidota; class Bacteroidia; order Bacteroidales; family UBA12077; genus UBA12077. The sequence goes on from JAIFLC010000185.1 coordinate 14,824, forward strand.
CAGTTCAATAACACCCATAACAAGAAGAGAAACATCTTTCCCATGTGTTTCAATTAAGCCATACCCCATTATGGTTGTACCGGGGTCGATACCAAGAATAACTCGTTCTTTTTTAACTTTTATACCCATTAAAATGCACCTAACTGTTCTTTAACTGTTCTAATCGATTTTTTAGGCATTCTTTTTATTTCGGATTTTGTTTTTTTGGCTAAAAAACTTCCATATTCGATATGATGCAATGCTTCGGCAAGAGAGCTTTCAGCAGGATCACCAAAGTCGTGAGTGACATCATCATCGGCATATGCGTCTGCTTCAAGTCCTTCGTAATAATCACCATAGCCCTCACTATTAATAATTTTAAATGTAATTGGCACATAAACATAATCTGAAAGGTTGCTTTCGAATGAATACATTCCTACCGGTTTGCCATAACTATCATCACCTACAAGATACACATCCAAATATGGATCAAGACCATTAATAATAGCCTCACTTGCTGAAGCAGATCCATTGGTTGTAATAAAATAAACTTTTTCGAGTCTGAGAGAATTGCTGTTTATTTTAAATTTATAGCTTCCATTTTGCGATTTTCTTTCATTATTGTGTAAATATGTTAAAAATAGCTTCCCATTCAACCTATCCGGAATAATGAGTCCAGCCAGATGATTTGCTATTTCCATTAATCCTCCTCCATTATAACGCAAGTCGACAATTAATTCGTTAACTCCTTCGGATTTAAAAAAGGTAAATGCTGTGTTTAGCTCTGCTTCTGATGGATATATAAAACTTTCGAACACAAAATACCCTACTTTTTTATCGTCTACTGTTATAACACTTTTATGAAGAACAGTATTAATGGTTTGTTGCTTTTTACTGAATGTGCGTGTTAAAATAATCCCAGTTGGAGATTCAAATTCAAATGTATTAGACACTCCAACATTTGATGATCCAAGCAAATTACTTATATCTGAATTTTCATCAACTGATGTTCCGTTTATTTTGTTAATCTTCCAACCTCTTCCTATTCCTTCGGTATATAAATCAGATGATTCAAACACAAATGATATTCGTATTTTTCCATCAGGATCAGCAGCATATCCAAACCCATGACCTGCATAAGTGCCTTCTTCGTAATACTCGCTTTCTTCTTGCTTGGTACTTATATAACTCCATTTGTCTCTTGGTGTATAACGAATATCTTCGAGCAATGCTTTAGGATCAGAATAATTGGTAAGGTTAATTACAGGCAGCGAATCGTTCCATAAATACCAATAATCTATTATATTCACAAACTCTTCTAATGGATTATCAGGATCAGGGTAAACATAATCTGGAGGGTAAACAAAATCCCTCTCACATGAGGTTATAGTTATAAAAAGAAATATAACTACTGATACTAAAAGATTAATTTTGTGTTTCATATGATTGTTTTTTTCTTATAGTTCTGAATTATTATACCAGTTACAATTAATAGCAAACCAATTATTGTTGTTAAGAATATTTTTTCTTTTAAGACAAAATGTATAAACAATAATGAACAAAAAGGAGTAAGGTATATTAATGTTCCAACTTTTTCTGCTCGGCCCGCAGCTTGTAAAGCTAATAGCCAAAGCACAAAAGTAACACCCATCTCAAATATTCCAATATAAATTGATGAGAAAACAGCAATATTATTTACTGCAAAAGGAATATTGTCAATTATTGCATATATAAGGATAAAAACAAATGCGAATGAAAAATTAAGAAACAGTTTTACAACTTCATCGCGTTTGTCTTTCATATTAAATATCCAGAACAATGCCCAAACAACTGAGCTGCCAAGCGCAAGGAAAATACCCAAAGGACTTGAAAAATCAAAATCTAAAACATTTCCCTGAGATGAAATAAAGAATACCCCAATAAAGCTTATCAGCATAGCAATAAATGCTTTTATAGTTATGGGCTGTTTTAATATTGGAATAGATAAGAGGACTAATGTTATTGGCCATACAAAATTAAGTGGTTGAGCTATTTGTGCAGGAAGCAACGTATATGCTTTAAATAAAACCGTATAATATAGAAAAGGATTTAAGAAACCGACTATAGCAGAATTAAAGTAATCTTTTCGGGTATATTTTTTTAAATGATTAAGTTTCCCTTGTACCAAAACTATTAAAAAAAGTACAATAACTGCAACTAGTATAGAATAAAAAAGCAGAATGAGATTGTTTGTCTGAGTTAATCCTATTTTAAATGCAGTAGCCGATGTACTCCAAAAGAGTATCGTTAAGCCTGCCAGAACATATGCTCTTTTTTGATTTATCATTTAACACTATCGGTAATTAATGTCAATGAAAGTGTATCACCAAGAAATTTATAAATCCGGTTAAAGGATTCATTCATTAACAAGATACTTGAATCAACACGCTGTTCTAAAAGTTTCAAAACATCTGCTTCTATTATTAACTCTTCATTCAACTGAACATTTATTTCTCCTGCCTTTACAATATCTTCTTTAATCGATTCTAACTGGTAATGTGAAAAAAGGATTTCTTTATGTGAGTATTGATAGATATCACGTAATTTGATTGAAATATCTTGAAGCAGTGTATAAAAATCAAGGGAATCTTTAGCACTGAGTTTACCGTTTGGTCCAATATCAACAAGTCTTTTACCAGAGATATGATATACACTATCAATTAGCTCAATCTGAAATACTGAAATCTCCTCCAGCAAACTGTCCGTAACATACAGCATCATATCAACCTTAGAAGTATCAACTTCCTTTTTTGAACATGATAAATGAAAGCCCAACAGAAACAGAAGAATCAGAAAATATTCCTTTTTCATATTAGGGAAAGGATTATTGGTTAATAATACGAATTTTTTCTGATTATTAAAACCTGCTAAAACAAAAAAGAGTGCTCGTATGAACACTCCTCAATTTTTCAAAATTGATTTAACTAATTGATCATATCAAATCCAGTATATTTTCTTAGTACCTGAGGAATAATAATACCCTCCGGTGTTTGGTTGTTTTCCAGTAAGGATGCAACAATTCGAGGTAATGCCAAAGCACTACCATTCAACGTATGAGCGAGAATTGTTTTTTTCTCTCCCTCCTCGCGGAATCTTAGTTTTAATCTGTTTGCCTGGTATGATTCGAAATTTGAAACAGAACTAACCTCAAGCCATTTGCCTTGAGCAGCAGAATAAACTTCGAAGTCATATGTTAAAGCTGATGTAAAGCTCATATCACCACCACAAAGCTGCAGAATACGATATGGTAATTCAAGTTTTTTAACTAATCCTTCGACATGCTTAACCATTTCTTCCAATGACTGGTAAGATTTTTCGGGATGCTGAAATTGAACAATTTCTACTTTATCAAATTGATGTAGACGGTTTAATCCTCGAACATCTTTACCATATGAACCAGCTTCACGACGAAAGCAAGGTGTGTAGGCGGTCATTTTAATAGGAAAATCGGATGCTGAAAGAATTACATCTCTGTAAATATTTGTAACAGGTACTTCGGCTGTTGGTATTAAATACAAATTATCAATTCCTATATGGTACATCTGTCCTTCTTTGTCAGGCAATTGACCTGTTCCAAAACCAGAATCTTCGTTAACCAAAATGGGAGGTTGAATTTCGAGATAACCTGCTTCAGTTGCTTCGTCGATAAAGAAATTTATCAACGCTCGTTGCAATTTTGCTCCTTTTCCTTTATATACAGGAAAACCACTTCCTGTAATTTTATTACCTAATTCAAAATCAATAATATCGTATTTTTTTGCCAAATCCCAATGAGGAACAGCACCAGAATAAAGACTTGGTTTATTACCCCCAGAACGAATCTCTTTATTATCTTCGGCTCCTTTACCTGAAGGAACAGAAGTATGAGGTAAATTTGGCAGCTGCAATAACAACGTATTTAATTGCTTTTCGATTGATGTTAATTCCTCACCCTGATTTTTTACTAATTCTTTCAGTTGAGTATTTTTATCTTTTAGCTGATTAACTTCATTTGTATTTCCGCTTTTAAATAAAGCACCAATTTCTTTCGCTATTTTATTCAGTTCCGATTGATTAGTATCCATACTATTTTGAATGGAACGTCTTTTTTGATCAAACTCAAGAATCTGATTAATAATAGTTTCGGCCTTATAATTTTTTACCGATAAACGTTCAATAACGTAATCTTTATTCTCCTGAAGGATTTTTAAGGTTAACATAGGATGTGAATTTATAAAAAAGCGAAAATAAAAAATCTCCTGTAATTTTTACTTAAAACAAAGCAAAAACAGGAGATTAAATATAAAATTAAATTCGGTTAATTCTCAAAAGGGATAACAGAAACAAACGATTTATTATCCTGCTTCTTTTTGAATTCGATGGTTCCATCTATTAGGGCAAATAAGGTATGGTCTTTACCAATACCAACATTTAAACCAGGATAGTGTTTAGTACCTCTCTGACGAATTATAATATTTCCAGCTTTGGCAGTTTGTCCGCCAAATAGTTTTACGCCTAATCGTTTACTTTCTGATTCGCGACCGTTACGTGAACTACCTGCTCCTTTCTTATGTGCCATTTGATTTAAATATTTTTAGTTATGCAACAATTTCTTCGATCTGA
>JAIFLC010000082.1 GCA_020049295.1 Bacteroidota bacterium
AGTAGATAATTTAGGTTTAATCAATAAGGTATAAGGTATAAGGTATAAGGTATAAGGTATAAGGTATTCCTTCTAACCAGTAACCAACAACCAGCAACCAGAAACTAGTTTCTTACCAAAACAAACTTTTTTGCTGAATTGCTCCTTCATGCTCCAAAAGCCATTGTTTTTTTAGCAATCCACCGGCATATCCGGTTAATGAACCATCATTTCCAATAACTCTGTGGCATGGTATTATAATAGGTATAGGATTTTGCCCATTTGCTGTTCCAACAGCCCGAATAGCCTTTTCGTTACCCAATTGTCGTGCGAGTTCAAGATATGAAATAGTTTTTCCGTATGGTATTTTACAAAGTTGATTCCATACTCTACCTTGAAATTCGGTACCATCAGGGTTTGTAGGAATAGTAAAGGTTTTTCTTTCGCCTTTAAAATATTCGTCGAGCTGCTTCATGCAGTCTTTAATCAGATTAGGAATTAGATCCATTTTAAAATATTCATCAACAAATGATATCTGAATGATATACGCTTCGTTTGCAAGTATTCTTAAGTTCCCAATAGGTGATTTTGAGTACGCTTCGAACATATTAATTGATCATTTTGATAATCATAATTATTGTATCCCAAGGGTAACAATATTTTTTTAGTTATTATTTAGCTCTTTTTCGAGAATAGCTTTTATCTCGTTGAATTTATCATCATCAAAACCGGTTTCTGCGAAAATAATTTTACCTTCTCTATCTAAAATTATGTTTCGTGGAATATACTTAGTTGCAAATTTTGTATAAATTGCTTTGTCTAGATCGGCAATAATCTCAAAGGTGTATTCCCATTTAGTTTTGAATGAATCCATTTCGGCAATTGTATGTCCACGTCCAAAAACAAAAAACTCAAAATTTTCAACATGATTATATTTCGTCCAGATATCATTTTGAATTACAGGTAGTTCTTTCATGCAGATTGGGCAAGAGGTTGCAAAGAAATTCATAAATACCACTTTCCCTCTAAAATCAGATATTTGAACGGTATCTTCATTACGTAAAAAGCTAAATTCTGGTACCATTTGACCTACTGAAACCAACGTCGAATTTTTTACATCCTGATCAATAGCTTCCTGTTCTTTGGTTTCTTTGTTTTTACATGAATATTGTATTGCAACACAGCAAATTAAAATGATAGCTAATTTTTTCATAGTTGAAATATTAAAAGATTGGTTTATTGCGAAATATACATTTTATAAATTATTTTTTGGAGATCAGTTTAAATAAATATTCAACTTTTTATTCAAGGCTTTTCTTTCCTGAAATAGATTTTGGTTCTGTAATATGCGAATCAAAAACAATAATTTCATTAATACCTTGATTTAACCAGCTTGCTGGGCAATAAAGTCGGTATTGAGGTCCAATATTCCAATATCGGCCAAGGTTATGACCATTGATCCAAACAACACCTTTTGCATAATTACTCAAATCGAAATAGGTGTCACCTAAATCCTTTAAATTAAAAACTCCTTTAAAAAATACTCCATGCTTTTCTATATTTTCAGAAGGTTTTAAATTGGAAATGTATTCCTCATTCATTGGTAGTTTATAAATCTCCCAATTCATTAATGTCATTCCATTTAATGTTACCCTATCAGTAATCCCTTTTCGATCAATCATATGTTGTGCAAAATTTATGTGTCCCATTCCTTCAACAAATATTTCGAGTTCGGGATATTTAATATCTGATTTGGGCAAATCAATAGACATTATTCCTTCTCTTCGGTCAAGTTTTCCAATATAATTTCCATTCAGAAATATAGTGGCATAATCATGTAATTCGGTAACTATAAGTTTACCGCTTTTGTACCCGATTAGTTTTGTTTTATAAATCATATAACCCTGATTCTGATCTAATGTTTCGAATGGTACTGGTTGAACAGATTGTATTGGTTCAGGTAAGTTACTCCATACAGAAGTAAATACATTCATTTGAATTTCAGGTATTTCAATTGTATTTATAGGTTTAGGGATTTCAAGAAGCTTACTTCCTTTGGGTAAAAATGAGCCAATTAGGTTACGAAGCGCATAATATTTATATGTAGGTTGTCCTTGCTCATTTATGGGTGCATCATAATCGTAACTAGTTACATCAGGTTCGTATCCTTTTCCACCTGAATTTGCCCCTGCAGTAAAACCAAAATTAGTTCCACCATGAATTACATATAGATTATATGATTTCTTTGTATCCATAAGAAACCTAACCTCTTTCATTAAATAGGTAGTATCTGGACGAGCCCATTGTTCACCCCAATGTGTAAGCCAACCAGGATATGTTTCGCTGCTGAAAACAGGAACTCCTGGATTCATTTGATAAGCAAGATCAAAATCTTTTTGCTCTGAACCAGTAAAGAAGGGGATTGTAATACCATTTTTTCGCCAGATTTCTGAGAGAGCTTTTATGTAATTTCGATCATTTCCAAAACTGCCATATTCATTTTCAATTTGCAGCATTAAAACATTACCACCATTTGTAACCTGGTATGGTATTATTATTTCGGCAAGTTTGGTAAGATAATTTTCAACAGCATTCATATATCTGGCATCCATACATCTGATTTTAATATCAGTTATTTTTAAAAGATAAGTTGGAATACCCCCAAAATCCCATTCGGCACAAACATAAGGTCCTGGTCTTAAAATTACCCACATACCTTCTTCTTGTGCAATCTGAATAAAATTGGCCAAATCCCTGTTCCATGTTTTAAAATCATAAACTCCTTCCGAAATTTCATGATAGTTCCAGAAGATATATGCCGAAACTGTATTGCATCCCATAGCTTTGGTCATCTGTATTCGATGTCGCCAGTATTCAGCAGGAATTCTGGCTGGATGTATTTCTCCACTTATGATTTGAAACGGTTTTTCATCAAGCATAAATTCAGTACCTTTAAACGAAAAGCTATGTTTTTGTGCATTTGTTGTTTCAATAAAACCCGTTAATGCAATTGCTATGAATATGATAATCAATTTTTTCATTGATATTTTTTTTGAATGAATGATAGTACTGCAATTTACATTATTTTCTTTTTTGGCAAATACTTTGATAATAGTAAAAACAATTATGCCTTTAAACTTTTCATTCTCATTATTATCTAAGAAAATAAAACGATTATGATTAAAAACTATCTTTTAATAGCGAAAAGAGCTCTTCTTAAAAAGTTTGTTTTTACATTTTTAAATATTTCTGGATTAGCTATTGGCATAGCGGCATGTGCTCTTATTTTTCATTATATATCATTTGAAAAAAGCTTCGACAAATATCACATAAACAGTAAAAATGTTTATCGATTAACCTATGGTCGAATGGGACAGGATGGCAGTAATGTTGAGTTTGCTTCGGCTTGCCCTGCAATTGGACCTTTGTTAAAAGAGAGTTTCCCTGATATTATAGATATTGCCAGATTATCGAGTCGTGAAGCAAACATTTCGTTCGAAGAGAATAAGTTTACAGAGAAGAAAATCTATTATGCTGAACAGGATATTTTTAAAATTCTCACATTTAAAATCATTGACGGTTCTATCGAAGGTGCATTAAATCAACCAAATAACATTGTTATAAGTAAGGCTATTGCTAAAAAATATTTTGGAAATTCCAATCCACTTGGTAAGAGATTAAAACTAAATATGAAAGATGATCTTTTAGTTGTAGCTGTTTTCGAAGATTTACCCGCAAATTCTCATTTAAAACCAGAAATTTTAGTATCATTTATTAATTTAACTTATTGGCGCGGACCCGAATATCTTGAATCATGGGGACATACTGGAGCATTTACTTATTTAACTCTTAAACCTGAAGCTAATCCAAGAGATCTAGAAAAGCAATTTATAGAGTTTACCAAAACTCAAATTGGCGAAATGCTTGATTATTATAAAATGGTATTTTATTTCAATCTTCAGAATATTGAAAGTATTCACTTAAAATCTCATTTATTGCAGGAACAGGAATCACCTGGAGACGAGAAAATAGTTGATTTTCTTTATATCATTGGAATATTTATTCTGATAATTGCTTGGGTAAATTATATTAATCTAACTACCTCAAGGTCATTAGAGCGAGCTCGCGAGGTTGGTATTCGTAAGGTTGTTGGTGCGTCAAAGCTAAATCTATTTAAACAGTTTTATACAGAATCAATTCTTATTAATCTAATTGGTTTGATCTTAGCTTTAGGCTTAATGGAAATCATAAAACCTGGTTTTAGCAGATTAACAGGTATTCCTATTGATTATACTTTCTGGAGTCAACCATGGTTTATAGGTTTTGTAATTTGTACCTATATTTTTGGAACCTTTATTACTGGAATGTATCCTGTATTTGCATTATCATCTTTCAAACCTGTGCAAGTGCTGAAAGGGAAGCTGATTAAAGTAAATCGTGGAATTAATTTAAGAAAAGTGCTTGTTGTTTTCCAGCTAGCTATTTCTATAATTCTTATAACTGGAACATTTGCTGTTTATAAACAATTGCAGTTTTTAAGAAACCAAAACCTGGGTTTTAACATTGAACAAATGCTCGTAATTAATTATCCAAAAGCTATTGATTCGACTTTTGTAATACATCAGCGAACTTTTAAAGAAGAAATAGCTGGTTTCGCGGGAGTTAAAGGAGTTGCTTATTCCTCTGAAGTTCCGGGACGAAAAATATACTGGGATAATGGTGCTATATATAAAGTTGGAAATGATCCTACATCAGGCAAAAATTTTATGATTATGGGAGTTGATGACCATTTTATTACACAATATGAAATGGAATTTGCACTTGGTAGAAATTTTTCCAAAGACTTTCCAACTGATAAGCAAGCAGTAATATTAAATGAAACCGCTGTTAAATGGCTAGAGTTTTCTAGCCCTGAAGAAGCCCTAAATAACCAGATAAATTATTGGGATAATATATATACCATAATAGGTATAATAAAGGACTATCATCACGAGTCACCCAAAGCATTATTTGAACCACAGATATTTCGTTATTTACCTGATGATACGCGTGGTTGCTTCTCAGTAAAACTAACAACAGAATCGATTGCTGATAATTTAAAACGAATAGAAAGCAAATGGAATCAATTATTTCCAGGAAATCCATTTAATTTTTTCTTTCTCGATATATACTATGATGAGCAATTTAAAGCGGATAAGAGGTTTGGTAGCGTTTTTGGAATTTTTGCTTTTATGGCTATTTTCATTACATGTCTCGGACTTTTTGGATTATCCTTATATACTGCAAATCTTAAAACTAAAGAGATTGGAATACGAAAAGTAATGGGAGCAAAAGTTACAAATATATTAGTCTACTTTTTAAAAGAATACTTGTACCTAATTATTATTGCAATGGTAATTTCAGTTCCCCCATTGATTTATGGAATAAACTACTGGCTAAATAACTTCTCATCAAAAATAGCAATTACTCCTTGGCTATTTATTTTGCCTGTAATTATTGTTATCTTAATTACTTTGTTATCTGTAAGTGCACACACAATAAAAGCTGCAAGGTTGAATCCTGTAGATACATTAAAGTACGAGTAAAATATTTTATTGAAAAGTACATGCTGATATTGGGTTATCAGCATTTTTTTTGCGATCTTGAAGAAAAATTGAAAGCATTGGACAAATTTCAAAATTTAATTACATTTATTTCTCAATATGTTGATTTTACTGGAAATGACCTTAAATCTATATATGATAAGGTTGAAATTATTCAGTTAAAAAAGAACAGAATTTTTATTGATGAAGGCGAAATTGCAGAAAAATTAGCATTCACAAACAAAGGGTATTTGCGTGTATATTATAATTTTGATGGCGAAGAGATAACCCGTGATATAACTCCATTGCACACATTTGCTACAGCACTGCCTAGTTTTGTTTCACAAAAACCATCATTCGAAGTTATTTCGGCAATAACTGATTGTGAGCTTTTAATCATTCATAGAAATGATCTTGAGTTTCTTTATTCAAATTATCCAAAGTGGGAGAGATTGGGTCGCAGAATTATAGAAGAAATGTTTGTGGAATCGCAACGACGAATATATTCTTTTATCACAGAAACCGCTGAAACACGTTATAAAAAACTGCTAAAGCAATACCCAGATATGATTAGAGATGTTCCTCTAAAATATATTGCCGATTTTTTAGGAATAAAACTGCAGTCATTAAGCCGCTTGCGTAAAACTATCGAATGGTAAAAAAAGAAGTTTATTTAACAATTGTTAAATGGTTATTATGACTTTTTTTCGGACATTTGAATAAAGATCATTTTAACACAATTTGTACTATGAAAAGATTATTTGACGAAACCTTTGAAAATCATTATGATATAATAGTTATTGGAGGAGGAATTTCAGGTGTTTGCGTTGCTTATGAAGCAGCCACACGTGGTTTAAAGGTAGCATTATTCGAAAAGGGTGACTTTGGACAGGCAACATCTTCTGCAACATCTAAATTAATACATGGAGGGTTAAGATATCTTAAGAATATGGAATTAGGTTTGGTTAGGGAATCGCTAACCGAAAGAAGAGTTTGGGAAAATATTGCTCCAAATTTTGTTTATCCTATTCCTTTTATGGTACCATCTTTTAGTAATCTGAAAAATAATAAAGTAGTTTTGTTTATAGGAATGCTTTTATATGATATGCTTTCATATGATAAAGCCTGGACATGGGATAAATCTAAGAAATTACCCTTGCATAAAACCATAAGTACCGGAAGAACATTAAAACTTGAAACTTGTGTCCCAAATACAAACCTTACCGGATCAAGCATTTATTATGATTGCCAAAACATTAATCCAGAAAGACTCACGTTAGGTGTTTTAAACTCAGCAATTAAACTTGGAACCAAAGCGGCAAACTATGCGAAAGTAAAATCATTTATTCGAAAAGATAATATAGTTAGTGGAGTAAATGTAATTGACTTAATAAATCAAAAAGAATATAGCTTTACCGCTGATTTAACAATTAATTGTACTGGTCCATGGACTGATATAGTTTTAGATTCAGCAAATTCTGAGATTAAAAAGGAACACCACATTCGTAGGTCAGAAGGAATACATATTATTACTAAAAAACTGTGTAATAAACATGCTATCACTATCATGACAAAGGATGGAAGACACGTTATGATAATGCCATGGCGTAATCATTCATTAATTGGCACAACGGATAAGGTTTATAACGGTAATCCTGATGATTACATTGTTACACATGAAAGCATACAGGGACTTATTGACGAAATTAACGAAAACTATGGATTCGAAAAGCTTAAGTATAGCGATATTCAATTTGCTTACGGAGGTTTACGTCCCTTAGTTGATGACCAAACCAAAGAAACATACGAAACATCACGTAAATACGAAATATTTGATAATGCCAAGGAAGGTCTCGATGGATTAATAACCGTAGAAGGTGGCAAATATACCACAAGCAGGAAATTAGCTAGCCAGGTTATAAAAGTTGTTTCGAAAAAACTGAATAGGAATTTAGGTATTTCTATAACTGATAAAAGATATTTGGCAGATTCTGATATTAAAAATATGGAGAGCTTTATTAAACAATTAGTTTTAAGATATCCTCAGTTTTCTGAAGCCACCATAAATTATGTAGGACGCAATTATGGATTACAGTGTCATACGATATTTCGATTAGCTATATATGATAAACCACTCGCAAAAGTTGTTAATGATGATGGAGAAATACTTGCCGAAGTAGTATATGTTATTAAAAAAGAAATGGCTTATACGTTGTCAGATATTTTGTTTCGACGAACAGGAATTGGAACTCTTGGATTTCCAGGTGGTGATACTTTTAATTTAGTTGTAAATACTGCCAAGGAACAATTAAAATGGGATGACAAAAGAACTCAGGAGGAGATTGAAAAGGTTATGAAAATCTTTAATTTACCAAAATAGAAATTCGTATTTTTTTTGAAGATCAATACATATGAATACATATCGTGATATTTTTAAATGGGGTGATAAACGAGAAACTCCAATTGATTTAGGAACTCAAAAAATTATTATAGATTCATTTGGATTTACCGAATCTGATTTGCAACAAAAGCATTTAATAGGTAATTCACCTGTTAAGATTGATATAAAAAGTAAGATTGATCAAAAAATAATTGATCAATTCAAACATATAGTAGGTGAAGAAAATGTAAAGATTGACGACTATTCAAGAGCTTC
>JAIFLC010000110.1 GCA_020049295.1 Bacteroidota bacterium
GAGAGAAAAAATTAGAAACGGATAAAATCAGGGTATAATTTTTAATTCGCTGAATATCAAATGTAGTTTTTCAATATCAAAAGGCTTGGCCATAAAATCATCCATTCCGTATGAAATGCATGTATCACGGTCATTATCCATTGTATTTGCAGTAAGCGCTATAATTGGAGTTCGTATATTATTTGAATTACTATTTACTTCCTCTTCCCTGATTTTAACAGTAGCCTCAAGCCCATCCATCACAGGCATCATGATATCCATTAAAATAACGTCAAATTTTTGTACACGAAATATCTCAACTGCCTCTAAACCATTGTTGGCAATAGTTACTTCATGATTAAATTTTTTTAAACTAAACGTTACAATCCTTTGGTTTAAAAGATTATCCTCTACCAATAATATTTTCAATCTCTCACTCATTGTAGCTCTTTCTAATCAACCAATATAGTTAATTCCCTAAAACGTAAAAAGGATACCCTCTGATTTCATCTTTTTATTCATTATTATAATTATTCTTTTAAAACTAATTAAAAAGAATGAATATGAATATGTCCTGTTAGTTGTTTTGATATCTTTTTATTGTAATGCTTGTATTTTCAAAAACCTTGTTTTTATATTCTTTTTTAAACGTGTTATTAACAACTTAAAGATATGAAAACAAATTTAATAGCTTTGATAATAACATCTGTTGATTCTTTTTGTTTTTAATAAATTGATGCTCCAAAATAAGCAAAATTTTGTTGATTCATGATACAATTAGTATTTGTTAATTCTTCTTGTCTTTTCCAAAAAAATATATAATACAAATATCAATCTATATCTTTGTCATTAGTTTTTGATATTTTACCTGAACTTATAAACATTGAATTAAAATTATTGTTTATAAGTTAATATTTTAAATAGTTATAAATGAATGGCTTGTAATGATGGATAAAAACTATAAACAGTTTGTTGATAAGCTAAATTCGTATATTCGAAAGTTTTACTTTTATCAGTTGATAAGGGGTTTAATGCTTTTTATACTACTTGTAATTGTTTATTGGGGCAGTATTGCCCTTCTTGAATACTTTAGTTATTTCAACCCGAAGATTAAATTAAGTATTGCAGTTTTTACAATTATACTCACTCTATTTATTTTTATCTATTTCATTGTCAAACCGTTTATTAAGTTATTGGGGCTTGGTAAAGTATTGACATTTTACGATGTTTCAACACATTTAAGTAAAAAGTATCCTGAAATTAAAGACAGGTTAATAAATATCATAGAGCTTTCTAATGAAGCTCATTCAAATTATTCCAATGAATTAATCAGAGCGAGTATTGATCAGAAAATTAATGAGTTAAAGATATTTTCCTTCTCTGATTCCATAAAGCTAAAGGATTTAAAATTTGTTTTTATTTCCTTTTTTAGTGTCATTTTGTTTTTTTCTGTATGGTTTATAAGTTTTCCTGATTTATTTAAGGAGAGTTCAGTCAGATTGATAAGGTATCAGCAGAAATTTGAAAAACCGGCTCCGTTTACTTTTATGCTCGAAAATACTGATTTGGAAGTGGTTATGGGTGAATCTATTGATTTACAATTACTTTGTAGCGGAAAAGAAATTCCGGAAATGGTATATGTCAATATAGGTGGAAATAACTTTTTAATGACCAGGGAAAATCAAAGGTTTGAATATACCATAGAAAACGTAAATAGTTCATTTATAATATATTTCACTGATAAAAAGTACATTTCCAACGATTATAAAATTTCAGTAATTAATAAGCCTTTTATTTCTGAATTTACGGTTGACATTCAGTATCCCGGTTACACCGGATTACAAACTCAAACATTGCAAAATATTGGCGATTTGAAAATAGCTTCAGGTTCTACAGTAGCATGGAAATTTAATACAGTGGATACTGATAGTCTTGAAATAATTTTAAGTGACAGTTCTATTATTTCAGGAATTAAGGATGTAAATGCATTTGAAGTAAAGAAAACATTTTTAAGCAATGCGGAGTATCGGATTTCAATTAAGAATTCGAGGTTAAAAGATGAAAACAGCCTTGTTTATAAAGTTCAGGTTATTCCTGATTTGTTTCCTGAAATAAAGGTAGTGCAGGTTAATGATTCCATTGACTTCAGAAGATTTCATTTTAAAGGCAATATAATTGACGATTACGGATTTCATCAACTGGCTTTTGTAATTAATGTTGAAGGAAAAGACAGTTTAATTAGTATTCCGGTTACTCCATATTTTTTAAATCAGGATTTTTATTATTCGTTTGATTTTGAATCTGTTAAAAGTATGGGAAAATCGTTTAAATATTACTTCGCGGTTTACGACAACGATTATATCAATCATTTTAAACGTACCATCAGCGAAACTTTTACGTTCAGTTTTCCTGATTATCAGGAAATACTTGCAAAAGAAAACTCTGATATGAATTCAATTGATCAGTTGTTAAAAAAGAGTTCGAAGCTTACAGAGGAGATACAGCAGGAGTTTGAAAACTTTAAAATGAAGCAGATTAATTCGAATATGTCCGATTGGGAAAAATTTCAAACTGTTAAAGATATTGTAAATAAGAAAAATGAACTTGAAAATGTACTTGAGCAAATTGCACAGCAAAATAAGGATGCAAATAATTTTCTGAATTCGTTTTCGGAAGACAAGGAAGAAATACTGAAAAAGCAGCAGCAGATAGATGAGCTCTTAAACGAAGTTTTTAGCGACGAACTAAAAAAACTGTTTGAGGAATTCAATGAACTGGCAAAACAATTTGATCCGAAAAAGTTTGATCAGTTATCAAAGGAAATGAATACTGGTTTGGATGACCTTTCAAAACAGTTGGATAAAAATATGCAGTTGTTGAAAAAATTAAAAGTGGAGCAAAAAGTTGAAAGGGTTATGGATGAATTAAAAAAACTGGCAGTTTCAGAAAAGCAAATTCAGGAAGAAATAAAGGAAAAAGATAATTTAGGGGAAGTTGGTGATTCGGAAAATAAAAATTTAAATCATTTGGATGAAATTGAGAAGGATTATAAGGATGCGCTTGATTTTAATAAGACGCTGGAAAAGCCGATGAATTTATTTGATCTCGACAATGAATTCAAAGATATTAAGGAAAACTATCAGAAAATATTAAAGGAAGTTGAAAAGAAAAACCGCAGGAAAGCTTCGGAGGGGATAGGGGAGAATGCAAAAAGGTTGGAAGAGTTGGCTTTTTCAATCGATCAAATGTTGAAAAGTAACAAGAAGAAAGAGAACAATGTAAATATTGAAGATATAAAACAAATTCTTGATAATCTGATTTTGGTTTCCTTTGACCAGGAAAGCCTTTTAAATATACTGGCTAAAATTGATTATAATAATCCTCTGATAAACGAACTGAAAATTAAACAAAAAAATATGCAGCGTCAGGTCGAATTTGTGAAGGATTCGCTTTATGCGTTGTCAAAACGAACTCCTGAAATTAGTTCAATCATCAACAAGGAATTATTGTCTTTGGAAAATAATGTAGATTATTCATTCGATAATCTTGAATCAGGGAACATTGGAGGTTCCAGAATGTATCAGCAATATGGTATTACAGCTGCCAATAATTTGGCCTTGTTTTTAAGCGAAGCGCTTGATAATATTAAGAAACAGGAAGAGGCTGCAAGCAGTGGTGATGGAGATTGTGAAAAACCTGGAGGAAAGGGTTCAAAACCAAGTATGGGTGCGCTTAAAGAGAGTCAAAATTCGATAAAAGAGCAGTTGCAGAAAATGATTGATCAGATGAAAAGTGGCGATATGGGCAAAATGGGTAAAAGTATTGGTCAAACCATTGCACAGCAGGAGATTATGCAGCAATTGATTCGTGATATGCTGAATGGTTCTTCGGTTGGGAAAGAGGCAAAAGGACAGTTGCAGGCAATTGATCAGTTATTGGAACAATCGAGGAAAGATTTAATTAACCGTAACATTAGCAATGAGTTGATAAATCGTCAAAACCTTATTTTATCTAAATTACTTGAAGCCGAAAAATCTGAAATTGAACGTGATTTTGAGGATGAGCGTGAATCGAAAACAGCCAATGATATAAAGAAGGTTAACCCTGAAGGTTATTTTGAGTTTAATAATAAAACCAAAAATGAGAATGAACTGTTAAAAAGAAGTAACTATCAATTGCGAAATTTTTACGATCAGAAATACAACAACTTTTTAAATCAAATTAAGAATTAGTTTTGGAACGTTTTTTAGTTATATATTCAAAACTGACAAATATAAATATGGTCAGGGTTTTTCTTGAGGATATTTATAATGAATTTTCTTTGAGTAAAAGTTCTTTTAATCATATTTTTCTTGGGATTAGTGAAGCAGTTTGCAACGCTATTTTGCATGGAAATAAATTAGATTCTAACAAACGAGTATTTATCAGATTAAATGTATTCGGTAACCAAATGCATATAGAAGTGGAAGATGAAGGTGATGGATTTTGTGACACTTTATTTGATCCAACATTGCCTGAAAATATAAAATGCGGAAAAGGACGCGGTATTTTTATCATACGTCAAATTGCCGATGAATTGGTTTTTAAAGAAGATGGAAGAAAAGTATATATATTATTTACTATACCTGAATGAGTATAAATTATTGTAATGAAGATGTTACTGCTCCCAAAATTAAGAAGCGAAAAATTAACAGCTGGATTAAAGAAACTGTCATTTCTGAAGGTAAAACATTGGGTGATATTTCCTTTATTTTTTGTTCTGATGAATATTTGCTTGAAGTCAACAAGCAATATCTGAATCATGATTATTTTACCGATATCATCACTTTTGATTACGTTGAGAACAATGTCATTTCAGGAGATATTTTTATTAGTTGCGATCGGGTAAAGGAGAATGCTTCGAAGTTTAAAACAGGTTTTGAAAATGAATTATCACGTATTTTGATTCATGGAGTTTTGCATTTATTGGGGTATAAAGATAAAAGTAAAAAAGACAAGCTATTGATGACCCAAAAGGAAGATTTTTACCTTGAAAATCTATCAAATAGTTGATTATTAATTAAAAAGATATAGATGTTACCGTTTTACGATGTGATTGTTGTTGGAGGGGGCCATGCGGGTTGCGAAGCTGCTGTTGCTGCTGCAAATTTGGGTTCAAAAACATTGCTGATAACAATGGACATGACCAAATATGCACAAATGTCGTGCAATCCGGCAATGGGTGGTATAGCAAAAGGTCAGATAATTCGCGAAATTGATGCGCTGGGCGGATACTCAGGAATTGTTACTGATAAGTCAAGTATTCAGTTCAGGATGTTGAATCAGTCAAAAGGACCTGCAATGTGGAGTCCGCGTTCACAGTGTGACAGGGTACGTTTTACTGAATTGTGGCGTCATGTGTTGGAGAAAACTGAAAATCTGGATTTATGGCAGGATGCTGTCACATCATTGCATATAAAAGACAATGTTATCAACGGAGTTAAAACACAGATTGGAGTAGATTTTTATTCCAAATCGGTTATTCTAACCAATGGTACTTTTCTGAATGGTTTAATGCACATTGGCAAAGCTCAAATGGAAGGCGGTAGGATAGGAGAGAGTGCCTCGTATCATATCTCTGATCAATTATTAAATGTAGGTTTTAAAACCGGACGACTAAAGACTGGTACGCCTGTTAGAATTGATGGGAGATCTGTCGATTTTTCAAAACTGGAGGAACAGGGTGGTGATGAAGTCACGCATAATTTTTCATTTTTACCTGAAATAAAATCCGTTTTAAAGAAAAAAAGCTGTTGGATTACCTATACCAATGCCGAAGTTCATAGTATTTTGGAAGAAGGTTTTGAGGATTCACCCATGTACAATGGAACTATTCAGAGTACAGGACCGCGTTATTGTCCGAGCATAGAATCCAAAATTGTG
>JAIFLC010000052.1 GCA_020049295.1 Bacteroidota bacterium
AAAAGACAACTAAAATAGGGATAATAATTTGCGACAGATACCACACTTGTGCAGGAGGTAAATGTTTCAGAGCTATGAAAAATCGCGAAGGCGCGTTTAGTATTTACGGAAAAGATGAAGATCTCGAAATTGTTGGATATACTACTTGTGGTAGTTGTCCCGGAGGAAATATCGAATATACACCTGAAGAAATGATTAAGAATGGTGCCGAAGTAATCCACTTAGCTACCGGATTAATCGTTGGTTATCCTCCATGCCCACGAATAGAGCAGTTTAAAACTTTTATTGAAGAAAAATACAAAATTAAGGTTGTTTATGGTACTCATCCAATTCCACAAAAATACTTAATTACTCATACCGAATTAGGTACTTGGAAATCGGCTAAATGGCAAAAGATTATTGCACCAACTATGGCTACTGAAAAAATAAGATTGGCATATAACTAGTAAGAGAGAAGTA
Source organism: Bacteroidota bacterium (assembly GCA_020049295.1). Taxonomy (GTDB): domain Bacteria; phylum Bacteroidota; class Bacteroidia; order Bacteroidales; family UBA12077; genus UBA12077. Next base: position 460 of record JAIFLC010000052.1, read on the forward strand.
CAATATAAATTGAAGAATGGAAGAGAAGGGATATATTCAGGTTTATACCGGAAACGGAAAAGGAAAAACCACAGCAGCCTTAGGATTAGCCTTGAGAGCTTCTGGTGCGGGTAAAAAAGTATTTATCGGTCAGTTTGTAAAAGGGAAACCTTACTCAGAGCTAATAGCAATAGATGAATGTATTAAAAATATAGTGGTTAAACAATATGGTTTGGATTGTTTTATTGTGAACGAACCCGAAGAAAAAGATTTTATAGCTGCCAATATTGGTTTTGAAGAAATGTGTAAAATAATTCATTCTGGTGATTATGATTTAGTTATTATGGATGAACTCAATATAGCGCTTTATTATAAGCTAATTGATGTAAATAATGTGCTTGATATTCTAAAGAATAAACCCAGACATGTTGAAATAATTATAACTGGCAGATATGCTCCTGATTCGATTATAGAAATTGCAGACTTAGTTACCGAAATGAAAGAAGTTAAACATTATTTCAATAATGGTGTTCAAGCCAGGTTGGGAATAGAGATGTAGATTTCATCTCTTTTAGTATTTTATTCGTTAAACATATAATTCATATCTTTGTAAACAAAAAAAACATGTATAAACATCTTTTCGGTCCGGTTCCGTCGCGTAGGTTGGGAATGTCACTTGGAGTGGATTTAGTTCCACACAAAGTGTGCTCCTTGAATTGTATTTATTGCGAATGTGGTGCAACAACTCAGCTAACACTAGAGAGAAAAGAATATGTTTTATACGATGAAATTATTGCCGAGTTAAATGATTTTTTTAAGAATAATCCAAATCCTGAATACATCACATTCTCCGGCGCTGGTGAACCAACATTAAATATTCATATTGGCCGAATTATTGAATATATTAAACAAAATTTCAGCGGAATTCCGGTTGCAGTTTTAACCAATGGTACTTTACTTTCAAATCCACAAGTTAGAAAGGAATTATTGCTTGCTGATTTAGTTTTGCCATCTCTTGATGCTGCCGATGATGTTGATTTTCGAAAAATTGACCGACCATTAAATAGTTTTAAACTAAGCGATTACATTCAGGGATTAATTGATTTCCGAAAAGAATTTAAGGGGATTATTTGGCTAGAAATTATGATTTTACCTGGATATAATGATGATTTACAAAACCTGAATTTGCTTAAAGAAGCAATACACAAAATTAAACCCGAAAAAGTTCAGTTAAACACATTAGATCGCCCCGGTGTGATTGAAAGTATAAGAGCCGCAAGCAGAATTGAATTGCAAAACATTATTGATTATTGGCAATTACCAAATGTGGAGATAATTGCTGCATCGGCAAAACGAAAAGAAATTCAGTCGTTTCGTAAAGATATTGAGAACACTATTTTTGAAACTATCTCTCGAAGGCCCTGTACATTAGAAGATCTACAAAATATACTGGGTCTGCATGTAAACGAAATAAATAAATACCTCGATGTACTCGATTCAGATGGTAAATTGCATACATATAGGCAGGAGCGGGGAATATTCTATCAAATTAAAAAGTAAGCTATCAGCTGCTAGTTTTATGTCTGAAGAAAATTAGTTAATGGCTAACAGCAAAAAGCTAGAAGCATTTTTATTCCGCAATGTTCTTCTTTTCCAGTTTCTTATGTACATCAGGCACAAGCATAATAGCGGCACTTCCGTACCAGGGTTTTAATTCCATAATCAAACTACCAGCCTGAATAGCAGGATCGGTCTCAGTTAATTTTCTTGCTTCCTCAATAGTTGCAACATCAAAAATATAGATTCCTCTAACATCGTCGTTATCCATAAAAGGTCCAGCAAGAATCAATTTGCCTTCATCAGCCAAACGCATAATATTTTCGAGATGAGCTTTCTGCAATTTTGCAGCTTCAATAGAATCTTTAGGAGGATTTGGTCCACGTTTTAAAAATGCAACAACATAATGCCTCATACCATACTCATCTGCCTTAAGTTTTTTAATAAGTGATGAATCAATAATCGGTTCAACTATAGCTTCAGCCTCATCTTTAGCAACCTCAGTTTGTTTGGGTTGGCATGAAAAAGCAACGATTATAGCAAGAAAAGGAATTATTATTTTTTTCATATTCTATAATTATTATGTTTTACTTATTTGGTTATCCGATTTATATTCTTGATTAAATCAGAAAATCGAAATTTACAATAATTCGATTATAACAAAAAATTCAAACTAAAATTTTACAGCTCTGGTTCTAAATGAATAATCCATCTAAATTGAGAATTATTTTTGTTTACAATTATAAATTATACTTAAATCCAGTTTAATCAATCCTTTATTATGTATTAATTTTTTTGGAACTATATGGGAGATTAAAAATGAATAAGAAATTATAGATCGGACTAAAGTCCAATCTAATTGTAAATTATTACCCCGACCTTAAGGTCGGGGTAATAAAGTTAGACTTGATCGGGCTTCAGCCCATTCTATTTTTTTAATGAGATTCGGGTTATAATTATTTCAGAAGTTGATTTGGATTCGATTAAAAAAGGTTTTATTGTTTTATCTGATTTAATAATTAAAACATCTCCTTTTTCAATAATATCTGTATTAAATTTTACACATCCTGTGTAAACGTAAATCACCATAAAATCTGATTTTTTACTATTTTCTACAACAAATTTTTCATCCGTTTTTAATTGCAATGATTCTAATGTTCCCGAAGTATTTCCGGTAGTCATTACATTAAAATCGGTAGCTTTTCCGTAGCTTTTGGTTTCCCAATCACCCAAAAACTCATCCTGCTCAAACTTTTTAAGTATTTTGGTGTAATGGTTTTTATGTTCGATTTTAATCTCTCCATCCAGAATCATTAATTTTCTTGAAACTCCGAGTAATTGTGTGAATGTGGATTCTTTGGTATCGACAGTAGCAGTACTTATTCTAAACTGGAAATTTCTTTCCTTGTATTCGGCATCTTTAGGGTAAATGGCTAGCTGCGTTGTTGTTCCACCAAACCATTTATTTGTTTTAAGTTCAGAAGCTTTTATATGTTTTGTTTCCATTTTGTAAAATGTTGGAATTGTGAAAGTAAAATAAATCTAAAAATTTATATAATAATTAATAAAAACGTATTTTAAAAAAAAGGACTTAAAAATTTTATCGATAATTGATAAATTAAATTTTGTAAGTTGTTAAAAAATAAGAAGATGTAGATTATGGGATATTTGAAAAATTGCTTAACGAATTTGATTATCAACAGTATATGTTTAAAACTAGTATTGCATTTAAAAAAAAAATAAATGATATTTGATTTTTAAACTTTATTTATAACTCTAATCATTTAACCTAATTTCAAATTATGAAAACACAAAAATGGATTAAACTAGCGTTTGTTGCGCTTTTCGCTGGATTTTTATTACAAAGCTGCTCTCAAGAAGAAGGTTTGATGCCTCAAGATGACCTTACAGTAGAGCAAGCATTTACAGTACGTCCTGATTTTGCCACTATTGATGACAGACCAGAAAGTGTTATTGCTCAATTTCAGGTTGTAGAAACACAACCAGTTGAGTTACTTAAAAATGCAGCTAAGGGTGCAAAATTTGCATTAGTAATTGGAATTTCTAATTATTCAGGCACAGCAAATGACCTTCAATATTGCGATGATGATGCTACTGATTGGAAAGCTCAATTGCAAGCAGAAGGATACAGTGTAACTATTTTAACAGATTTGGCTGCAACTAAAACGGCAATCGAAAGTGCTATAAACACACTTGCAAGTCAATCAATTGCAGGTAATGAAATTGCTTTTGTATATTCTGGTCATGGTAGTAAAGGAAATATAATTTCAACTGACTTGTACTACATTAATTATTCTTGGTTTAAAACCAAATTTTCTACTGCAAAAAGTACTAAAATGATGTTTACTTTCGATGCTTGCCAGATTGGCGCTATGGCTTCTGCTCTTAAGGCAACTGGCCGAGTTATTGCTGTGGCATCAAGTACAAACACCTATTCATACGATGGCGATGCTACTATGAAAAATGGTGTATTTACTTATTATCAGATGGTAGGTCTTGATCAACTTAATTATGTTTATTTTGAACCTGATTGTGCTTACGCTGTTACAAAAATGAAAGAGTGGGCAAAGTTAAACAGAGTAAGAGTAGCTCCTTCTTATGTTGATTCTTATACAGGCGATTTAGATATTTAATTATTAATATACTATACTGCATTTAAGTAAAGATGCTGCCAATCCGGGCAGCATCTCTTTTTTATGCTTTATCTTTTCTAAAGCGTAACCGCTCTTCTTTAGTCATTTTTTCTGTTGCATATTGAATGACTAATCGGGCACAATCGTTTTTCCATTTCATCAGAAAAGACTCTGTTTGTATTCTGTTTTTTTTCCAACATTCGCGTAAAAACCAACCTAATCCTTGATGCACTTCACGCTCCGGATCCATCATCATAGAATCAATAAAGGCAAACATTTTTTGATAATCTTTGCTGTGTTTTAGATATTTAATCATTGCAACCGGAACACAACGGCGTTGAAATTTATTTTTTGCATTGCGCCATTTGGATAAATCTTCTAGTTTAATAATTTCTTTTTTCCAAAGTACAGGAAAAAAATACATAACCAATCCATCGGTATGAGCCCAGTTATTAATTCCTAACGAAAACCATTCGTTTAATTCATTAAATGTTTCTTTCGTAAATTCTTTTGTAAATTCATTAAGGATAAGCAATGCAAAACTAGGTATTTCATATTCTTTTTCCGGAATAAGCAGCTTGCATAATGCATATGCATTATGAATATCCAATTTATGCTCAGCAATAATATCTTTCGACTTTTTTTCAATTAAACCGGAATCTAATCCATATCCATTAAATCCACCTTTAAAATAGCGGGAGTATTTTATAATATTTTCTTCCTTGCTGTTCTGAGTGCAGAAAAAAAGTATTTCTTTTTTTATATCGATTGGCTTCATATTTTTTAAGTTTTATTGCTATAATAATTCATGCAAGTTAAAGAAATCGATTCATTAGAAAAAAACTCATGATATTTTTTATAATTTGCAGAAGTTTAAAATAATGGATTATGACAAACGCTGAATCGTATAAGAAACTTGCCAAAGGTGTTTTCGAAGGCATGAATAGGAGGGATTTTACCGAAATGCAGAAAAATATTGCCGAAAACTTGGTTTTTGATTTCCCTGGTGCCGGAAAGATCGAAGGAGCAAAACGGGTAATTATCTTTTTGACAGCATTATTACGCAAATATTCTGTTTTGCAATTTAATGTTTCAGAAGTATTTGCCGAAGGCGAAAGAGCTTGCGCAATTTGGACAAATCAAGGTGAAAGCAAAGATGGTAAACCCTACTCAAATAGCGGTGTAACTGTTTTTCAGTTTAGTGAGGGTAAGATTTCATCAA
>JAIFLC010000159.1 GCA_020049295.1 Bacteroidota bacterium
AGTGAGAATTTAACTGGAGGAGCTAATCTTACCTTATCATCGGTACCCGATGCTCTAATATTCGTTAGTTTTTTTGTTTTTGTAATATTTAAAACCAGATCGCCTGATTTAGTGTTTTCACCAACGACCTGTCCTTCGTAGATTTCCTCCATCGGAGAAACAAAGAATTTACCTCTGTCTTGCAGTTTGTCAAGTGCATAAGCAATTGCAAGACCTGTTTCCATAGCTATAAGGGCACCAACATTTCTTTTTTCAAAATCACCTTTATATGGTTCGAATGCTTTAAAACGATGAGCTATTACAGCTTCTCCAGCAGTGGCAGTCATCATAATGTTTTTTAAACCAATAATACCCCGCGATGGCATATAAAACTCGAGCAAAATACGATCGTTTTTTCTCTCTAGGTTTACCATTTCACCTCTGCGTTGCTGAATAATCTCAATGGCTTTACCCGAATATTCCTCAGGTAAATCAACTGTTAAGTATTCAATTGGTTCGCACTTTTCACCATCAATGATTTTAACAATTACTTTTGGCTGTCCAACCTGAATCTCATACCCTTCGCGACGCATTGTTTCGATTAATATGGATAAATGGAGAACACCGCGACCAAATACGGTAAAAGAATCTGCTGAATCTGTCTTTTCGACACGTAATGCGAGGTTTTTTTCAAGCTCCTTGTCAAGTCTTTCTTTTAAATGGCGCGATGTAACGAATTTACCATCACGACCAAAGAATGGGGAGTTATTTATGGTAAAAAGCATACTCATAGTTGGCTCGTCAATAGCAATAGGATCCAACCCTTCGGGATTTTCATAATCGGCAATGGTATCGCCAATGCTAAAATCTTCGATTCCTACCAATGCACAAATATCTCCGGATTTTACGAGATCTGTTTTTTTCTTGCTCAATCCTTCGTAAGTAAGTAAATCCTTAATTTTTGTTCTCTGAATACTTCCATCTCGCTTAACTAATGAAACCTGCAATCCTGGTTTTAACGATCCACGAAGTAATTTACCAATAGCAATTCGACCAACATATGGAGAATAGTCGAGAGAAGTAATTAAAAGCTGAGGTGTACCTTCTAATGATTGTGGAGCAGGAATATATTCGATAATACGATCCATTAATGGAGTTATATCTGTGGATGGTTTTTTCCAGTCATCCGACATCCAGTTATGTTTTGCAGAACCATAAATGGTTGGGAAATTTAATTGAGCTTCGTTAGCATCGAGGTTAAACATAAGATCAAAAACCTGTTCCTGTACTTCTTCTGGGCGGCAATTGGGTTTATCAACTTTGTTTATAACAACAATTGGTTTTAATCCAAGCGAAAGGGCTTTTTGAAGAACAAAGCGTGTTTGAGGCATAGTGCCCTCAAAGGCATCAACTAAAAGCAATACACCATCGGCCATGTTTAAAACACGTTCAACCTCACCACCAAAATCAGCGTGGCCGGGAGTGTCAATTATATTTATTTTATAGTCTTTATAGATTACGGAAACATTCTTCGACAAAATAGTAATTCCACGTTCGCGTTCCAGATCGTTACTGTCTAAAATTAAATCGCCTGGATTTTCGTTTTCACGGAAAAGTTTACCCAACACCAACATTTTATCTACGAGTGTAGTTTTGCCATGGTCGACATGTGCGATAATGGCTATATTTCTGATTTTTTGCATGATACCTAAATTTGAGCGTGCAAAGGTAGTTGATTTTTAGTTTAATAACATAAAAAAAATGAAAATGTTTAGAGTTGATAAGACGCATATAAAAAGGGAGAAATTAAATAAAACTGCATTTAAAGAAAGAAAAAGGTCATTGCAAGTGGGTTTCGAGCAAAGAAATCTTCATTAAAAAAAATTTAAAATTTAAAAAACGAATACCTTATAATCTGCAATAAAATTATCAAATTAAAAACAGATAAACCCTATGAGGGTTTTATTAGAGTAATTTTTAATAATACAAAATGCAATTAATAACCCTCGTAGGGTTATTTTAACAGGAATAAGATATATTAAAAGAGGCTGTCCTTTTGAGACAGCCTCTTTTAAATAACTGATTTATTTCTAATTGCCTTTATACATCATAAATGCATTGTTCAACGAATTATCGATTTTTGTACTAAGCTCTTTACTGCCAAAATGCAGTGAATAATCTTTTAGGCGTTGTAGAATATGCATTGCAAGTCGTTGTTCGTAATCGAGTGTTACCATAAATTTCTCGGGAACAGAAAAATAATAATTGAGTTCTTTCTCGGTAATGGTTGCAAATTCCTCGGCATATTTATCTCCTTTTTCTTTAGCTCCCAGACGATAATAGGTTTCAACTACATCAAGGAAAAACAAATCGTACGGGATGCAATTATGAGGAGTAATTTCGCAGCAACGATCAAGAACTGCTATTGCTGAATCTCTTTTTCCTTCGATCATTAGCTGTTGCGCCAATCGGGTAAAGTTATTTCGAATTCTCATTACAGAAACAGTACGAACAATAGTATGATCAAGCCAAACGGTTGGGTTATTTATGTTGCCCCATTTAAATTCATTCATTAATTTATTGTACATAATCTCTGAGTCAATACGCCCTATGTCGAGATAACCTTTAGCTGGCGTTTTAATAGGAACAAATTTATAGGCAAATCCCTCGAGCTGTAAATACTCATCAATACCTATATCTGCATCACCACCTGTAGAAACAAAGTAAACCGGTCGCTCCCAGTTGTTATTGGCCAGCAAATCCAATATCATAAGCTCACTTTTCATAATTCGAGATTTATTTAAAGTAATCTTTATTTCTGGTACAACCTTGTCTGCGTCTATTGATTTTACGGTTCCATTAGCCAACACTTTTTCTTTATCAACAGGAATAGTAAATTTATTTGCGGGTAAATAATCAATCCATTCGTTTTGTCCAACTTGTTGTTTTGTTCTTTTATCATCCGAAGCAACAAAATCAATGGCCTTCTTCAAATCAACATAATCGGGAATTCGTTCATTAATATAAACCACATCGCGAACTCCGTTAATATATTGTTCATGTTCTATTCCGAAAGGTACAGGTTCGGAGTCATAGGCTTTTCGTTTCATCTGGTCAATATACCAATCGGTATTTAATAGCGAGAGATTTACAATTCGAACATCTGTTCTTATTCCTTCCACTTCTTGAGCATACCAAAGAGGGAAAGTGTCGTTATCGCCATGTGTAAACAGAATGGCGTTTGGTGCGCAGGAGTTTAAATAATTATAAGCAAAATCCCTGGCTACATATCGGTTTGATCGGGTATGGTCATCCCAGTTTTCGCTAGCCATAATTCCGGGTACAAAAACAAGGCAAACAATTGTTACCAGTGATGTACTTACCATGCCGTTTACTTTTTTGCTTAACACATCAAATAAGGCATAAACACCTAATCCAATCCAAATTGTAAAAGCATAAAACGATCCTGCATAAGCATAATCACGCTCACGTGGCTGAATAGGATATTGGTTCAGATAAACAACAATTGCAAGACCGGTAAGAATAAATAATAGAAAAACAACAATAAAATCATTAAAATGCTTACGTAACTGAAAATAGAATCCAACCAAGCCGAGCAGGAATGGAAGCATAAAGTATACATTCCGTGATTTACTGTTTTTCATTGAATCGGGTAAATTATCCTGAGGTCCAATTAATTTATTGTCGATTGCCTTTATTCCTGTAATCCAGTTTCCATTAAGCAATTCGCCATGGCTTTGTGTATCGTTTTGTTTTCCCGAAAAATTCCACATAAAATAACGGATATACATATGTCCAATTTGGTAGGTAAAGAAAAATCTAAGATTTTCTCCAAAGCTTGGTAATACAACTGTTTTGGGTTCACCATTATAATCGGTTATCGACATTTTCTTACCTGTTATATCTCCCCATTTAACATATTCATTAATATGCTCTTCCTTCGGGCTGTACATTCGAGGGAAAACGGTAGTAAAACGTTCATCGTAAATATATTTTGAATTTAGCGAATATGATTTAATGTATTTGCCATCCTTTTGACGGTATGTATATGGTTCTTTGCTATCAACAATTGGTGCACTATAATATTGTCCTTTAACTAATGGCCTGTCACCATATTGCTCACGGTTTAAATAGTGCAACAAATTAAAAACTGTTTCCGGGTTGTTCTCATCCATAGGTGGATCAGCCAAAGATCGGATTACAATCATTGTAAAACTTGAATATCCGATAAGAATAACTATAAAAGCGACCAGAATAGTGTTTAATATAACTTTTTGTTTTTTTACAGTGTAATAAATACCCCATACAACCAATCCAATTAATAAAGCAATATAAAAGAAAAGGCCTGAGTTAAATGGCATTCCAAAGCCATTTACAAACATTAGTTCAAACCAAGTTGCCGCTGTAACAACTCCTGGAATGATAATGTACATAACCGATCCAAGGATAACCAAGGAAATAAGAAATGCACCGATAACACCTTTACGGGTTACTTCATACTTTTTAAAGTAATAAACAAAAACAATAGCAGGTATTGCTAAAAGATTTAATAAGTGAACCCCAATTGATAATCCCATCATATAGGCGATAAGGATTATCCATCGGTTAGCGTGTTTTTCGTCAGCTTCATTTTCCCACTTAAGGATAGCCCAAAAAACAAAAGCAGTAAAAAATGATGATAATGCATAAACCTCTCCTTCGACTGCCGAAAACCAGAATGTATCAGAAAAAGTATATGCCAGCGCACCAACAGCGCCGCTTCCTATTACTGCAATTAGCTGACTTGTGGTTAATTCTTTTGAATTAGAAATAAATCTTTTGGCAAGATGGGTAATGGTCCAGAATAGAAATAATATTGTAAATGAACTTGCTAATGCCGACATAGCATTAACCATTTTTGCTACCTGAGTAACGTCACTTGCAAAAACCGAAAAAAACCGGGCAATTATCATAAAGAATGGAGCACCGGGAGGATGTCCTACTTCAAGTTTAAAAGCAGTAGCAATAAATTCACCGCAATCCCAGAAACTGGTTGTGGGCTCTATAGTTAATAAATAAACTGCAGATGCAATAATAAAAACGATCCATCCGGTTACCAGGTTAACAATTTTATATCTGTTCATGGGTTGTGGTTTAAAATTTAAATCTCAAAACTAATTCAATTTATTTTTATTAATGATTATTCAATAAAAATATTGCCATAATTATAAAAAAAATATTGCAAAAGACCCAATTTGGTTCGAAAATACGTAAATTAGCCAATTCTAAAACATTGTATTTGTTATTGGTTCTCAAATTATTATAAGTAAACTTGATCATGAAAACGAATAAATGGAAAGAAAGAAAAGATATCGTTTATAGCACAAACCCGGATTTTAATTACAAATACGATAAGACTCAAAATGAGCAAGTAACAATTGATCCAAGTAAACAAAAATTAAAAGTTTATATGGATTCAAAGGCTCGTTCTAAAGGAAAACAGGCTACCGTGGTTAATGGATTTGTTGGCTCAGAAGAAGATTTAAAAGACCTGGCAAAACTATTAAAAACAAAATGTGCTGTTGGCGGTACAATTAAAGAAGGAGAGATAATTATTCAGGGTGATTTCAGAGATAAATTAATTCAGATTTTATCTACCCAGGGATACAAAGCAACAAAGATTTAGCGATGATTAAATTTTGTGAGATGGGGAAAATTTTAAATACAATATGGATTATTATTTTATTTAGTTTTTGTGCAGTTGCTCAAGATACATTAAAAGTAATGCATTACAACTTGCTTTATTATGGGAAAAATACGTCCTATTGTACAAGTGTAAACAATTCTGTTGATACGAAAAATAGTAATCTAAAAATCATAATAAAACATGTAAAACCAGATATTTTCAGTGTTAATGAGCTGGATGGAGATGAAGCCTATCCAGTAGCTGATGATGCAACATATTTGTTGAATAATGCATTGAATGTTGATGGTGTAGATTATTACAATCGAACAACTTTCCCAAAAACCTATCTGGCAAATACCGTTTTTTACAATTCTCAAAAGCTGAAACTTAAAAAACATACTCCCATAAGCTTTACCATTTCAACAGATAAGGTTTTTAATGCCTATACTTTTTATTACAATGCACCAGATCTGTCAACAACAAATGATACGGCTTTTATTACCTGTATTGTGGCTCATTTTAAGGCAGGGAGTTATTCAGAAAATATTCAAGAGCGAGTTTTAGAAGCTGGAATTGTAATGGATTATCTTACAAGTTTGGGTGTTGCAGGTAATTATCTTTTTCTGGGTGATCTAAATTTATACACTTCTTCTGAAGGAGCTTTTCAAAAACTAATAAATCCATCAAATTCATTATACAAGTTTTATGATCCGGCTAATCAGATTGGGGATTGGAATAATAATTATGCCTATAGATATATCCACACCCAATCAACACATGTAAGCGGAGACTGCCATTCGGGAGGAGGAATGGATGATAGATTTGACTTTATTTTAGCTTCAGACTACATTATAAACGGTACCCACAAAGTCACATATGTTCCAAATTCGTATAAAGCAATTGGGCAGGACGGAAGTTCGTTTAATAATTCGATAAATACGACAACCAACACATCAGTACCTTCCAATGTTGCACAAGCCTTGTATAGTATGTCTGATCATTTGCCAGTTTACCTAGAACTTAAAATAGACCAAACGTCAGTTAATTATTTAAACATATATAATATTTATTACACTCCTTCAACTCCAAACTCCTTAAATTCTACATCTATTTATGCTGCATTAAAAGATATCGATAACCAGGTAAAGCAGATGAGAATAATCTGGGGTAATGAAACAGAAAATTATCCTAACAGGATCACCATGACTGCGTCGGAGAATGTTTATAGTGGCATTATCAGCCAGTTTCCAATTGGAACAGAAATATATTTTAAAATAGCAGGATATAACATTTCTGATAACATCATTGTATTGAGTGAGGAATTTCATTTTACGGTTTCCGATCCATTGAATATCGAAATTAATGACAGCGATCTGAAAGATTTAATAATTACATCCCTCGTGCATGATAACATTACCATTTCGGGTAATCTAATGGAAACAAGCAAGTTGAAAATAGAGCTAATTAAGCTTAACGGAGAAACGATTATTGAGAGTTTGATTAATCAGCAATCAGGCTATTTTAATGAAAAAATACACGTAGATAATATTTCTAAAGGTATTTATTTAATCCGATTATCAACAGAAAAAGGTATTTATAGTAAAAAGATTATCATTCAATAAATTTCTCATGAAAAAATACGTTCTGTATGGTTTCATATTTCTTTTTATTTTTTCAGGGAAAGGAGTTTTTGCCCAGTTTTATTCAACAGGTCAGGATCCATCAGTTGTTAGGTGGAATCAAATAAATTCAGAACATTTTCAGATCATTTTTGATCGCGATTTCGAATCAAAAGCACAAGAAATAGCGAATATTCTTGAGTATTATTATAAGCAGGCAAATTTTTCGCTTGATCATGAACCAAGAAAAATTTCAGTTATTGTTCATAATCAAACAATCCGATCAAATGGTTATGTAAGTTGGGCACCCAAACGCATGGAATTATTTACTACTCCATCACAGGATATGTTGCCTGAACCATGGCTTGAACATTTGTGTCTGCACGAAATGCGTCATGTGGTTCAAATAGATAAGCTTAATCAAGGAATAACAAAAATACTATCTGTATTATTTGGACAAATGGCAGTAGGAATGGCTGCAGGACAATTGCCGATGTGGTATTATGAAGGAGACGCTGTTAGCACCGAAACAGTTTTTGGAAAATTTGGCAGAGGACGATCGCCTATGTTCGAAAAAAATATCAGAACACATTTACTGAGCGACGAAAAACAGTTTACAATTGATCAGATGCTCTTCGGCTCGTATGGTAGATATATTCCGAATCATTATGAATTCGGGTATCAGCTAACGGCTTATCTTAGAACAAAATACGGAGCTAAATCATGGAGTTCTATTCATGATCATGTGGCCAGAAATTCATTTACTTTTTTTCCAACTCCACTGGCTTTTTCAGCAGGATTAAAAAAACAGTATGGAATAAATCAAAAACAACTATTTAAAGGAACACTAAATTATCTTGATAGTATTTATAAAGTAGAAGAAATTGATTATAAGGCGATACAAGCTAAGCGGTTTCAACAATATACAATTGATGGGTATGAAGATTATATTAATCCCATATCCATTGATAATCAGAAAGTTATTTGTTTAAAAAAAGGACTAGGACATATTCCTCAATTTGTCCTTATTACACCAGAGAAAGAAACGGCTATTTTTGAGCCAGGCATTTTAGTTTCAGACGATTTTTCAGCGGCTAAAAATTTTATAGTTTGGGCTGAATATAAACCCCATTTTCGTTGGCAAAACAAGGAGTATTCAACGATTAAAATGGTTAATATCGAAACTAAAAAAGAAAGGCTGGTTGTTTCAAAAAGCCGTTATTTTAGTCCGGATATTTCAGCTGATGCAAATAAAATAGCAGTTGTTGAAGTAAGCACAGATAATCAATGTTACCTAACTATTATTAGTTCATTCAAAGGAGATATTATTTACAGAGTTCCTTCAACTAATTTTATAATGAGACCGAAATGGTCTCCAGATTCTAAATCTGTATATTTTATTGAATTAACCGATAGTGGTAAACAAGTTTCGAAATATAGTGTTGAAAATAACTCCTGGGAAGTAATATTTGCATTTGAAAATACGGATATACAGAGAATTATTCCAACCGAAAAGTATGTTTTCTTTCATTCAACACTTAATGGTAGAGATGAAGTTTATTTATTTGATCCTTCGACCAAAGACAAATATCAGATGTCCCTTTCTTCATCAGGGATTGTGGATTTTTGTATCGATAAGAATGCCAAAGATATTATTATAGCCGAACATTCTTCGCAAGGCAATAGACTTGCTGTAATTCCTATAGAAAGAGGGTTGTGGAAAGACATGAGCGAGAAAACCAATAAGCAGATGCATTTTTCTGAAAAGTTGACAGATCAGGAAAAATTCATTTCTGGTGATGAAAAAATCCCGGCAGAAAAATATACAACAAAGGCATACAATAAACTTATGAATGGCTTCAATTTTCATAGTTGGATTCCCTTTTATTTTGATTACTCAAATGAATCTATTAATGGATTTTTATCAGATCCAGGCAACCTGATAAAACAAATTCATCCAGGAGTAATGCTATTGTCACAAAATAAGCTTAGTACAGCGGAATCAATTCTGGGTTACGCATATAAAAATGGGCATCATTATATACAATCATCAGTTATTTATAAAGGATTTGTTCCTGTTATTACGCTTTCAGCAGATTATGGAAATATACGTCAGTATTTTGCTCCTGATGATACTGATTGGCATCCAGAGATTGGGTACAATGACTTATCATATAATATTGATATTTACCTTCCTGTGAATTTTTCAACTGGAAAAATGAGCGGCGGTTTTATTCCGCGAATTAATGTTGATTACCACAATACATATTATTATCATTTTTTGGATGATTATTATGTAGCAGGGAACGAGTTTTTTACAGAACAACTCATGTTTTATTGGCTAAAGCGAACATCACATCGTGATATTCAACCAACAATAGGGATCGTTTTTAATTACGAATTGCAAAATACTCCATTAGAAAAAGAATTGTTTGGTTATATGTCTTCTATTGATGGCACATTATATCTTCCGGGATTTTTTAAAAATCATGGAATTAAGCTAAACGCAGGATATCAATTTCAGGATCCTAAATTGTACCTTTATGGAAGCAATTTTGATTTTCCTCATGGTATTGAAGAATTTAGAACCGAAAAGTTTAAGAAAATTTATTGTGATTATGTTTTCCCTATTGCTTATCCAGATTGGAGTCTTGGTCCAGTTTTTTATGTAAAACGAATAAAGAGCAATGTGTTTTTTAATTATGCAAATAATAAATTCAGAGCCAAAAATAATTCTACCAATACCATCTATTGGGCAAACTATAACCTTGTAAGTTATGGTATTGAATTATCTGCAGACTATCATTTGCTTCGAATGATTTTTCCTCTGAATACGGGGATACGTATAGGATATACAAACTTCTCAAATAACGTATTTTCGGAAGTAATATTTGGAATCGATATTTCTGGAATGTAATTAAATAATTATAGCTGAATTGTTTTCAGGATTTTTAGGAGTATATTTGACTGTAATTTTAATCACGAGTTAAAAAATAATTTATTTATATTTGTCGTTTTCCAACAAGTTTGAATAAGTTAAACCATAAATTAACATATCATGGCAAAAAATAATGAGACTGATGTTACCGCTGCAATTAACCTGATTGGTGTAGGAACAGACATAAAAGGCGATATATCTTCAAACGGAGATATTAGAATAGATGGTTCTTTAACAGGAAATCTTAGTACCACAGGAAAACTTGTTATTGGCGAAACTGGTAAAATTAATGGCGAAATTGTTTGTAAAAATTCTGAAGTTTTAGGCGAAATCAAAGGAAAAATAAAAGTTAACGAATTGCTTTCGCTTAAAGCAACAGCGAAAATATTTGGCGATATCACAACTAAAAAACTAGCAATTGAACCAGGTTCAAAATTTACCGGTAATTGCAATATGGGCGAAGAATCTATGCCTTTTACCAAAACTGATAATAATATCGGATCAAAAGAGTCAAAAACAGTATAGATTAGTTTTATTCCCTAATTTAGGTAATTCAATGTAAGCCAATGGATAATTAATTTTGAAACTCATTGGCTTATATTGTTCTGGCATTTAAAAAGAAAATAGAATGAATTATGCAACCAATAGGTAAGATTTTAATAAAAAATGCGGGTTTTACCCTAATTATTGCGGTCATTTCAATGACTCTTTTTAAAACCGTATTTTCAGATTATTACCTCCCTGTGTTTTGGATAATATTGTTTGGAATGGCTCTTTTTACAGCAATTCTTCATATTATCCTTGTTAAACTAACAAGTTATAATATTTCAAAGTTTTCAAGCCGGTTTATACTAATTACAGGAATAAAAATGATTCTTTTTCTCGCTATAATAGTTAGTTATTCTTTCTTAAATACCAATAAAGCAGTACCCTTTCTAATTTCATTTTTAATACTGTATATTTTGTTTACAACCTTTGAAGTTGTATTAATTCTCCCTTTCTTTAAGAATCAATCCAAGAAATAAATAAATTTCTGATAAATCCTTTCTTTCAATTATTTTGTTTTTCAAAGAAGGGAATGATTAATTAAATAAAAACACAATTCATTATTATTTATTTATTTATTAGATTTGTATTTCGGTTTTATTAATGCATAAAAAAGAAACTACATATGGAAAACAAATTACAGGAATTAACCCAAAAACTTTATAACGAAGGTGTTGATAAAGCAAAAGAAGAAGCAAGTAAAATTCTTTCTGAAGCACAAGCGGAAGCGTTAAAAGTAAAGCAAAATGCAGAAAAAGAAGCCATCGCTATTATTACAAAAGCCGAACAAAAAGCTGCTGAAAAAACAAGAACTACAGATTCTGAAATTAAACTTGCAGCAAAACAAACGGTACGAACAGTTAAACAACAAATTACCGAACTTATTATTGCTAAAATAATTGAGCAACCAATAAAAAAGTCATTCGAAGATGAAAAATTTGTTAAAGAGATTATCGAAACTGTTGTTAAAAACTGGAATCCTCAAAAACACGAAACCATAGATCTCGCTATTTTACTACCAAGCAATCTCGAAAAAGAATTTAACACATATTTTAATCAAAAATTGCAAAAGGAATTAAATGCAAATCTGCAATTAACATTTAGTGAATCAATAAAAGGGGGATTTAAAATCGGACCAGCAGACAGTTCTTATAAAATTAGTTTTAGTGACGAAGATTTTGAGAACTTTTTTAAAAGCTATCTACGACCCAAAACAATTGAAATGTTATATCAGGGAGAATAATTATGTTTAGTAATTATTATCATTATTTTCTTGCTGGACTTCCGGAAATCTTTTTTGATGATTCGGAGATTAATTTCCGAATGCCCGAGTTTAAAAAAGAACTAGAAGAACATATAAAACCGCAGGATTACAAACTAGTTGAACTACTTTTCCTTACTTATGATAATGAGAATCTTTTACATTACGTAAAAGAAGAATTTGGACAATTTAATAATCTTGGCAAATATAGTGCAGCCGATTTCGAAACCGAATTTTCTGATGATCGAAAAAACATTCTTCCTTCTTATATGTACCAATTCTTTGATTTTTATAAAGATGAAGAAAGACAAAATATCGAGAAAAGCTGGGAAAATATACTAACAGAAATGTATTTTGATCATGTTTTGAAAACAAAAAACAGCTTTTTAAAACAATGGTTTGAATTTAATCTGAATATAAAAAATATCATTACCGGACTAAATTGTCGCAAGTTTAATTTAAATCCCGAAAAACATCTTATAGGTAAGAATTTTATTACAGATTCTATTTTAAAAAACACAGCCAAGGATTTTGGTCTTGATGTTGATTTCCCCGTTGTAATAGATATTCTGAATTTTTCCGAGAAAGAAAATATTCTTGCACGAGAAAGAGATCTTGATTTATTAAGATGGAAAAAAATAGACGAGGAAACTTTATTCGAATATTTTACTATTGATGTAGTTTTAGCATATACTCTAAAACTTGACATAGCATACCGCTGGTTATTACTAAACGAAGAAGAAGGAAGAAGATTCTTTAAACAAATTATTGCGGATCTTAAAACTAGTTTTGAATTTCCAAAAGAATTTACAATAAATGGAAAAAACAAATAATATGACAACAGGAAAAGTTGCAGGCATTATAGCTAACCTCGTATTTGTTGAGGTTGATGGGCCTGTTCATCAAAATGAAATATGCTACATTAATCTTGGCGGAATCAAATTAATGGCAGAGATTATTAAAGTAATGGGTACCCAGGCTTATGTTCAGGTATTCGAAAGTACTCGTGGATTAAAAATTAACGATACCGTTGAGTTTACCGGACACATGCTTGAAGTAACGTTGGGTCCTGGAATTCTTTCAAAGAATTTTGATGGATTACAAAATGACCTCGATAAAATGATGGGTGTTTTCCTTAAAAGGGGAGAACAAACAAATCCTCTTGAGGATGATAAGCTTTGGGAGTTTAAGCCACTTGCAAAACCAGGAGATGTTGTTATTGCAGGTAGCTGGCTTGGTGAAGTTAAGGAAAACTGGATGCCTCATAAAATTATGGTTCCCTTTAAATTTGAAGGTAAATACACCGTTAAAAGCGTTATAACAGAAGGCAATTATAAAATAAACGACACCATTGCCGTTGTTAATGATGCTAAAGGAAAAGAGATTAATATTACAATGGTTCAGAAATGGCCTGTAAAAGTTCCAATTAAAGCATATAAAGAAAAACCACGTCCATTTAAATTGCTCGAAACAGGAGTACGAGTTATTGATACACTCAATCCAATTGCTGAAGGTGGTACAGGATTTATTCCAGGTCCATTTGGAACAGGAAAAACCGTATTACAACATGCAATTTCAAAACAGGCAGAAGCTGATATGATTATTGTGGCAGCTTGCGGTGAACGTGCAAATGAGGTTGTAGAAATATTTACAGAATTTCCTGAGCTAGATGATCCACGTACTGGCAGAAAACTGATGGAGAGAACAACGATTATTGCAAACACATCAAATATGCCGGTTGCGGCTCGTGAGGCTTCAGTTTATACAGCGATGACCATAGGCGAATACTATCGTGCTATGGGTTTAAAGGTATTAATGCTTGCCGATTCTACATCACGTTGGGCACAAGCTCTTCGCGAAATGTCAAACAGAATGGAAGAATTGCCTGGCCAGGATGCATTCCCTATGGACTTACCTGCAATTATTTCGAACTTTTATTCTAGAGCAGGATTTGTTTATTTGAATAATGGAGCATCAGGATCAATTACTTTTATAGGTACAGTATCCCCGGCTGGTGGAAACCTAAAAGAACCAGTTACAGAGTCAACCAAAAAAGCAGCACGATGTTTTTATGCTCTTTCTCAGCAACGTGCTGATAGCAAGCGTTATCCAGCTATTGATCCTCTCGATAGTTATTCGAAATATGCCGAGTATCCTGAAGTTATAGAGTACTTTGTAAAGAATATTGAACCTGAATGGCCCCAAAAAATTACACTTGCACGCGATATTTTGATTCGTGGAAGAGAAGTAGCCGAACAAATAAATATTCTTGGTGACGATGGTGTTCCAATTGACTACCATGAGCGATTTTGGAAAGCCGAAGTAATTGATTTTGTTATTCTCCAACAGGATGCTTTCGATAAAGTTGATGCCTCATGTCCAATGGATCGCCAAAAATATATGTTATCGAGTGTATTAGATATTTATAAAACGAAATTCTCTTTCGAAACATTTGAAGAGGTTGGTTCTTTTTTTAAAAGAGTCATTAATCAAATGAAACAGATGAATTATTCAGAATTTAAATCTGAAAAATTCAATAAAAACGAAAAAGAACTAAATACAATTATTGACGAAAGAAAAACTGCATAATGGAAACAAAAGCATTTCAGAAAATTTATACCAAAATTAGCCAGATAACTAAAGCTACTTGCTCGCTTAAGGCGACAAATATTGGTTATGAGGAAATGGCTATCGTACATGGTCGGTTAGCCCAGGTGGTAAAAATTGTTGGAGAGAATGTTACTCTTCAGATTTTTTCTGGCACCGAGGGTATTCCTACAAATGCCGAAGTATTGTTTTTAGGTCGCCCCCCAGTACTCAAGGTAGGTGAAGAATTATCAGGAAGATTCTTTAATGCTTATGGTGATCCAATTGATGGAGGTCCTGAAATTGATGGAGAAGAACGTCAGATTGGTGGCCCATCAGTTAATCCTGTTCGACGTTTACAGCCTTCGGAGTTTATACCTACCGGAATAGCTGGTATCGACTTAAATAACGCGTTGGTCACTGGACAAAAAATACCATTCTTTGCAGATCCAGACCAGCCATTTAATCAGGTTATGGCAATGGTTGCTTTACGTGCCGATGCCGATAAAATTATTCTTGGGGGAATGGGATTAACAAACGACGATTACCTGTATTATAAGAATGTTTTCGATAATGCAGGAGCATTGGATCGTATTATTAGTTTTGTTAATACTACCGAAAACCCTCCTGTTGAGCGTCTTTTAGTTCCAGATATGGCTCTTACAGCAGCCGAGTATTTTGCAGTAGATAAAAATCAAAAAGTATTAGTGCTTTTAACCGATATGACACTTTATGCAGATGCGTTGAGTATTGTATCAAACCGAATGGATCAAATTCCATCGAAAGATAGTATGCCCGGATCTCTTTATAGTGATCTCGCAAAAATCTATGAAAAAGCAGTGCAGTTCCCAGATGGAGGATCAATAACAATTATTGCAGTTACAACATTATCTGGTGGAGATATAACACACGCTATTCCCGATAATACAGGATATATAACCGAAGGACAATTGTTCTTAAGAAAAGATACCGATATTGGAAAAGTTATTGTTGATCCATTCAGAAGTCTTTCGCGATTAAAACAATTGGTTATTGGTAAAAAAACAAGAGCCGACCATCCTCAGGTTATGAATGCTGCAATTCGTCTTTATGCTGATGCTGCAAACGCAAAAACAAAACTTGAAAATGGCTTTGATCTGACAGATTATGATGAACGTACATTGAAGTTTGCAAAAGATTATTCTGAAAAATTATTGGCTATTGATGTAAATATTGAAGTTGATGCAATGCTCACAGCGTGTTGGAATTTATTTGATAAATATTTTAAACCAGCTGAAGTAGGTATAAAACAAGAGTTTGTTGATAAGTATTGGCCCAAGAACTAGTTACAAGTATAAAGCATGAAGTTGCAAGTCATTGTTTTTAAATGTTGACTTGAACTTTAACCTGAGACTTGAAACTTTTAACTCGAAACAAAAAATTATGGCGATAAAATTTCAATATAATAAGACAGCGTTACAACAGCTCAACAAACAGCTAAAAGTAAGATTGCGCGCCTTGCCTACATTGCAGAGTAAAGAAGCAGCCCTTCGTATGGAGGTTAAAAAAGCAAAGGATCAGTCTGATGAATTACTCCGAAAATTAAATGCAAGGATGAATGAGTATGAAACAATGGTAAGTCTTTGGGGCGAATTTGATAATACTCTGGTTGCGGTTAAAGATGTTCAAATGTCTGTAAAAAAAATTGCCGGAGTTAAGATTCCTATGTTTGATAATGTTCTATATGATGTAAAAGAATTTAGTCTTTTTAATAAACCAGCATGGTTTCTCAATGGAATTGAAATAATACAATCACTGATTAAAATATCTCTTGAAAGTGAGTTTTATTTATACAAAATGCACTTACTCGATTATGCACGAAAGAAAACCACTCAAAAAGTGAATCTTTACGAGAAGGTTCAAATTCCGGGATATGAAGAAGCTATTTCGAAGATAAAACGATTTTTAGAAGATGAAGAAAATCTTTCGAAATCAGCACAAAAAATTGTTAAAACAAGACAACAACAAAAGGAGGTAGCATAATGGTTTCTCCAATGATAAAATATTCATTTCTTATTTATTATAAAGAGTATATTCCTTTTTTGGATGAACTTCAAAAAATGGGAATGCTTCATATAATTGAAAAAAATAAGGAAATAAACGACCATATTAAACAATCTTTATTCGAAATAACTGAGCTAACCAAAAGCATAAAATTCTTAGAAAAAAGGAATCAATTACCTGTTACTCTTGATGAACAGATTGACGGTATGGCTATTGTCGAAAAAATAAAAAACCGTAATGATGAGTTAACTTTTATTGATCAGGAACAGATCGTTTTAAATAAAGAAATTCAAAAAGCAGAGCCATATGGGGACTTCTCTAATGAAACCAGAGAAAAGTTCGAGAAATTAAATATCCAGTTTCGGTTCTTTACATGTAACGAAAAAAAGTTTAATCACGAATGGAAAAAAAACTATTACCTCGAACAAATAAATAATATTGGTGGCACATTATATTTTGTTGTAATTCAATTGGAAAACCAACCAATTGATATTGATGCTGAAGAAATAAAATTACCTGAAGAGACCTTATCAAATCTTCAAAACAAATATCAAAAGAATAAAATACGAGTAGAAGAAATTCAAACCGAATTTGACGATTTTGCAGTTAATTATCTCGAAACATTATACAAAACAAGAAAAGAGATTCAAGGAAAAACCGATTTTAATCTTGCAATAAATCATACCGAAAAACAAGCAGATGAAAAAGTAATGTTTTTAGAAGGATGGATTCCTGAAGAAAAGAAAGTTGAATTAGAAAATTTTCTAAATCAGCAAACAGTTGTTTATGTATCTGCAAAACCTATCAAAGGGGACAAAGTTCCAATTCTTTTAAAAAATAGCAAATACGCAAAGCTTTTCGAACCTATTGGAAACTTATTTGCATTACCCTCATATGTTGAATTAGATTTAACCCCTTTTTTTGCACCGTTTTATATGTTGTTTTTTGGATTATGTGTTGGAGATTCTGGTTATGGATTGATTATTCTTATAGGCACTTTAATTCTTAGGAGAAAAGTTAAACCAGCATTAAAACCAATTTTGACATTAGCATCAATTTTGGGCGCATCAACAGTACTAATGGGCATGTTAACGGGTACTTTCTTTGGTTTAAGCCTAGGTGATTATGAATTTATTCCATTTAAGGATTTATTCCTTAAACCAATGATGATGTTTTATTTATCTATAGCAATAGGATTGGTTCAAATTCTTTTTGGGATGAGTATTAAAGTTTTTAATCAGATCAAACAGAATGGGATAAAATATGGTCTTTCAACAATCGGTTGGATACTGCTTATATTAACATTAATTGTTTTTATGGGTGGTGAAAAAATGGGACTTAATGTTGCTAATCTTCCTTTCGTTAAGAACATTTTTCTTATTCTAAGTTTAGGATTAATATTTCTTTTTAATGCACCAGACAAAAATGTTTTTGCCAATTTAGGATTAGGTATTTACGAATCATATAATATGGTAACAGGAGTTTTTGGTGACATGTTATCCTATATTCGTTTATTCGCATTAGGTGTTTCGGGTTCTATTCTTGGTCTTGTTTTTAATCAAATTTCTGTTCAGTTTTTAGAAATAAAGTACTTTGGATGGATTCCTTTTTTGATCTTAATCCTTATTGGACATGGATTAAATATTTTTCTTTCTTGTTTAGGTGCATTTGTTCACCCAATGCGTCTTACATTTGTTGAGTTTTATAAAAACGCCGGATTTAATGGAGGCGGAAAACAGTATAAACCATTTTCAAAATAAAAATAATTTAAAGGAGAATAATTTATGGAAATAAATGTAGCAGTTATTTTAGCTTATACAGGATTAGCAATAATGATAGCCCTGTCTGGCATTGGAAGTTCGATCGGAGTGGTAATGGGAGGTAATGCAACTCTTGGAGCCATGAAAAAAGAGCCTGATAAATTTGGTAATTATATGATTCTTTCAGCCTTACCTGGTACACAAGGATTATATGGATTTGGAGGATATTTTGTTATTGATAAGCTTTACGCTCTAGTTAATCCTGAGATTACTATGTTTAATGGAGTTGCGATATTTTCAATGGGCTTATTTTTGGGGTTTGTCGCTTTAATTTCTGCAATTCAACAAGGCAAGGTTGTCTCAAATGGTATTTCGGCAATTGGTTCTGGTCATGATGTTTTTGGAAATACTCTTATTTTAGCTGTATTTCCTGAATTATATGCCATTATTGCATTTGCTGCAACATTCTTAATTGCATCTGGTTTAGCAGGATAATTAGAAACATCTATACTATTTTTTCGTATGAAAAGGCAGTACCAAAAAAGTATTGCCTTTTTATTTTGAATAAAGGATATTTTAATTATTTATTGGTTAAATTTGTATATCCCAACTGCATTATTATGAGAAGAAGCTGGCTAAAAATTTTGTCTGTATTACTTCTATCACTTTTTATTTGCAATAATTCTCTTGCACAAGATCATTCTGTTGAAAATGATTCTCTTGGACACAAAAATGAGGTAAAAGAGAAATTCGATGTTGGTGAGTTTATATTTGATCATATTCTTGATCAATATGGCTGGCATTTATTTACATATCATCATAAGCATATTACAATACCATTGCCGGTGATTTTAAAAAGCAAAAGTCACGGCTGGAATATTTTTTTATCATCAAAACTCGAACATGCAAATGGAGCATTTATTGAAAAACCACTTGACCTCTCAATTACAAAAAATGTTTTTGCAATAATTATCAGTTCATTAATACTTTTAATTTTATTTATATCAGTTGCTAAAACATATTCACGCAGGATCGATATGCCTCCAAAAGGATTGCAATCATTGTTAGAACCAATTATTTTGTTTGTTCGGGATGATATTGCAAAATCATCAATAAATGCAAAAAATTACGAAAGATTTACTCCATTTTTGCTGACAATTTTCTTTTTTATTCTATTAAATAACTTAATGGGATTAATACCAATATTTCCGGGTGGTGCAAATGTAACTGGAAATATTACAGTTACTCTGGTTCTTGCTTTATTTACCTTTACAATCACTACGATTACTGGTAATAAAGTATATTGGAAACATATTTTTAATGCACCAGGCGTTCCTTGGTGGTTAAAAGCACCACTTCCTCTTATTCCATTTATAGAGCTCGCAGGAATGTTAACAAAACCATTTGTTTTAATGATTCGTCTTTTTGCAAATATTTCTGCTGGTCATATTATTGTTTTAGGATTTTTTAGTCTAATTTTTATATTTGGAAATATAAATGCTGTTGCTGGATTTGCAGCCTCACCGATTTCGGTTTTGTTTACCATATTTATGTCAGTATTGGAACTTTTAGTAGCTTTCATACAAGCGTATGTATTTACTTTTTTAACAGCTTTATATTTTGGTATGGCAACAGAAGAACATCATTAATAAATTACAATTCACTTTAATATTTACATTATGAGTACATTAAGCTTTATTTTACTAGTAATTGAAGGAGCCGCAATAGCAAAACTTGGTGCTGGATTTGGTGCTGCAATCGCAGCCCTTGCTGCAGGAATGGGTATTGGCAAGATAGGTAGTTCTGCTATGGAATCTATCGCCCGTCAGCCTGAAGCTGCCGGCGATATCCGCTCAAATATGATTGTGGCTGCAGCTCTTATCGAAGGAGTTGCATTCTTCGCAATTGTAGTGTGTTTCCTTATTCTTTTTGTTTAAGGATTATACTTTACAGCTTTGCGGTTGGCGAGCTGTAAAGTTTTTTAAATTTTAAACTTAGCACTATGGAACTTATAAAACCTGACATTGGTCTGCTAATTTGGATGATAGTATCTTTTGGTACGGTTACCTTTTTGTTGATTAAATATGCCTGGAAACCAATACTTAAAGCACTAAAGGAGCGTGAAAATACAATCGAAAAACGATTATTAGCTGCAAAAAAAGCAAAAGACGAGCTTGCAAAAATTGAATTTGGTAATGAAAAAATTACAGCCTTGGCAAAAATTGAACGCGAAAATATGCTGAAAGAAGCTAAAGAGATAAAAGCCGGAATTATTGAAGAAGCTAGGCACGAGGCTAAAATCGAAGCTCGTAAAATAATTGAGGAAGCGCGTAAAAGTGTTGAAA
Organism: Bacteroidota bacterium; assembly: GCA_020049295.1. GTDB lineage: Bacteria > Bacteroidota > Bacteroidia > Bacteroidales > UBA12077 > UBA12077. The sequence goes on from JAIFLC010000159.1 coordinate 20,764, forward strand.
AGGAAAAGATGGACGCAATTAACGAAATAAAAAATCAAATATCTGAACTTTCGGTTATCATTGCTCAGAAAATACTCAAACATGAGTTAGACAACAAAGACAAACAAAAACAACTTATTAATAAACTCATAGAAGATATCGATCTTAATTGATCCAAATAGTTGAATATGAACCAAAGTCAAATAGCCATAAGATATGCCAAAGCATTATTTTTTCTTGCCAAAGAAAGGAATAAGCTTGAGATTATTAAAAAGGATATTTTGCTGATTAATGAAACACTAAATTCTTCATCAGATCTTGAAAAAATTCTTGAGCATCCTGTAATTAAACCTTCTCAAAAAATTAAGGCTTTAAAAAGTATATTCAATGATGAAATAGATGCAATTACCCTATCGTTTTTAGAAATAATAGTTCATAATAAAAGAGAAATTTATTTTAAAAGGATTTTAAGAAATTTTGTAGATTTTTATAAGAAAAATCAGGAAATTCAATCAGTTCTTATAACTACAGCCTACGAATTGGATAATGAAGAAACGGATAATATTTCCAATGCTATTGAAAATAAGCTAAAATCAAAAATAGAACTAAACGTAAAAGTGGATCAATCTATAGTTGGTGGAATCATCCTTCAGATTAACGACAAGGAGCTTGATATGAGTGTTTTAAGACAGCTGATCCGATATAAAACCAGTTTATTGGAATATGATTTAAGTATAAAGAAAAAAACTAAAAATAGTTAAATATGGCAGGAATTAAACCCGGCGAAGTATCAAAAATATTAAAGCTTCAGCTCGAAGGATTTACCTCAAATGCGGAACTCGAAGAGGTAGGAAGTGTTTTGCAAGTAGGAGATGGTATTGCACGTATTTATGGATTATCATCAGTTCAATCGAACGAGTTAATTGAATTTCAGAATGGGATGAAGGGAATTGTTCTGAATCTTGAAGAGGACAATGTAGGTGTAGTGCTTTTGGGATCTTCACAAGGAATAAAAGAGGGTGATAAGGTTCGAAGAACCAAAAAAATTGCATCAATAAAAGTAGGCGAAAGCCTTTTGGGAAGAGTAATTAATACGTTAGGAGAGGCCATCGATGGAAAAGGACCCATAAATGGTGATTTGTATGAGATGCCTTTGGAAAGAAAAGCCCCTGGTGTAATTTTTCGCCAACCTGTAAATCAGCCAATTCAAACAGGGATAAAACCTATTGATGCGATGATACCTATTGGCAGAGGTCAGCGGGAACTAATTATTGGTGATCGACAAACAGGTAAAACGGCCATTGCAATTGATACGATTATTAATCAGCGCGAATTTTATGATAAAGGAGAACCTGTATATTGTATATATGTTGCAATAGGTCAGAAAGGTTCAACAGTTGCAAATATTGCTCAAACACTTGAAAAACATCGAGCAATGGAATATACCGTAATTGTTTGTGCTACAGCTTCTGAATCTGCTGCGCTTCAGTTTTATGCTCCATTTGCCGGAACGTGTATTGGTGAGTATTTTAGAGATACAGGTCGAGATGCTTTAATTATATATGACGACCTTTCAAAGCAAGCTGTTGCTTATAGAGAAGTATCATTATTGCTTAGAAGACCACCCGGCCGTGAGGCATATCCAGGAGATATTTTTTATTTGCATTCTCGCTTACTTGAAAGAGCAGCACGTATTATCGAATCTGATGAAATTGCTGCAAACATGAATGATTTGCCTGAATCACTTATAAAAAGAGTCAAGGGAGGTGGATCATTAACAGCCTTGCCAATTATTGAAACTCAAGCAGGCGACGTTTCTGCATATATTCCTACAAATGTTATTTCAATTACTGATGGCCAGATTTTTCTTGAATCGGATTTATTTAATTCGGGAATTAGGCCTGGAATTAACGTAGGTATATCCGTTTCGCGTGTTGGTGGCAATGCTCAGATAAAATCAATGAAAAAAGTTGCAGGGACACTTAAATTAGATCAGGCTCAATATCGTGAGTTGGAAGCTTTTTCAAAATTTGGATCTGACCTTGATGATGCAACTATGGCTATTCTCGATAAAGGAGCAAAGAATGTTGAAATATTGAAACAGGGACAATATTCACCCGTGTCTGTCGAAAAGCAAATAGCGATTATTTATTGTGGTACAAAAGGATTGTTAAAAGAAATTCCAATTACAAAAGTAAAAGAATTTGAAAGGGGTTTTTTGGAATTGCTTGAAATTGAGCACCAACATATTTTAAACCAATTAAAAAACGGAGTTATTAATGACGAGATAACCGAAACCTTAGAGAATGTTGCAAAAATAATAATTGGCAGGTACAAGGGATAATAGTGTAATTAAAATTTATGGGTAATTTAAAAGAAATTCGTTCTCGCATAGTATCGGTAAAATCTACCCGACAAATTACCAGTGCTATGAAAATGGTTTCGGCTGCAAAACTTAAAAGAGCTCAAGATGCGGTTATTAACCTTCGTCCGTATTCAGAAAAATTGCACTTTATACTAAAGGACATTTCGCGCTCAATAGAAGGAAATATTGAAAATGTTTTTTCGAGAGACGAGGTACCTGAGAAAATTTTAATTATTGCAATTACATCAAACAAAGGATTATGTGGTGCTTTTAATGCGAATGTAATAAAGCAGGTTAATAAATTAATTAATATCGATTATATAGGAGAATTTACTCAGGGTAATGGTAAAATAATTTCTTTTGGTAAAAAAGGATCTGAATACTTTCAATCAAAAAAATACCCGGTTTTATTTACAAATAATCAATTATCAGATCAACTGAGCTATGAGAACGCACTCCCTTTTATCGAGCAAATTTTAGACCTCTATATCACAAAAAAGGCAGATAAAGTAATACTGGTTTACAATAAGTTTAAAAATGCAGGAGTTCAGATTTTAACCGTGAATAATTTTTTACCCATTGGTACAACAGAAAAGGAATTTTCTGAACATCACTTTGATTATATATTTGAACCAACTAAAGAGTATATCGTTCAGGAATTAATACCTAAGTCATTAAAGTTAAAATTATATGAAGCAATGCTAGAATCGCTAGCAGCTGAGCATGGAGCAAGAATGACAGCAATGCATAAGGCAACAGATAATGCTTCTGAAATGATTAAAGATCTTCAATTAAATTATAATAAAGCCCGCCAGGCTTCAATTACAGGCGAAATACTAGAAATCGTTGGTGGAGCTGAAGCCTTAAAAAAATAAAACCCATTTTCCACAGATATTAATAAATGTATTTTTACTAAAAAATAATGCCATTTAATATTTATGAGTCATCATATCCAACGCTTGATTAGACAGGGAGAACATCAGCAATTGGATTTTAAACATTCCATTACAGATTCAAAAAAAATTGCGCGGTCATTGGTTGCATTTGCAAATACAGATGGAGGAAAGCTCTTGGTCGGAGTAAAGGATAATGGAGCTATTGCTGGTGTGCGCGATGACGAAGAATTTTATATGGTTCAAGCGGCTGCTCAATTATATTGCAAACCACCAATAAATTTCGAATCGAAAATCTGGGAAATAAATGAAAAAACGGTTCTTGAAATTACAATACCAAAAAGCAATGACATTGTTTATTCTGCGCCAAACAAAGAAGGCAAATGGATGGTATATATTCGGATAAATGATCAGAATTTTACGGCAAATAATATTTTACTAAAAGTCTGGGAAAGGAAAAAAGGCAAAAAAGGGATACTTATTCGGTATTCAGAAATAGAAAAACAACTCTTTGATTATCTTTCAGAAAACCAGAAAATTACTTTTTCAAAATTTAAAAAGCTAACGAAAATCTCTAAACCAAAAGCTCAAAAAATACTGGTAAATCTAATTGTTCTCGATTTAATAGAGATTGAGTTTACCGAGAATCAGACATATTATAAAATGTCAATAGCAAACCAATAAATTGGTTTAATATTTGTATAGATTTAAAATTAAACATTAAAAATTTTGTATTACTAATCATTTTTATATTTTTAGGCCCAACTATAAAAACAAATTATTATTTAAAACTTACTATTATGAAATTGAATTTAAGTAAAAAAATCATCTTTTTTTTATTGGTTATGACTGGTTTTACCACGGTTTTAAATGCCCAAACGGTAAATGATGCATTAGCTGCTTTTAATAAAGGAGTTGAATTGTCGCAGGTTGATAATTTTGATGAAGCAATTGCATCGTTTAAAAGCGCTATCGAAATATTTAATCAGGTAGAACCTGAAAATGAAAATAAACCTAAGGCTGAAGAACAAATCCTTGTGGTATTGTATAAGAAAGCAAGTACACAACTTAAAGAGAAAAAATATGATGATTGTTTATCGTCATTTCAATCTCTGGTTGATTATTCAACAACTTATAATAATGACAAATATCTGAAAAGAGCCAATGGCGCAATTCCCAAAGTATATTATGCAAAGGGAAAAGAACAATTTGATGCAAAAAAGTACGATGAGGCGTTAGTTGCATTAAATAAATCAATTGAACTCGATCCAAATTATGCTACAGCATATATAAGAAAAGCCCAGGTTTTTGATGAAACAAACAAACCTAATGAATTTAAAGAAACAATTGATAAAGCGATGGATGTTGCTATACAGGCAAATGATGCAAAATCAGAAGATATTGCAAAACAATTGGCTGGAAATTTTTTCTTGAGAAATGGTGCTGATGCAATGAAAGCAAAAAAATATGATAATGCAGTTAACCATTTTAAGAACCTTTTGAATTATAAAGAAGGTGATTCAGAAATACATTACCAATTAGCTGCTGCTTATAACAAGCTTTCAAAATGGGATGATGCTATTGCTGCTGCAAACAAATCGCTTGAACTATTTAAAGAACAAGGTACAACTAAAGATGCACGTATTTATTTTGAATTAGGAAATTCATATGTAGGTAAAGAAGATAATGCTGCGGCTTGCGATGCTTACAAAAAAGCAAATAAGGGAGATTATGCACCTCAGGCAAAATATCAGATCGAAACTGTTTTAAAATGCCAATAATTATAGGTTATTAGTATACTTGTATATCAAACAACAGAAAATCCTGCTTTTTAGGCAGGATTTCTTATTTGTTCAGTTATAATTAATTTTTATGGAAATCAGTAATGTTATTAGAGATCTTTAAGATTTTATAAATTTCGCCATCAGAATTTCTTATTGGAGTATATGTTTCAGCAAAAATAAATTGCTTGCCCCTAACATTTACTTTTGTTGTTTCTTTACGAACTTTTCCGGTGCGCAAATCTTTCCAGAATTTATCATAATCATCTTGTTGTTGTTCTGTAAATTCCATATTCCCCGAATGATGTGTGCCTAAAACCTCTTGCTTACTTAAGCCTATTAATGTTAAATAATTCTCGTTTGCGTTTTGTATATATCCATCAATATCGTATTCAATAACATAACTTGATGTATTAAGAGCCTCAATTAATCCCTCCATTTCGGCACTTTTACGCGCCGATTCTTCTTGTGTTGCTTGAAGTTCTTCCATATTTTGACGAACCTCTTCTTCTTGGGCGGCCATTTCTTCAGCCTGTTGTTGTGATCTTTCAAGCAACTCAGTAGTTCTAATGTTGATTCGAACAGAAGATAATGTAGATGCTATACTTTCGGCTAATTTTTCGACAAATTCAATTTCATGCTTTTCGAAAACATTAAATGAAGCAATTTCAAGAACACCAAGTACCGTTTCTTCTAATTTAAGAGGAACAATTAATAAACAATTAGGATTAGCTCCTCCAAGCCCTGATGTTACTTCAATATAATCTTGTGGAAGGGAAGTCATATAAATGGTCCTTTTTTCAATTGCACATGTTCCAACCAGTCCTTCGCCTAATTCAATGTTTTTCTGCAGGAATTTTCGACGATCAAAAGCAAACGATGAAAGCATTGATAAAACAACATGTTCTTTATCATCATCATTTAGTATAAATACCCCACCCTGATTTGCATTAAGATAATTAACAAGATTCATTATAATTTCTGTTGCAAGGGTTTCGAGATTATCATTGTTTTGTCTTAAAATATCAGCGAATTTAGCTAATCCTTCATTAGACCATCGACGTTTATCATCCTCAATCTTCCTTTTTTCTTCTTCTTCCTTGGCTCTTACAAGGCTATTTCTCATCTCAATTAATGATTTACCTAAAACATCTTCGTTGCTTAGCAGAACAAACTCATGGTTTAATTCTCCCTTACCAATATAGTTTGCAAAATCAACCTTATTATTTAGTCCTTCAATCGACTTATTTAAGGCAACAGCCATTTCTTCAATTTCATCACCAGAAGAAATATTTATACGCATTTTTTCATCTACATGTCCCTTGGCAACAAGATTAAGCAAACCAGTAATTTTTGTTATTGGGTTTGTAATATTTCTTCCAATAAAATAGATAACAATAATCATTACAAGAATACCTGCAATACCTACTAAAATCGAAATTCTAAAATTTCTGTTTGCTTTGGTCATTATTTCGGCCACTGGAACGGCAATCGCTATTGACCAAGGATTAACCGTGTGTTTAACCAAAATAGGAGCATATGAGTAGTATGTTGGAACACCATTTGCATCCTTACTTATATAATTAAAACTTTCACCTTTCTTAATTTTCTCCGAAACCATAAATTGTTTTTCATCCCCAGGAAAAACCTCTTCGAATTTCTGGTTTAATAAATCAGTTTGGTAATGACCGGCAATAACTGATTGATGCGATAATAAAAAAGCATAGCTACCTTCGAAGGGCTTTATGTTTTCAATTATCTTTTGAAATTCTGCAAGCGTAATGTCAATTGCAACGACACCAGCAAACTGATTATTAACAAGCATTGGAGATCTTAAACTAAACATAAGGTAAGATGCTTGTTTATCAGCCGTAACAATATCAAAATAGGGTTCTGCGACAGATGGAACCAGAATAGATTTTGTAATGGTATATAATGGAGGATCCCCAGTCATACTCCTGTATTCAATACTATTTTTAATGGAACCATTTTCTCTCCAATAAGTATGGCAAACTCTTCCATATGGTTTATCATAGTTTTTATCAATAAAACCAAGCTCCCAACTATCCCACAAGCCGTAAATATGTGGATTGTTTTTAAAAACATTAAAATATATTTTATGAACAAGATCTTGCCATTCATCTTTAGGATACTCTTTATAAAGATAAAACGCATCAGTAAGCGTCTTAACAACCATCATATCGGCATCAAGTTGTGCTTTAATGTTTTTTGCAGCTTCCTGAACATGAAGATTGGTTAATTCAGTAGCATCGTTGTATGCCATTTTACGAGCATTAAGACTAATATAACCAACGGCTATAAGGTAAATAATTATGGTTGAAGAAATAATAAAAATTTGTATCTTCTGTTGTATTTTGAGTTTTAGCTTCATAGCTTATATATTTTACTTTTTTTAACCTTATTTGAAATCAGCCAATTCATGAGAAATTTTCAAGATTTTCGTAACATTCCCGTTTTCATCGAAAAGTGGAGAATATATTTCGAAAAAATGATATGTTTTTCCGTTTACTATGGCCTTGGTTCTTTCTTTTCGTGTTTTACCCAATCGGAGATCAGTCCAGAATTTAGTATACTCTGTTTTTTGCTGGTCATCAAATTCCATTTTATCTGCATGATGAACACCAATAATATCAGATCTTTTCATATTTAAAAGGGTCAGATAATTGTCATTGGCTTTAGTGATATATCCGTCTAGGTCATATTCAATAACATAGCTTGATTGGTCGAGTGCATGAATTAGACTTTCCATTTCAGCTCCTTTACGTGCAGCTTCTTCTTGGGTAGCTTGCAACTCTTCCATATTCTGTCGCATTTCTTCTTCTTGTGCTGCCATTTCTTCTGATTGCTGCTGGAATTTTTCCAGCAGTTCATTGGTTTTAATATTTATTTGAACAGATGAAAGTGTAGATGCAATATTCTGTCCAACTTTTTCAACAAATTCGATATGGTAATCTTCAAATTTTTTAAATGATGCAATCTCAATTACCCCATATACCTTATCCTCCATATTTAAAGGAACAATAAGGAGGGAATCAGGATTCGCACCACCCAAACCGGATGTAATCGAAATATAATCTTGAGGTATGTCGGTCATGTATATTGTTTCTCTTTCAATTGCGCATGTACCAACAATCCCATCTCCTAATTCGATAGTACGATCAACAAACTTCTTTGTGTCATAAGCAAAAGCTGAAATCAAATTAAGAAAAACGTGGTTTTTATCATCATCGTTAAGGAGAAATAATCCACCTTGATTTGCACCCAAATAATAAACAAGATTTTTTATAATTTCGGTTGATAATTTTGCAAGATCATTATTATTTTGTCTAAGAATATCAGCAAATTTTGCTAATCCCTCGTTTGTCCAACGACGTTTTTCATCTTCAATTTTGCGATTTTCTTCTTCAATTCGCGCCTTGGCTAAACTATTACGCATATTAATTAAGGCAAGACCCAATTCATCCTCATCACTAACCAGTTTAAATTCATGATCAAGATTTCCAAACCCAATTTGATTTGCAAAGTCTGTTTTTTTGTTCAATTCAATAATAGAAGTATTAAGCGCATTCGACATTTCTTCAATTTCGTCACCTGAATTAATGTTAAAGGCCATTTTAACACTGGTTTTTCCCTTTGCTAGCAGGTTTAAAAATCCAGTAATTTTTTGTATAGGATCAGAAATATTTTTTGTAATAAGATAAATCACAGAACTTAGAATAATTATCCCGATAATTCCAACCAGAATAGATATCATAAAATTACGATCGGCCATTGCCATAATAGAGTTGGTAGGAACAGAAAGGCCAATGTACCATGGGGTATTTGTTCTTCCAATTTTTATTGGTGCAAATGCTACAAAATGAGATGAATTTGCCTCGTCTTTAACAATAATTGAGAATTGTTCACCTTTTCCAAATGCTTTTAATAGATCCGCTTTTTCGCCCGTTTTTAAGGTAAATTCTGCTACCTGATTAAGTAATTCTGTTTTTGGATGTCCGGCATATTTGGCTTCCTGACTTAGTAAAAATGCATACGAACCATCAAACTGTTTTAATCTTATTTTTTCAACCATATCCTGAAATTTTTCCAGAATAAGATCAACGCCAATCATACCATGATATTGGTTATTTACTATAATAGGAGTGACAAGGCTAGTCATTAGCTTGGTATCTTCAAGCTCTTCAGTAAAAACATCGAAATAAATAGGCAAAACAAGTTCTTTTGCCTGGGTTTTTATATTGGCATAAACAGGAGGATCTCCATCAAGGCTTCTAATATCCTGCTTATAATGAACAGCTCCATTAATACGAGAGTAAACATTGGCAACACGTCCAGTTGGTAGGGTCCAGGTTTTATCAAACTTATTCAACTCCCAGCTGTCCCATAGCTTATAAAAATCAGGATTATCTCTGTAAACTTTATCATACATCCTGACAAATAATGGATCCCATGTTTCTCTGGGCATTGTATTATAAACAGAAAATGCTTTTGCCAATGTTCTTACTGATGAAAAGTATTCATTCAGGTCAGATTGAATCTGAAAAGCATATTTTTCAACATATGTATTTACAATTTCTACCGAATCGTTATAAGCTGCTTTTTTTGCGTTTACACTGATATAGCCAATAGCTATTACATAAATAGCCACAGATATACTAATCAGGTATAATTGCATCTTGTTTTTTAAATTGAGCTTAATCTTCATATTTTCTTTTTATTTATTCAGTTTCTGATAATATAATTTCAATGTTTCCTTTAAAATATAAAATCCCTTTATGTCATAATACTCTAAATTAAAAGGATTGATTTAGAATAAGTTCGGATCAATTGCTAATAAAATTATTTTTTCAATTTCATCATTAACATAAACGGGGTTAATTGACACAATAAATTCTAAAGATTTTCCTGATTTTAATTTTAGTTTCATCTTTTCCTGATGTCCTGACCCAGAATTAACAGATGTCCAAATTTTTTGAAATTTTGGTATCTCTTGCTCTGGAATAAAGGCCGTATTTTTTAATCCCTTAATTTCGTTAATGGTATATTCGAATTTTTGTAAAAACTGGTTGTTTGCTAAAAGAATGTCGCCATTAAAAGAAAACTCAGCCTTTAACAGAAAATGATCAATCGCATCAAGGGTGCCTTTAAATTCTGATTCACGACGCGCTGATTCTTCTTGTGTAGCTTGAAGCTCCTCCATATTCTGTCGCATTTCCTCTTCTTGTGCTGCCATTTCTTCTGATTGCTGCTGAGATTGTTCTAAAAGTTGAGATGTTCGGATATTTATTCTAACAGATTTAAGTGTCGATGCAATACTTTCCGCCACTTTCTCGATAAACTCAATCTCGTGTTTTTCAAAATTATTAAATGAGGCAATTTCAATTACACCTAACATATCGTTTTCGATTAAAAGAGGAACCAACAATAAACTGGTTGGATTGGAGCCACCCAAACCACTGGTTATTTTTACATATTCCTGAGGTATTTCTGTTAAATGAATAGTTTCTTTTTCAACAGCACAGGCGCCAACCAATCCTTCTCCTAATTGAATTTGTTTTTTTAAATATTTTTTTCGATTATATGCAAAAGAAGCTAATAACTCAAGTACAACATTGCTTCTGTCTTGATCGTTTACAATGAAAAGTCCTCCTTGATTCGCATTTATGTAATAAATCAGATTTCTAATAATTTCATTAGCTAAAATATCGAGGTTATTATTGTTTTGACGAAGAATCTCTGCAAATTTGGCCAGTCCCTCATTTGTCCACCTTCGTTTATCATCCTCAATTCTTCGTTTATTGTCTTCTTCCTGTGCTTTTAAAAGGCTTTGGCGCATTTCAAGCAATGAGTGTCCTAACACATCATCATCGCTAAGCAAATTAAATTCAGTATTTAAATTTCCTTCTCCGATATGATTTGCAAATTCAACTTTTTTGTTAAGGCCTTCAATGGATTCATTAAGAGCATCGGCCATTTCTTCAATTTCATCACCCGAAGACAATTTTACAGCCATTTTTTTATCAATATGTCCTTTAGATAATAATTTTAGAAGCTGAGTTATTCTTGATACTGGATTGGTAATGTTTTTGCTAATAATGAAAATGATTATAATTAATAAAATTAGACCAAATATACCGACCACCGCTGAAATTATAAAGTTTTTGTTAGCTTCAGCCATTATTATGTTGGTTGGAACCGATAAAATAATGGACCATGGGGTATTGTTGTTTTTCACAAAAACAGGAACGACTTCTGAATACATTTCTAAACCAGAGGTATCCTTATGAACAAAAGTAAAAGCGTCTCCTTTCTTAATTCTCTCCGAAATTTTGAATTTTGAATCTAGCTCAGGATATACTTCTGCGAATGGTTTGCTCTGGATGTCTTTATTTGGATGCCCTGCAATAAGACCCCCATTGGATACCATAATAGAATAACTACCCTCATATGGATGTATTTTGCTGAGATAATACTGAATTTCAGAAAGAGTTATATCCATGGCAACCATTCCAATATATTTCCCATTAACCATAATTGGAACATCAAAAGTAGTCATTAAAAACAGTTCTGCTTTGTTTCCCTGAACCTGGTCTAAATAGGGTTCCCAAATAGCTGGGGAATAAATGTATTTGTATTTTCCATATATTGGAGGATCTCCAGTTAAACTACGTAATTCATAATTACTTTGTATAATACCATTCTCACGCCAATGGATAGTTACAAACCTTCCGGTTGGTTTAGTCCAGCTAGGATCAACAGCACTTAACTCCCAACTGTCCCACAAACTATAGATTTCGGGATTTTCTTTAAATACTTCATAATAAAAATCTTTAATATGTCCTTTCCATTCTTCAAGCGGAAACTTTGTGTAGTTGCGGTAAACCTCAGCAAGAGTTTTAACAATTGCCATATTGGCATCAAATGTTGCTTTAATTTCTTTTGCTGCACCTAATGCTTGTAATTTAACAGATTCAGTTTCTAGTTTAAATGCCATTTTTCTTGCATTTAAACTTATATAACCAATTGCTATAATATAAATAAGAATAGAGGAGGAAATAATGAAAAGTTGTATTTTTTGCTGGATTTTAAGCTTTATTTTCATAGCTGAAATCTTTATTTTAGCATCAAAATTATTATGAAACTCATAAAAAACAACAAATAGCTAGATTTGTATTACGTAAAAAGCTAATTATTATTTTATATTGTTTGCTTGATAAAAACCTCTAAACTTACATTTTTTTGCGAAAAAATCAAACTATTAACAAGCAATTGTTTTTTTGAAAATTAATAAATATGGGTCGAATATGTTCTCAATTCTTTTGATAACTGTTTGGGATTAGCGATAAAACGAGCCATAAGCATCCAAAATTGATTGCTGTGATTCTTTTCAACAGTATGGCATAATTCATGAATTATTACGTAATCGATTAGATAATCGGGTAAACGAATTAGATGAATATTTAAATTGATATTGTTTTTGCCAGAACAACTTCCCCAGTTGGTTTTATTGTTCTTTAAAAAGAGCTTGTTATAATTAAAGCCATGTTTGTGACATAGGGTATTTAATCTTTGTGGCAAATATTCTTTGGCCTCATTTTTTAAAGCCCAAAGAATTGATTTGCGAATTAATTCCTGAATACTGGTTTGATTGACATTAAATGCTGCAGGATACCTTAGATCAATAGAATTGTGTGTTAAATGAGCAGTAAATTTTTCGCCAGTATAACTAACTATATTTAACGTTCTTGTTCTGGTTTTAAAGGTTGTTGCTTCTGAAAAGAGAGTTGCTTTTTCTTCTATTTTTTTTATTTTGGGTAAATTCTTTTCAATCCATTCCTTCCGAAATTCAACTATTCGCAAAGCCTCGCTAAATGGTAAATAAAATGGCATATTTACGGTAATCCCTTTTAATGGTCGAATAGAAATTGTCAACGCTTTTGATCGTTTATTTTTTTTAAATTTTACAAGACCAATTCCCTTAACTGGAATGTTTTTTTCAGTCATCGGATAGAATTATTTTTCAAATATTTCGGAGATTTTCTTTAGTAAAAGGCTTATTTCGATAGGTTTTATAAGATAATCATCATAGCCCAAATTAATTATTTCTTGCCTGTCACTTTCCATGGCAAAAGCAGTTTGTGCGATAACTGGTATTTTAATCCCTTTACTTTTGATTTGCTTTAAAACCTCATTCCCATTTAGCACCGGCATCTGAATATCCATCAAGATTAGATCATAATCACTGTTTTTTTCCAGCAAATCTAATACTTCTTTGCCATCTTTTGCCCAATTTAGTGTAACGTTTGTTTTTTCTAGAACAGCTTCAAGAAATCTAAAATTTGTTTCAGCATCTTCGGCAATTAATATTTTTTTGTTCTGCCAATTATTAAAATGCAAACTACCCGATTTTTGACTATCAGACATCTCGTTTTTTGTAGCTTGTTCATTTGGAATTGAAAAATAAAAAGTTGTACCAATTCCAGTTTCTGATTCAAACCACATTCTACCACCAAGATTTTCTACTAATTTCTTTGATATCGAAAGACCTAGGCCCGTACCTCCATATTTTCTTGTATCTGTTTCATCGGCTTGTCTAAATGGTTTTACAACAAAATCCATTTTTTCAAAGGGGATACCTATACCTGTGTCTTTTACATAACAAATCAGATTCGAATCTTTAATGTAATAGCCAAACTCAACCTTACCTTTTTCTGTAAACTTGAGGGCATTATCGAGCAAATGAGTATATACTTGTTTAAACCTCTTGGGATCAGTGTTTACAATAAAATCTTTACCGGGAACTCCTTTTTTTGCATAAAAGCGGATATGTTTAATTTCTTTTAATTTTTTCAGCGATTCAAAACTAACCAGCAAATCATCTATTATGGTATGGTTAACAAATTATAAGCACTTTTTTCAATAATATCGATGTACTCTGATTTATCATCGGATTTTAGATTCGGGTTTTTAATTAGTGTTGAGAATCCAATTATAGCATTCATTGGGGTACGAATCTCATGCGACATATTGGTAAGAAAAGCAGTTTTTAGCCTATCAGATTCTTCTGCTCTTGATTTAGCTTCATTTAAATTTTGTTCGGCTAACTTCTGATTTGTAATGTCTCTGTAAATAATATACGTTCCTAGTTTCCCTGTTTTATTTAGAATTGGGGTAGCTAAAATCGAGACAAATATTTTTCTCCCGTCTTTACATAATCGCATGGTTTCAATAGACACATTTGACCCTCTTTCTGATCTTAGTGCATTTTCTCTTGCTTCGGTTTTAAGCTCTTCGGGAACAATAAAATCATCAACATCTTTATGATAAATCTCGGTTTTTGTAAAACCAAACAATTTTGTAAATTCTTTATTAACTCGCATAACATGACCGTTATTGCCAACCAACACAATTGCTTCAGGAGCACTTTCAAAGAGTCCTTCGAAATAAACCTCTTCTTCAATTTTGAGCAATTGCGTTTTTTTCATTTCTCTGATCATGCTATTTGCTGAAATAGCTAAAGATTTAAATTCAGAGAAATAAACTCTATTTTCGTCAATCAAAATAAAATCACGTGATGCTTTTTCAAAAAACCTTAAAAAAGAATTAATACTACCTGTTGCTCTTTTTGATATAAATAAAGCAAAAAACGAAAATGCGATTAGTACAACTATAAGTACAGAAAGAATTATTATAATATCTTTTCTTATGTTTTTATAAAGAGAGCTTCTATGTTGTTTTAGTGTTGTTTCTATCTCATCAGTGTAAACACCAGCTCCTACCATCCATTGCCATTCATGTATACCCTTAACGAACGATATTTTATTTTCAATTTCCGAGGAAGTAAGTTTTCTCCAGGAATAATAAATAAAGTCACCATCTGGATTCTTAACCGCATTTCTTTCTTCTTGAATAACTTTTACTCCATTTGGATCCTCTAATTCCCAAAGATTTTTGTTTTCTTGTACAAGAGTTCCATCTGTAATTAACGCGTCACCATTGTAGGTATTTATAAAAATATACCCTTCTTTTTCAAAACGAATTTTTGATATTCGTTCGAGCACATTTTTTTGAACACCCATTGTAAAATCATCAATATATTCACCTGTTCCGATATACCAATTAAATGGGAGAAAGTGTTTTACATATGAGATTTTCTGTTGTGAGTTAGCTTCTGATCCGGGCTTCTTCCAGAAACCATAACAAAAACCTTCTCCATATGTTTTAACCATAGAGATTTCATCCCGAACAACATAGTTTCCCATGTCATCTTGCAGATTTATCAGGTTCTTTCCTTCGTACTCTTTGTTAATTGGGAATAAATATTCAGTTCCATTTAATGATCCAATAAAATAATAACTTCGTCCATTATTAAATCGAACTGGTCGTAATGCATCTATTATAATTTTCTGAATTTCATTTTGACCTTTTTTGTTTTTATATTCATCATAAATATTTTGAGCAATGCTTATGGCTTCATTTGTTCTGTTTTTAAGCAGTTCTTTTAAAGATTGTTCTGTCTGTAACCTACTATAGTTTATAAAATCAATAGCATCAAGTGTTTCTTTTTTTATAAATTGTTTTTTTGTTTCAATATAGTTTTGTCGAAGTTCAATACTCTCCCTTTTAAAAGCCTGGTACTTTTGGAAAATAGAGAAATAGCCTAATAAAAAAAACAAAATTACAATTACAATATATGTTTCTAAAAGCAATACTGTTACCAACTTACGATTCTTGCCCGAAAAAAAAGATAAGGATTTTACAAAGGTTCTTTTGCTTTTCATTTCGATATATTATTGACCAATAATAGGAATATTATTCACTAAAAAAAAGAAAATTTAATAGTAAATACGTTTAATTATAACCAAATGGTTTTCTTAAATTTGACGTGTAAATTAAAATATTCTATTATTGTGTAAATTTATATAATACCAAGCACAAAGTAAATTTCTAATTCGAAAATCATGAAAAACAATAAATTACTTAAATATCTTCTTGCAGCTGCAGTCGTTTTAATAGTTTTTGCTATTATCGGTAAAAAAGCCGGTTGGTTTGGTGGAGAAGTTTTAATTAAGGTTAGTGTCGAAAATCCAGAAAACAGGACAATTAATGAATTGGTAACTGCCAGCGGCAAAGTTCAACCCGAGACTGAAGTTAAAATTTCACCAGATGTCTCTGGAGAGATCGTTGAGCTAAATATTGCTGAGGGAGACGATGTTCAAAAAGGAGATTTATTGCTTAAAATTAAACCAGATATTTATCTTTCGGCAATTGATCGCACTAGAGCTTCGGTAAATTCTTATAAAGCAAATTATGCCAATTCTCAATCCATGTTAGAGCAAGTGCTAACTAAATTTAACCAAACACAAAAATCGTTCGATCGTAGTAAAGTATTGTGGGAGCAAAAAACAATTTCTGAATCAGATTTTGAAGCTGCTTTATCAAACTACGAAATTACAAAATCAGAACTAGAAGCAGCCAAAAAATCTGTTGAGGCTTCAAAATATGCAGTTCAGAGTGCTGAAGCAACGTTAAAAGAAGCAGAAGAGAACCTTAAAAAAACAACTATATATTCTCCAATCACAGGAACGATCTCTAAATTAAATGTTGAAAAAGGTGAACGTGTTGTTGGAACAATGCAAATGCCAGGTACAGAAATTCTTCGTATTGCTAACCTTGAGAGAATGGAGGTTAAAGTAGAAGTCAACGAGAATGATATTATTAAGGTTAAGCTAAATGATACTGCCTTTGTTGAAATAGACGCATATTTAGGAGAGAAATTCGCAGGGGTAGTTACTCAGATAGCCAATTCGGCAAATGTTACTGGAATGTCTGTTGATCAGGTTACTAGTTTTGAAGTAAAAATTCTGTTATTAAAAGACTCATATGAGCATTTAAAAAACAGGGGTAAGCTCAATCCATTTCGGCCTGGTATGTCGGCATCAGTTGATATTCAGACGAACACTAAAAAAGGAGTATTGTCTATACCCATCCAAGCTGTTACCACACGTATTGATTCTATTGAGATTAAAGGTGAGTTGATAACTGAAAAAGAGAATAACGAACCAAAGGAAATGGTATTTGTCGTTGTTAATGATTCCGTTAATTTACAACCAGTTATTACGGGCATTCAAGATAGTCGTTTTATTGAAATCCTTTCAGGTATTTCAGCCGATGATCAGATTGTTGTTGCGCCATATAGCGCAATTTCGAGAAAACTGAAAAAAGGTTCAAAAGTATCTGTTGTCGATGAGAAAAAACTATTTGAAGAAAAAGAGTAATTTCGACCTCAAATTAAAATTGACCAGAACTTTTATTTATGGCCTTAATCTTAAGTATTGAAACGTCTACAATTGTTTGTTCTGTTGCTTTAGCTAAAAATGGAGTAGTTGTTAGCAAGCGAGAAAATCATGATGAAAAATCGCACGCAAAGTCGCTTACTCTTTATATAGATGAGGTTTTGAATGAATCAAAAGTTGGCTTTAATCAAATAGATGCTATAGCCGTAAGTAAGGGACCTGGATCTTATACAGGATTGCGCATTGGTGTTTCTGTGGGGAAAGGATTATGTTATGCACTTGGTAAACCATTGATTGCGATTAATACACTTCAATTGATGTGTTTTAGTGTAATTAATAAAATAATTAAAAAAGAGGTTTTTGTTGACGAATTTAATAAATCAACGTTGTTGCCAATGATTGATGCAAGAAGAATGGAGGTTTATACTGGATTATATACCTCAGAAGGGGAAAAAATAAGAGAGGTAGCAGCGGAGATAATTAATAAGGAATCATTTGCTGAGCTATTGGAAAAAAACAAAATCGTATGTTTTGGAGATGGAGCTATAAAGGTTAATGAAATTATAAAACACAAAAATTTTACATATATTCCTGATATTTGCCCTCTTGCCGAGAATATGGCCGCTTTATCGGAAGAATCCTTTAAAATGAAAAATTTTGAAAATACGGCATACTTTGAGCCTTTCTATTTAAAGGATTTTGTTGCTACAATACCAAAGAAGAATATTTTTGGTTAGTATTTTGCATATGATTTGTTTTAATTAGTAAAACAAACAAAAATGAATAGAAGTATTAAAATAGTTTCTCTTTTAATTATGCTTATAGGTTTTATTAAGCCTATTGGAAGTCAGAATTTAAATAATAAGGTGGCTTTTGTATCAGGAGAAAGCTTAAAATATGTAGCTCATTTTGGACTGATTAATGCAGGAACTGCCGCATTAATTGTTAAAGATTCGGTTTACCTCGGCAAAAAAGTTTTTCATGCAAAGGCATATGCACATACTATAGGACTAGCAGATAAATTATACAAAGTTCGCGATGTTTACGAAAGCCTTTTTGACACAATTTCTGGACTACCGTATTTTTCTATTCGAAATATAAAAGAAGGAGGATATAAGTATTATAATGAAGTTCAGTTTTTTCACTCCGACAAGAAACTTATTAGCAAACGATCTGGAGAAAAAAGTGTACCCGAAAATATTCTTGATATGTTATCAGCCTTTTACTACATGCGTAATGCAGTATTTGATAAGGTTAAAAAGGTTGGTGATAGTGTTATACTCGACACCTATTTTGCTGACGAATTGTTCCCCTTAAAAATGAGATATGTAGGGGATGAAAAAGTTAAAACAAAACTTGGCAAATTTAATGCGATGAAATTTTCTCCCGTTGTTGAACCAGGCCGTGTTTTTGATTCTGAAGATGATGTTACAATATGGATATCAAAAGATAAGAATTATATTCCCTTACAAATAAGAATTGATCTAATAATCGGATCAGTAAAGTGTGATCTGATTGAATACAAGGGATTAAAGTATAATCTGGTTCAGATCGATTAAAATAATACTTGCATCAATATAATGTTCAATAAATTTTAGTTATTTTAATGATTTACACTATTTTTGCATCCTAAAATTGTAAAACTTAATTTTTTTATGGCAACAACTGCAGATTTTAAGAATGGATTGTGTATTGAATTTAATAATGATTTGTATGCAATAGTTCAATTTCAACATGTAAAACCAGGAAAAGGAGGAGCTTTTGTACGAACAAAATTAAAAAACCTTAAAACAGGTAAGGTAATTGAAAACACGTTCAATGCTGGAGTTAAAGTAAATGTACAACGAATTGAACGACGCCCTTATCAATTTCTATATACCGATGATATGGGGTATCATTTTATGCATCTCGAAACCTACGAACAGGTATCATTTGAAAAAGAATTAATAAATGCACCCGATTTATTAAAGGAAGGACAAAGTGTTGAAGCTGTTTATCATGCAGACACTGAAACACCTCTGTATTGTGAATTACCTCCGTTTGTTGATTTAGAAGTTACTTATACAGAACCCGGTATAAAAGGGGATACCGCTTCGAGTAATGCACTTAAACCAGCCAGGGTTGAGACAGGTGCATCAATTATGGTTCCCTTGTTTATTGTTACAGGCGAAAAAATAAAAGTTGATACCCGAGACAAATCATATAGCGAAAGAGTAAAATAATATTTTCATTTCTATTGTATTTTTTATATATTTAGTCAGAATACAAAACTAAGTTTCTGAAATATGGACATCTCGAGCAAAGCATCAATAAACAGGTTAAAACTTTCAACGTTTAAGCTGAATACTTTGCTTGCTATTACTAAAGCAATTAATGCAAACCTTTCAACTGAAGACTTGCTTAAAAGCTATGAAAAGATTCTTACAGATGACTTAAATATTGGTAAAATACTGATTTTTAAGTTTGATAAAACCTGGCACCTTATTCTTAGCTCAGGATGCTCCAAGGATATAATTGACCAAATTAGTGTTGAAAAAGATCTGATTGAACACAAAGAAATCTCTTTCATAACAGCATCTCCAAATCCTTCATTACGGGTATTCGATAATATAATACCTGTGTTTAATAATAATTTACCGATTGCATTTGTTCTTATTGGAGATATTGAAGAAGAAAGTGAAGGAGTAAGTCCTACTATCAAACATTTGCATTTTATTCAGACCCTTTCGAATATTATTATTGTAGCTATTGAAAATATTCGATTGTATAAAGAGTCGTTACGTCAGGAAGCTTTAAAAAAAGAGCTTGAGCTTGCCAAAAAGATGCAAGCCATGCTTATTCCTGAAAATGATCTGCTTCCCCATAATGATAAAATATTTGTATCAACTTTTTATCATCCGCATCAGGAAGTAGGAGGAGATTATTACGATTTCATAAAGCTTAGCGATGATGAGTTTGGATTTTGTATTGCAGATGTTTCGGGTAAAGGAATTTCGGCAGCCATTCTTATGTCAAACTTCCAGGCCAATTTACTTGCTCTTTTTACTTCCGACGCTACTCTTCCGGATGTACTTAATAAACTGAATGACCGGGTTATGGCTAGTGCAAAGGGAGAGAAGTTTATTACATTGTTTATAGGCAAGTATAGTTATAAAACAAATAAACTCGAATATGTTAATGCTGGGCATAATCAACCGATATTTTACAAAGTTAAGGATAAGGAGCTTGTTTTTTTAAGTGAAGGCTGCGTTGGAATGGGGATGCTTGATAAAATTCCAGGAATAACACAAGGATCTATTACTATTGACCAACGATCAAAGCTTTTTTGTTATACAGATGGATTAGTAGAACTTACTGATGAAGATGGAGTTACTTTTGGTACTGAAGAAGTTGAGAAATGCCTAACCAACGATGATGAAATTGACCAGAATATTAATGCTATAGTAAAAAGTCAGAAAATTATGGAAGGCAGTATTGCCATTTTTGATGATATTTCAATAATCGGAATAGAATTTTTATAACAGAATAAAAAAAGACCCTGCACAGGGTCTTTTTTATGATCTGCCTTTTTTAGATTACCAATTTAACAACCACGCAAAAATTAACGGAGCAACAATAGTGGCATCTGATTCAACAATATATTTTGGAGTATTTATATCCAACTTTCCCCAGGTAATTTTTTCGTTTGGTACTGCTCCTGAATACGAACCGTAACTTGTTGTAGAATCTGATATTTGGCAAAAATAACTCCAGAAAGGAATGTTGTGCATTTCCATATCCTGATAAAGCATCGGTACAACACAGATGGGAAAATCACCGGAAATACCACCTCCAATTTGGAAAAATCCAACACCTTTACCTCCTGAATTTTTAATATACCAATCGGCAAGCGTTGTCATATATTCAATACCCGATTTCATGGTCGATGGCTTCAAATCACCTTTAATGCAATATGATGCAAAAATATTACCCATGGTACTATCTTCCCATCCCGGAACAATTATTGGCAGGTTTTTTTCTGCTGCAGCTATCATCCATGAGTTTTTTCGATCTATTTCATAGTATTGTTCTAAAACTCCTGAAAGAATCATTTTGTACATATATTCATGAGGAAGATAACGTTCTCCTTTTTCATCTGCCTCTTTCCATAATTTATAAATATGTTTTTGTAATCTACGGAAAGCTTCTTCTTCTGGTATACATGTATCAGTAACTCTGTTTAATCCCTTTTCTAATAAATCCCATTCATCTTGAGGAGTGAGATCTCGATAATGAGGTACTCTTTTGTAATGTGAGTGTGCAACAAGATTCATTAAATCTTCTTCAAGATTTGCACCTGTACATGAAATAATTTGTACTTTATCTTGACGGATCATCTCTGCAAGACTTTTTCCTAATTCTGCTGTACTCATAGCTCCAGCAAGAGTAATCATCATTTTGCCACCTTCGGCAAGGTGTTTTTCATATCCTTTGGCTGCATCTTTTAATGCTGCAGCATTAAAATGCAAATAATGATCTTCGATAAACTGTGATATCGTATTTCTTTTCATTTTTAAAACAAGTTAAATTATGTTGATTTTTTAAAAACGTAACTAAGTATTTTGTAATATAGTTTTGCGGCAAGATAATCAGGAGCCTTGTTTGATTTATTCGGACATAACTCCATAATGTCAAATCCAACAACATTTTTATGTTGCACTACCAATCTTATAAAATCTATAATTTGAAACCAATTCAACCCACCAGGCTCAGGTGTTCCTGTTGATGGCATAATAGCTGAATCAAAAGCATCAAGGTCAATTGTAATAAAAACATTGTCGGTGATTTTGCCTAGAGCATCATTCATCCAATTTGGATTTGCATGTATCTGATGTGAAAAAAAACAATTTTCTTTTTTCATGTATTGTTTTTCTTCCACATCCATGCTTCGAATACCAATCTGAACAAGGTTTGTAGTAATCTGAGCTTCATGAACAGCACAAGCGTGGTTACAGGCAGATTCTTCGTATTCTTTTCGTAAATCTGCATGAGCATCAAACTGAAGAACTGTAAGATTGTCGAATTTTTCCCTAAAAGCTCTTATTGATCCAATACTTACGGAGTGCTCCCCTCCAAAAAGAGTAACAAATTTTCCTTTGTTTAAATAGTTTAAAGCAGTTTTATACACTTCTTCGACCATCTTTTCGGGCGATGAATTTTCGGTTACCGGATCAGCTAAAAAGACGCCCTTTTTATATACTTCATAATCTGTCTCGATATCGTATAATTCCATATTTGCTGAAGCGTCTAAAAAGGCATCGGGTCCTTTGTCGGATCCTTTTACCCATGTGCTTGTACCATCATATGGAACAGGAATCAACACAATTTTTGCTGAATCAAGAATTGAATATTTCTCTGGTATTCCTGCGTATGTCATTTGAAAAAATTGATAATATTTAATAACCCAAAATCTGAAGCATATCTAAAGGAGTTTGCTCATCGGAGAATAAGCTATAGGTAAACTTCCCTTTTTTATCTTTATCAATGATAATTTGTTTTGGAAAAGGTATCAGGCAATGCTGAAGACCGCCAAAACCACCAAGTGAATCCTGATAAGCTCCTGTATTAAAAAATCCAATATAGAGTGTTTCGCCTGATGATACTTTTGGAAGATAGATAGCATTACTATGCTGTTCAGAGTTATAGTAGTCATCGCTATCGCAGGTTAAGCCACCTAAGAAAACACGTTCGTAAGTATTGTTCCATTTGTTTATTGGCAACATAATAAACCGTTTATTTATTGCCCAGCTATCGGGAAGGGTGGTCATAAATGAGCTGTCAATCATATTCCAGACCTCTCTGTCGTTTTGTTTTTTCTGACCTAATACAGAATAAATTAAACCTCCGCACTCGCCAACAGTAAACGATCCAAACTCAGTAAAAATATTAGGTTCTTTAAGATTATTCGCTTCACAGAAAATTTTTATTTGCGAAACGATTTCTTCAATCATGTATTCGTAATCATAATCAAACGCAAGATTGTTTTTAATTGGAAATCCACCACCAATATTTAACGAATCAAGCTCGGGACAAACCTTTTTAAGCTCACCATAAACATTCAAACATTTTCCAAGTTCACTCCAGTAATATGAATTGTCTTTTATCCCTGTGTTAATAAAGAAGTGGAGCATTTTTAGCTTGATATTAGGATTTTCACGGATTTTCTTCTTATAAAAAGGAACAATATCTTTATATCCAATACCGAGTCTTGATGTATAAAACTCAAACTTAGGTTCTTCTTCAGAGGCAATACGTATTCCAACCTGAAATGGAACTTCAACTTTTTCTTCGAAAAGATTTATTTCGTTTATATTATCAATTACAGGAACTGTATTTTTAAATCCATTATTGATTAATCGGGCAATGTTATCTATATATGCTTCACGCTTAAATCCGTTACAAATTATATAGGTTGATTTGTCAATTTTTTTATCTTCAAATAGTTTTTCAACAATATTAATATCAAATGCCGATGAGGTTTCAATATGAATATCGTTTTTTAAAGCCTCGTGCAACACATGTTTAAAATGCGAGCTTTTAGTACAGTAACAATAGAAATAATCGCTTTTATAGTCGACCTTTTCCATGGCATTAGTGAACCATTTTTTGGCTCTTTTTATTTGATTTGAAATTTGCGGTAAATAGGTAAACTTAAGAGGTGTTCCGAACTGTTCAATTACATCCATTAAAGGAATCTTGTGGAAAAGGAGATTGTCATCATCCAACTCAAACTCTTTCTGAGGAAAGTCAAAGGTTTGCTCAATGAGGTCAGCGTATTTAATTTTCATTCATAAAAAGTATAATCGATTAATAAAGCGCAAATTAAAGAAAAATAGTTTATAAAATCCGCAAAAATAAAATTAAAATAAAAAATCAACATTGTCCAATAAATGAAACAACAAAAGCCACAAATAAGTGGCTTTATGTATTAATTTGAAATGTCTGTTAGTAATACAAAATCCAGGCAGTGAGACCTTTTTCGCGGGTTATTACCCTATATTCTGCAAGGGCTTGCGTTTTATCTGTAAAAGAATTATAACTTACAGCATACATTCCATTTCGTTCTGCAAGTCTCTCTGCAGGGAATCCTTTCTCTTGCAATGATTTTAAGTATGTATCTGCATATGTTGCATTTTTAAAACTTCCAGCAACAATATAATACTTCTTTTGCGAATCAGGGTCGATTCTTCAACCGGTTTTGTAGTAACAACTTTTTCAATCTTAATTTCTTGCTTTTTCTCTTTTTTAATGATTTTATTTATGGTATCAAAGTTTAATAAAGCCCATATAAATATTGCAGCTAAGGGTAATCCGATGGCAATTGACCAAACCAATCCCTTATTTACAGTTGTTTCTTTCTTTGGTTGAGTATGCTTTATTTCTGGTTTTGTAATTGTAATAGGAGTTTTTTGTTCGGGTTTGATGATGGGTTTTTCTTCCACTTTTATTTCTGGTTTGATAGGTTCGAGGTCTGGTTTCGTATCAACAACTAAAATTTTTTCTGTTGCTTTTGTAGTCTTTGTTTTAACAGTTGCTTTTTTAGCAGGTTCTTTAACTGTTTTTGATGTTGGCTTTTTAGGTTCTTTTTTCATTGTTTCTTCAGCTTTCTCTTCTTTGGGTTCTTTCACTTCTAGTTCTTTTGAAACAGGAGTAAAAACAACTTTACCTTGTTTATCCATGGTAAATTGCCCAAAATTATTAATATCAAAAACAGAATCATTATTTAGTTTAATTTTAACTTCTTCGATAAAATTTCTAATTTTTCCTGCCGCCTGATCTTTTGTTATTCCTTCTTTTTTAATAATAAATCTTTCTAAAAGCTCATCATTAAATTTTAAAAATGGGCTAAAATAAACATCATTTAGCTTTTCTTCAAGCTTATTGGAATCTTTACCTTTTGATGTAGCTCTAACTAAAAAGGCACCGTAATTAGGTATAATAACCCGATTATTGGTGGCCAAAAGCTCTTGAATATAATTTGTTACCATATTAGGATAAATTTTGGGTTAACAAAATGATTGTATAAATGTAAGAAATTTAAAATAAATATGATACAAATTTTATATACACCTTGATAAAATCGGGTATATAAGCTGCAAATTTATTTAAATAACCGGCTAGTTTTGAGAGAATGCCTGATTTATCGCATAAAGGAGATTTTCGATACTAATGGGTTTTGACATATAATTATCGAATCCGGCATCTTTGCATTGTTTTTCTTCATTATTGTGAACATATGCCGTTTGTCCAATAATCTTAAGATTTTTATTGTGCTGCTTAATTATTCTTGTTGCTTCAAAACCATCCATTATAGGCATTTTAATATCCATTAAAACCAGGTCAATCTGATCATTTTGCATGCACATTTCAACCGCTTGTTTTCCGTCTTTTGCCCAAATGATTTTTGCTTTAGTAGGGATTAAAGCTTCCTCAATAAAAGTATAGTTAATTGGAATGTCTTCTGCTACAAGTACAACTTTATTTTGCCAATTGAAATCATAATCCTGATATTCATCCTCGGTAATCTTTTCAAACTTATGCTCAGCTGGTTCTAAGGGAAGCGTAAAGTAAATTGTTGTTCCCTGATTGGGTGTAGATTGAGCCCAGATTTCTCCTCCAAGGTGCTGAACAATTTTCTTGGCTATTGTAAGTCCAATGCCCATTCCTCCATATTCACGGGTAAATGATTCGTCGGCCTGGCGGAATAAATCATATATATGTTCGAATTTTTCATGTGCAATTCCAATACCTGAGTCGATAACATAAAACTGAATGGTATTGTTTTCGATGATTGAATAGCCAAACTCAACAAATCCCTTTGAAGTAAATTTTACTGCATTTTCGATTAAATTATGTAATACTTGTCGCAATCGTCTGGCATCAGTTGAAATAGTAAAACCTTTTCTTCTAACTCCTTTATTTAGTGATAAACGGATATCTTTTTGCTCATCAGTTTCAATCCTGCTCTTAAACTCGTTAAATAACTCAGTAATAATTTTATTTACCTGACAATCGGATTTTTTAATTTCAAAATTTCCAGATTGAATTTTTGAAATATCAATCACATCCTCAATAATTTTAAGAAGGCTAAACCCATTATCATTAATTAAGTTATTCAGCTTAACCCTTTCATCGAAGGCCAGATCCTCGTCCAATAATAAGTTGGAAAATCCTATTATGGCATTCATTGGAGTACGGATTTCGTGCGAAAGGTTTGATAAAAATGCTGATTTTAATCGATCTGCTTCTTCTGCTTTTTCTTTTGCCAGAATTAGCTCCTTTTCATTGTGTTTACGTTTGGTTATATCTTCAGAAATAAACACAAAATGTGTAATTTCTCCTTTTTCGTTCTTAACGGGTGATATAGATGCCAATTCCCAATACTTTTCACCGTTTTTCCTAATGTTTTGAAACTCACCTTGCCAGTCAACACCAGTAATAACAATATCCATTATATCCTGGTAGATACTTTTCGACAATTCTTCGGATCTTAAAATACTTATTTCCTTTCCGATAACGTCGGTTGTTGAGTATCCGGTTATTTGTGTAAAACTATGATTTACAAATTCTATTTCCCCTTTAAGATTGGTAATTATAACACAAGTTGGGGAATGTTGAATTGCATTCGACAGAATTTTAAGTTGTAGCTCAGTTTTCTTTTTGTTTGTTATATCGATCATCACACCACCAATCTGCCATTGGTTGTCTGCATTTCTGAATCGGAATTTATGAGTTAAAAACGAGTTGATGTTTCCTGAAAAATCAGGTAATTCTTCTTCCAACGCTAAAATTTCACCGGCAATAACTTTATGATCCTCTTTAATTATTCGGTTGGCATACTTTTCAGAAAACAATTCTTTAGGTAATCTACCAATACTCTTATCAGATAAAACAGATCTTTTTACATACTTGTTGATATAAAGCATTTTACCGTTTTCGTCTTTAATAAAAACACCAACAGGAATATTATCCATAAATAAGGAGAATTGCTGCTCTGTTCTTTTAAGAGCTTCTTCAATTTCAACTCTTTTGGATATATCTTTAAAATCTTCAATTATGCCAAGTACTTCACCTGTACTTCCTTTAAAAGCAACAGAGGTAATAAGTCCTGGGATTACTGTTCCAACAGCATTTTTTTTCTGAATATCCTGCTCAACGCGCTCTTCTCCATTCATTATTCTAACCAAGGGACATTCAGCGGTGTGACAGTAGGGGCCAGGAAAAACTTCATAGCATTTGTTCCCTTCTGCATTTTCTTTACTTATACCCGACATCATAGTAAATGTGCGGTTGACTCGTAGAACGTTAAAGTTAGTGTCAATAAGCCGCATGCTATTTCCTGTAGTATTAAAAATTTGGTTAAGCTCTGCATTGGCATTGATAATTTCTTTTGACTTTTCTTCGAGTCTTCGATCTATACTGTCTTGTAAATTAAATAGCTTGTGTAATATAATATTAAATGAGAAATGCAGAATTAAGGAAACGGCAATCAAAATCAATATAATGATGAGTAATGAACGATAAATGGTAACCTGAAATTGGTTTTCAAGTTGTGTAATATCTTTAATAAATAAAATACCAGCAAATCCTTCGGTACGAAATTGGTTCTGAACTTCAACAAAAGTTGAAACATAATAACGATCATTAAACTTGAACCTACTATCGATAATTTCTTGATTCTGAACTGTGATATTTGAGAAAAGGGTAGTATTGTAGATCGAATGGATTATTAAATCCTGGTTTTGACCAGAAGCATTTTCCAGAAAAGAATTAGAAACAAATTTTTTCTCAAAAACAGATGCAACAGAAATATTGTATTTTTTGGCAATCTGATCAGAAACCTCATTTTCGCGTAATCCAAACTCAATGCATCCAAGGTATTTTCCTTCATAAAATATAGGTTCGACGATTTTATAAAATAATTGTGAATTATAAAATTCGAACCCCGAAACGGTTTTTTTTGTTTTATTAACTTGTTCAATAAATGAACCAGTTAAT
Source organism: Bacteroidota bacterium (assembly GCA_020049295.1). Taxonomy (GTDB): domain Bacteria; phylum Bacteroidota; class Bacteroidia; order Bacteroidales; family UBA12077; genus UBA12077. The sequence continues at coordinate 49,136 of JAIFLC010000159.1, forward strand.
GTATGTTCTGCTGATGCTGAAGGACCAATATCTAAAAGCAAAAGAGCTCTATTATCGGGGCCATAAAAATTAATAACAAAGTGAAACGGATTTTCAGATTTTAAAACAGAATATAAGGGTAATGCTTTTTTATAAAGTTCGTCTACCTGATTAGTAGCTAATTCTTTTTTAATATCAGGATTATTTACGAAATATTTTATTTTTTCGCGATAAATAGAGTTTGTATTATAAAGAAGATTTTTAATTTCCAGACATACAATTTCATTGTCCTTCTGTATTTGCCAATCGCGATATTGTCTTTGATTTTGTATTCCGAGATAAAAATAAATTGAACACAAAATTAGCAAAACAGTAACTACAGCAACAATGGTTTTGGTCTTTAATTTCTTTTCGAATTCCATGAATTCTTTATACTCCTTATTCAAAAAACAACTCGCAAATAAAGTAAAAAAACTGATACAAAAAAACTTACGGTTAATAGGTTTGTAAACTTTTTATTAAAAACATGATTTTAATCATAATTTTAATTTGTTAATAAACTCTATTGAAAACTACAAGACAAAGGAAACCAAATAGATATAAAAATAACGATTTAAAAAATTTTTTTATAAAATTTTGACGAACAACGTTCTAACTTTATAGAAAAAAAACAAACAAAAGAGTTTTTTAAAAAATTACTACTATCAATTTGACAAAAATTATATTGTTTTAAAAGTTGATTTTTTTTGGAAAAGGGGTTAAAAAACAATTACTTTATTTGCTTTTCAACAAAATCAGTTGCAAGTATGAAATTTTTATTAGTACTTCTTTTATTAATTCAAACAAACAACTTATTTGGAAACGATTCCATTCAAAATCCAGTACATTTTGCCATTAAACCTCAATACGGTTTTATACTTTCACATTCAAGTAGAATAGAACATCTTACGAATACCAATCCTTTTGGTGTTGAAGCTGAACTGACATGGTTACGTATCAAAGAAAAAAACTTTCAGCAATGCAATTGTTTTTCAAAGACTGGTATTTCGTTTTTATATATAAATTATGCTAATCCTGATATAGTTGGTAGTTCATATAATTTGATTGGTTTTGCAGAGCCCTTTCTGTTGCGTAGAAAAACTTTCCTTTTATCATTACGAATGGGTGTGGGAGCTACTTATCTCGATAAAATATATAACGAAAAAGATAATCCAACGAATTTGTTTTTTTCAACTCATTTTGCATTTATAACTCATATTGATCTTAATGCCTACTATAAAATAAATGAGCAATTATCTCTAATGGCTTATGCAAAGTATAATCATATTTCGAATGGTGGGACAAAATCGCCAAATTACGGAATGAATTTTCCAACCGTTGGTTTAGGACTAAATTATACTTGCCAAGGTGCATTTAACTTTCCCAAATATGAAAAAAATAAATATGAACCCAGTTGGTTTTATAAGATAAGTGCATTTGGAACAATAAAAACCATTGAGAAGGATAGCCTAAATTCAGAGATGTCAAAATTTATCTTTGGAGTTTATGGTTTGGTAGGAAAAACAATTTCTAAGCTGAACGGATTAAGCTTAGGAGTTGAATATTTAAATGATGGTGCTGCAAAAGAAAAAATCGAAAGGCAACAATTGGGTCTAGACCATCAGCAAGTATCTTTCCTTGTAGGACATCACCTGCTTTTTGGACAATTTGATTTTTCACAACACTGGGGAACCTATATCTATGCCCCTTATAAGATAAGAAACTTCTATCAACGGTATACAATAAGTTATAGTTTTTACAAAAATTTCAGGATTGGGGCAACACTTAAAGTTCATGGTGACTGGGCTGATAATTTTAATTTATTAATTGGGTATTCATTTTAAGTATGGTTAACTTTGTTTTTATAAATATTTTTTGATATGAATAGAAACTTAAATGCTGAGCAAATTGAACAAATAAAACAATTTCAGCAAAACGAAATAACAGAGTATTACATTTATACACGACTTGCCCGTAGAATTAAAAATGAAAAAAACAGCAAGTTGCTTGAAAACATTGGTAAAGATGAAATGCGACATTATCTTTTTTGGAAAGAAATTAGCAACGCTAATGTCAAACCAAATTGGTTAAAAGTATTTAAGTTTTACTGGATTGCCCGCATATTCGGAATAACATTTGGGATAAAACTTATGGAGCGTGGCGAGGAAGGAGCACATGAGTCGTATATGAATGCTGCATCTTTTGTTCCCGAAGCCCGTCAAATTGCTCTTGAAGAAGATGGTCACGAAAAAGAACTTATTGGAATGATTGAGGAAAAAAAACTCGAGTATGTTGGATCAATCGTATTGGGACTAAATGATGCCTTGGTAGAACTTACCGGAACGCTAGCCGGATTAACATTTGCTTTGCAAAATACACGGTTAATAGCAATTGCAGGTTTAATTACCGGTATTGCTGCATCATTTTCTATGGCTGCATCACAATATTTATCAACCAAAGCTGAGAATAATGGTTCAAATGCAATAACATCATCTTTTTATACCGGTTTTGCATATGTTTTCACAGTAGTTATATTAATTCTTCCTTATTTTTTATTTACCAATTACTTTGTTTGTCTGGGATTAACTTTAACTTTTGTCGTTTTAATAATTTTATTTTTCAACTATTACATTTCAGTTGCAAAAGATCTGAATTTTAGTAAACGATTCTGGGAAATGTTTACAATTAGCATGGGCGTTGCTGCATTTACTTTTGGTATTGGTTATTTGGTACGAATTTTTTTAGGAGTTGATATTTAAATCTTTGAATGATTTTTGAAAATATACTTTTTTAACTATTTATGATGCAGTGGGATAAACTACTTTCGGCAAAACGACTTGGTCTAGAGAACAAGGAAATATCAAATGTTGACGAAATCCGTTCGCAGTTTCAACGCGATTTTGATCGTATTATTTTTTCATCTCCTTTTCGCAGGTTGCAAAATAAAACACAGGTTTTTCCCTTGCCTGGTAGTGTTTTCGTTCATAACCGATTAACGCATAGTCTGGAAGTTGCAAGTGTGGGTCGATCTTTGGCAAATAGAGTTGCTCAGGAACTAAAGAAACGAAACGATATACAAAATAAAGATATTCTCGATGAACTTGGTTCTATTGTTTCTGAAGGAAACGGGAAAAACGTAAAGTCGAAAGTTACTGATGAACAGTGGCAAGACCTGATACATTTTGAAGGAAATGCAAATGCTCTTCGCTTATTAACCCATCAATTTAATGGTCGTAGGAAAGGCGGATTTGCTCTAACATATTCTTCAATTGCAGCCCTTATTAAATATCCTCATGGATCAGATGCACTTATTAATGGAAAAAGAAAGTTCGGTTATTTTCAATCCGAAAAAGAAACTTTTTTGACTATTGCAAATGAATTGGATTTAAAAAAATTTAATGACAATCCATTATCATATGCCCGTCATCCTTTGGTTTTCCTTGTTGAAGCTGCAGATGATATCTGTTATGAAATTATGGATATTGAGGATGCTCATAAACTTAAAATAGTAGACACAAATAAAACCTTTGAATTATTATTGGGATTTTTTGACAAAG
>JAIFLC010000012.1 GCA_020049295.1 Bacteroidota bacterium
AAAAAATGGAAAGTATTTTTTGGTTGGTTCCAGCTTGTTCAGTATTAGCGCTTTCCTTTGCCTGGTATTTCTTTAAGGAGATGATGAAGGCAGATGAAGGAACTGATACTATGAAGAGAATTGCTTTGCACGTTAGAACCGGAGCAATGGCGTACTTAAAACAACAATACAAGGTTGTAGGAATTGTTTTTGTTATATTAACACTGATTTTTATTCTTCTTGCCTATATTTTAAAGATTCAGAACCCATGGGTACCCTTCGCTTTTATTACCGGAGGTTTTTTTAGTGCTCTATCTGGTTTCTTTGGAATGAAGACGGCAACCTATGCATCAGCACGCGCCGCAAATGCAGCTCAAAAATCGCTGAATGACGGACTAAGAATTGCTTTCCGTTCAGGAGCAGTAATGGGCTTGGTTGTTGTAGGTTTAGGATTACTTGATATATCGATTTGGTTTTTTGCATTAAATCATATTATTGGAGCGCTTGATAATACAACAAACGCTATCATTGCTAGCGATCCATCAATGAAACTTATAATTATAACAACAACTACACTTACATTTGGTATGGGTGCTTCGACACAAGCCCTTTTTGCTCGTGTTGGAGGTGGTATCTTTACAAAAGCTGCCGATGTCGGTGCCGACTTAGTAGGAAAAGTAGAAGCTGGTATTCCAGAAGATGATCCTCGTAACCCTGCTACTATTGCCGATAACGTAGGCGATAACGTAGGTGATGTTGCTGGTATGGGAGCTGACCTTTATGAATCATATTGTGGTTCAATTCTTTCAACTGCAGCTTTAGGTGCTTCTGGGTTTACATTTGCTAGTTTGACTTCTGCTGGATTTATATATACATCAGAACAAGCTGCAACAATTCAGTTCAGAGCAGTAATTGCTCCAATGTTAATAGCTGCTGTAGGTATAATTCTATCAATACTTGGAATTTTTATGGTTCGCACAAAAGAAGGCGCTAGTCAAAAACAATTATTAGCTGCTTTAGCACGTGGTGTAAATATTAGTTCTGTATTTATTGCTGTATTCTCATTCTTAATCCTTTGGTATCTTGATCTACCAAACTATGTTGGAATTTGGGGCGCAATGATTGTAGGATTAATTGCTGGTATTGGAATAGGTAAATCAACTGAGTACTATACTTCATCGGCTTATAAACCAACCCAAAGAATCGCATCATCATCTCAAACCGGACCTGCTACAGTTATTATAAATGGTATTGGTATTGGAATGATTTCCGTTGCTATTCCTGTTTTAATTGTAAGTACAGCAATAATCTTAGCTTTTCTATTTGCTGCAAATTTTGAATTCGCAAATATCAACTTAGGACTTTACGGAATTGCTATTGCAGCTGTTGGTATGTTATCAACATTAGGTATAACCTTAGCAACAGATGCTTATGGTCCAATTGCTGACAATGCTGGTGGTAATGCAGAGATGAGCCATTTAGGCCCTGAAGTACGTAAGCGTACCGATGCACTTGATACCTTAGGTAACACAACTGCTGCAACCGGTAAAGGATTTGCAATAGGGTCAGCAGCATTAACAGCTCTTGCATTATTAGCTGCTTATATTGAAGAAATAAAGGTAGGTTTGACTCGACTTCCAGAAAAAGCTCAAGCTTTTGCTGATATTGTAGGGAAAAATATTCATGATGCAAGTATTATTGATATTATGCATTATTATCATGTCGACCTTATGAATCCAAGAGTTCTTGTTGGTGCATTCTTAGGTTCAATGGCAGCATTCCTTTTCTGTGGATTAACAATGACTGCCGTAGGTCGTGCTGCACAAAAAATGGTTGAGGAGGTTCGTCGTCAGTTCCGTGAGATAAAAGGCATTCTTGAAGGAAAAGCCGAACCAGATTATGCACGTTGCGTTGAAATATCTACTAAAGGAGCACAAAGAGAAATGTTATTCCCATCTTTATTAGCAATTATTATTCCTGTTGTAACTGGTATTCTTTTTGGTGTTGCAGGAGTAATGGGACTTCTTTTAGGTAGTATTGCTACTGGTTTTATTCTTGCTATTTTTATGGCAAATGCTGGTGGGCACATAAAGCTGCTGTTACAGGAGATACTGTAGGCGATCCTTTTAAAGATACATCTGGCCCAAGCTTAAATATTCTTATTAAGCTAATGAGCATGGTGTCTATTGTTGTTGTTGGTGTAACTCTAGCTTATGCTTTGATGTAAAACATTACTTTAATAAAAAAAGGAAGCTGGAGGAAAACTCCGGCTTTCTTTTTTTAATAGCTTGAATACTGATGAAATTCTTTTTTCTTTGATTTAATTTCACAGTTACATCAATTCTTTATAAATTTATAGTTCGATTTACTAACATTATACTTAAAATTATGGGTAAAGGAGATAAAAAAACAAAAAGAGGTAAAATTGTAATTGGTTCACCTAAAGCTAAGGCTGAGCCTAAAGCCAAAGTGAAGACTGAACCAAAAGTAGCACCAAAACCAAAAAAAACTACAAAGAAAAAGGTTGACGAATAGTCAACTTTTTTTATTTACCTTCAAAAAACAATTCTTCTGTAAGAACCTTAATACGCTGAGTTGCAAATTCTATATAAACCTTTTGTGTACTATCTGCTTTGGCATCTGTCATATTTTCTGTTCTAATCATAGTTAAATATCCATCAAAATAATTTATAGCCAATTTCTTGTCACTCAGATATTGGTCATATAATTGAGCCATTTTAAATGAATATAGAGGATTTGGTTGGCTTTGATAAGCTCGTTTTAAATAATCCAGGGACATGGTATAATTCTCTCTATTTAATTCTATGCCAGCTAACTCAGAGTATATATTGGACATTTCTTTAGGAGGAGGAGCTAGTAGTGAAATAGAAATGTTAAGAAATCGGATGCCTTCGTTATATTCATTTATTCTACCCAATGCACTACCCAAATAAAAAGCAACTTCTGGATCAGAATTTTCTAATTCAAAAGCTTTTTTTAAATCAACAATTGCTGAATCGAGATTCTTATTTTCAAAGTAAGCCAGTCCACGGTATTTAAAGTTAAAGAACAATGAATCTCTATGCGAAATAAGTTCGTTGAATCCTTTAATTGATAATTCAAATTCTTTATTCAAGTAATAAGTATACGCAAGAATCTTTTTTAACTGAACATTTAATGAGTCTATCTTTAACCCTGCGCTACAAACATTTATTGCTCCATTAAATTGTCTTTCCCCGTTTAATATATTAGCCAGTATTATATACACATTTATATCATACGCATTAATTTCGATTGCCTTTGCATAATATAGAATTGCTGGAGTACTCATATTAATCTGATTGAAACAATACGCTATTAATTTAAAGTAGTAAAAGTTGTTCGGGTCAATGACAATGGCTTTCTGATAATAATGAATTGCCGATCCGAATTCTTTGTTTTTTCTAAAGATATTTGCCAGATTTATTATTGAAGAAACATCATTTGTATCTCTCAGATATTGAGCGTAATAAATATTAATTGCATCTTCATCCTTTCCTATGGTTTCATAAGTCTCTGCCAATCCATTCTGGAAAGTTCGATTAGTAGTATCGAGCATAAATGCCCTTTCAAATGCATCTTCTGCATCAAAATACTTATAACGAGCCTGGTATGCTTTACCAAGGTAATAGAATGCAAATGCTTGAGTTGAATCAGCTTTAAAAAGAGTCTTTGATTTACAAATAACAGAATCATATTCGCCTTTTATCAGGTTTAACTCTAAATCGATTAATGAACTTTGAGATTGAGGAAATCCGCTAAACCAAAAGGATTGTAATAAAAATAAAATAAGTAGTTTGGCTTTCATTGCATTAGAAATTTGTGTTTCTGTTATTAATTATAGAATATAACGAACGACAATTTATAAACCCCTATTAGGATTAAAAAATAAGGCAAATCTATTTTATTATACATTTGTGCCAAATTAATTATAAATTTATTGCTTACAAATTATTTTTAAAATCATGAAAAAAATAATGCTTTTATTCTTTTTAGTATTCGCCTATCTAATTGGAATTTCGCAAGAATTGAATAACGTTGTTTATGATGAAAAAGCAAATCAAGATATTTTAATTGGTTATTGTAATATAGAAGGATTTACTTCTGGGATATTTAACAACTGGTTCCAATTAGAGTACGATACATATGTTGTTGACAATGAAGTATCAGACAAAATTAATCCAGATCGACTTGAGAATTTAGAAATTACTATTGTTTTAGGATCATGGTGCAGTGATAGCCAAAGGGAATTTCCGAGGTTTTATAAAATACTTGAAAAAATTAGTTTTTCTTTTAATTATTTAACAATTATTGGAGTTAATAGATTAAAGCAGGCTCCAGATACGCATGTTAATGAACTAAAAATTGAGTTGGTACCAACTTTTATTTTTAGTATTAATGGAAAAGAAATAGGTCGCATTATTGAATCACCCGAATTAAGTTTAGAAAAGGATTTATTAAAAATCATTTCAGGACAATAATTATGCAACATATTTTTATTTAGTACGTCCTTAGAATAAAGATTACAAATCAATAAAACTGAATGTATTATGGAAGAGATAAAAACATCAAAAACAGCACAAGGATTAGGTATTGCAGGATTTGTTTTGGCCTTAATCGCAGTTTTTTTATCCTTTATTCCATTTGTTGGAATAGCAGCTATGGTCCCCGCCATTATAGCTATTATTTTTACTGCTATTGCTTTATCAAAAACAGCAAAATTTGATCAAATACGAGGACTAATCATTGCAGGTTTAATCATCTCTGTAATTGCTTTTGCAATTTCTATTTCTCAAATCTTTATCGGGAAAAAATTAAGTCACTTAGGTAAAAAAGTTGATAAAATAGAAGCTTTTGGAAAAGAGATTCAGAAAGGAATGGACGATGAGTTCACGAAAGACGATATGGAAGAACTTGAAAAAGCAATGGAAGAACTCGAAGGAGAAATAGAAAGTATTACTGAGGAAAATGCTGAAGAAATTGGTCGTGCAGCAGGAAAAGCTCTTAAAGAATTCACTAAAGAAGTTAAAAAGGCCAAAGAGGTATTAACTGATTCTACAACTGAAGATAATTAGGGCTAAATACTCTAATTATCTATTTTTCTACTTCTTAAACCCAACTGGTTACTATATTAATAATTAGAATTATTCAATTTAATTAATAATCACAACATTTTTACCTTTGTTATGTCCTGCTTCGGCATATTTATGTGCGGCAGAGATGTTATTTAGGTTAAATATTTCGTCAATTTCCACCCTAAGCTTTCCTTCTGAAACCCATTGTCCAATCTGACTTATGTCGTCATTATTGTGTTTCATTAATAATGTTTTAACTTTTTTGCCATGTGTAAAAACCTGTAAAATTTTATGAAAAAGGATTTTGGGACGAGGTAATGTATTAATATAAACTCCTCCAGGATTGAGCAAATGTTTGCATTTTACAAAAGAATAAATTCCTGAAACATCAAAGAATACATCAACCTTTTCTTTTATTTTCAATATATCTTGTTGGGTATAATCTATAAACTGATCGGGTTGAAGTGATTCAACAAAAGCTTGATTTCGCGAACTTGAAACAGCAATTACTTTAGCACCCATCATTTTAGCCATCTGAACTGCAATATGGCCAACTCCACCCGAAGCTCCGTTTATAAGTACCACCATTTCTGGTTTTAATTTTGCCTTATCCCTGAGTGCTTGTAAAGCTGTCAGCGCAACCATCGGGAAAGCTGCAGCGTCCTCAAAACGTATATTTCGTGGCGCTAATGCAAAACAATTTTCTGTACCAAGGGCATATTCAGCCAGAGCTCCGCCATATTTATTATCAAGTACACCAAATACAATATCTTTGGGTTTAAACTTTGTAATTTCTGAACCCAATTCAACCACTTCGGCACAAACATCATACCCCAAAACAATTGGGAATGGAGACCCTAAAATAAACCTATGATTTCCCTTTCTTTGTTTCCAATCAATTGGATTAATACTTGTTGCAAAAACCCGGACGAGTAACTGGTTATTCTTAGGTTTTGGAATTACCATATCAGTTATTTCAAAAACATCAGATGTTCCAAATTTTTTTATTATGGCAGCTTTCATTTCTAAAATTTTAAGCATGTAAATATAAATTAAAAAATCGGGAAACCTTAAAGTAAAACAAGACCTTTCTAAGTTGCTGAAAACAATCATTTTTTAGTAAAAAAATTAGCTCTTTTAAGAATTTTTGCTTTATTTTATATTTCATGTGCAGATTGCCATAACCTATGGACCTAAATACCACCTTTTGGTTTTTTGAAAAAGTAAAAGATGATAATCTTTGCTTGCTCTACAACGGATTAATAAGCGATGATATCACCAATAAGCTTATTGAACTGAGCGAATATAATATAAACAATATTGAAGGTTTATCAAAGATGCGCAAAAAGGCATCTTTCCTTATGGCGGAGTGTTTTCAGAACATCATTCGCCATGGAGAAATGGTTACAGATCTTGAAAAGCATACCAATAACAGCTTTTTTTTAACCCGAAACTGGAATGATATTTATTGCATTGCCTCTGGAAATCTGATAATGAAAAAAAATATTGCAACTATAGAATCCCAATTGAAAGTTGTAAATAGCCTCAGCAAAGATGAATTAAAAGATTTGTATTTACAGGTTCTGGAACATAATGAAATTTCGGGTAAAGGAGGTGCCGGATTGGGATTAATTGAAATGGCAAGAAAATCAGGACACAAGCTCCAGTTTCTATTTGAAGATTACAATAAATCAGTTTCTTATTTTTATAACCAGATACTTTTGCATGAAGAAGATCCATCCGAGGAACTGCCTACTAGCCACGCTCCTATTTCAGAAGCCGTATTTTTACACAAAAAAATGATTGAAAAAAATATTCTTGTTGTTCAGAAAGGAGATTTTGCTCAGGAATCAATTCTTCCAGTTTTAAAAATCATTGATAATAACCTTAAACATGTTTTCGAAAATTCATCATCCAAAAAACGAATTTTTCATATAATAGTTGAACTCTTGCAAAATATAAGTAAACATTGCTGTAAAAACCAGAAAATTAGCGAGGGAATAATTCTCCTGGGGCGTTCAAACAAAGGCTATATTATTAATACCGGAAATTATATAGAAAACAGCAAAGTAGAAGTACTCCGAAACCATTTGACAAAATTAAATTCGATGAGTAAAGAGGATCTTAAGAGTTTATATTTTTCAAAGCTTAAGGAAAGATATATACCCGAAAGTAATGGTGCAGGTATAGGACTTATTGATCTGGCAAGAAAAATTGCTACTCCTTTTGTCTTTAATTTTCACCCCATCGACGATCAAAAATCATTCTTCTCAATCCATATCGTAGCTTAATGTTTCTTTATATGGAAAAACCATTTTTTTTTGCCGGAACCGAAGACAAACCAAAAATTAATTTTGATCCAAAAAATAATACTTTCGAAATTTCTGGTAATTCGTACCCCGAAGAATCACCTAAATTTTATATTCCATTAATTGATTGGATTACAGAATATTCAGCACAACCGAATGACCAAACTCAAGTTATATGTAAATTTGAGTATTTTAATTCACTTTCGGCCAAGTTGCTTTATGAAGTATTTTTTGAATTACAGAAAATAACAGAAAAGGGTAAACCAGTATCAATATCCTGGTATTATCATCAAGACGATCATTTTATATTAGAAAAAGGTCAGGAATATAAGAATGTACTCAGAATTCCTTTCCATCTAATCGCATTCTGACATTCCTTATTTATAACTTACAAAAAATCGTTTTCTAATAAAACATACCAATCCTGCCGGCAATAAACAAAGCACCGTACTTATTGGAGTAAATGTACAATGAGCTTTGTAACCGAGCATACAAACCTTACTAGCACCTTCATCTGGCAAGAGTGTTGTAATGGCCATTAGTGTAAAAAACACCGTTGCTGATAATAACCACCAATATCCTTTCTTTCTGATTTTCATTTTAATTCGTCTTTAGTATTAAATTACATTTCGTTTTTATAAAATACCTGATAATAATTTAATCCTGTTTTTTCATCAAATCCCTTTACAATA
>JAIFLC010000005.1 GCA_020049295.1 Bacteroidota bacterium
CTTTTCGTAAAATTTTATTATTCCATGATTCAGGACAACGAGCTTATAACTTTATTACTTAGCTTAATTGTAACCATTTTCTTCGTTATTATAATAGGTAAAAAACTATTTTTTTATAAGTTTTTTTGGTTTTCTATAGGAATATTATTTATAATAATTTCGCAAGCCGCCACAGTTATTGAAGGTTTTTATTTTGAATCATTTTTTAATTTTCTCGAACATTTTGGGTATGTCATTGCATCAGTTTGTTTTATTGTTTATTTCCGAAATCTTTCAAATGCTTAAAAAATGAATATAATTGCACTATTAGATTCATTAACAGCTTTAGGATTTTTTATCTGTCTTATTATTATCACTCGTCTAAAAAAGTTGAGTTTAGATAGTATTAGCAAAGGATTTTATATTACATCTGTAAGTCTGTTTTTTCTGATTTCGATATCAAATATTCTTGAACATGCAGAGATTACAACTAAATTTGATGTTTTTGAAGATTACCTGGAGATCCTTTTTATTCCATTTATTTTCTTTTCTACTATCACATTCATTTATATTCAAGAAATTGCGAGAAGAAAAAGGATACAGAATAAACTTGCTCAATCGAGAAAACAGTTGTTTTTAGCCAAGGAGAAAGCAGAAGAAAGCGATATTTTAAAATCACGATTTCTGGCTAATCTATCACATGAGATCAGGACACCGATGAACAGCATTGTTGGTTTTTCGAGCATTCTGGAATTAGATAGTATTGATAAAAATATCCAACACCAATATCTCCAAACTATTAAATCAAGCTCAAATCAACTATTAACCATTATTACCGATATTATTGATATTTCGAAAATCGAATCAGGGCAACTCGAAATTCATTACTCAATTATTGATTTAGCAAAAATGATGGATGAACTTTTCAGCAGATTTAATTTAGAATTATCAAAACAATTTGATAAAACTATAAATTTAAAAATGACTATTGATAAACCCATTTCATCTATAATATGTGATCATACTAGGTTAACCCAGGTATTATCAAGCTTATTAAACAACTCGATAAAATTTACAAAAACGGGAACTATTGAATTTGGATATCAGCAACAAAATAATAACATGATACGATTTTTTGTTAAAGATACTGGTATAGGAATATCTGACGACTTTAAAAGATTTATTTTTAACCGTTTTTGCCGAGAAAAAAACCCTTCGGACAAAGTTATTGGTGGAACAGGGCTAGGTCTTGCTATCTCAAAAGGATTAGTAAACTTAATGGGCGGAGATATCTATTTTGAATCAGAAGAAAATGTCGGTTCCATTTTTTATTTTACTATTCCCGAAAAACCTGAAAACCAAACCGAAAAATTATTTACAATAAAAGAAATGCATCAATAAAAATTATTAACAAATTATATTGAAAACAGTTGAATTTGTTATTTTTTAAGGTTTATTAACAAACCTTTTTTTATTTCAAGTGTTTACTTATCTTCGAATTTAGTTTTAATAAAATTTGTAGAGATTATTTTATGTCATTTTTTGACACAGATTTATATTGGAAGATTATTAAGTTACTCAGAGTTTTAAAAAGAAACTTTATACTTATACTGGGTGTATTTGTTTTTGTTTTTTTACTATTTAGATTTGTTTTTCCTGTATTTAAAGGAAAAACAATTGATCATGTAAAGGTAGAAGTGCTTACTCAAGCTGAAATGAAAGCTCTTAAGAAGTACCCCAATGCTTACCATTTGCAGGTTGGACAAAACAAAGGAATTCCTGCTATTAAATCCCAAAAAGAATTCGAGAAAAACCCTGGTGCTTATGTTGACAAATACGGTTTAAAACGAATTAGAGACACCAAATATTACGACGTACCATTTCTATCCCATTCTTTGCCGTATTTAAAAGATGATGCAGTTGATTTTCTTGATCATTTGGGTTTACGATTTCATAAAAGACTAAATGAGTTAGGTGTTCGTAAGTATAAGTTCTCCGTAACATCTGTTTTGCGCACAACAAATGATCAGAAAGGATTACGTAAATCAAATGTAAATGCTACACCCAATAACTCATCGCATTACTATGGATTGACCTTTGATTTGGCCCAAACTCAGTTCTATGAATTGGGAGAAAAGGAACCTGTTTATTCATATCGATTGCGTAATCTTCTATTAAGAGAACTTATTGAGCTGCAGGCACAAGGCAAATGTTATGTTCTTTTAGAAAATCAGACAAGATGTATTCATGTCACAGTTAGATAAAAAAATATCCATAAATTTAATCGATGGTTATTTTATCCTAAACTTTGTGCGTTAGGTTATAATCTGAAAATTGTTGGTGATTATTATTTTTTAATCACCAATTACTAAATATGTTTTCTACCTAATTCTTCAACTTTCTCAATCCATTTTTTTCTTTTTTTCTCATCAGAAGTTTTAACAGGACCAAAAGCAGAAATCTTTACTGGTTTAATACCACAAAACTCAAGAATTCCTTTTTTTAATGAGTTGTGTCCTGGGCTTTTATAAACTAACGAATAATACCATTTTGGTGTATCCATAGTTACAATAAGTCGAGCTGATTTTCCGGTTAATAATTTATCCCACAGCAATGAGTTTTCGCGATACTTAAACGCAAATTTTGGTAGAAAAACCCGGTCGATAAATCCTTTTAATAATGCAGGATAAGTACTCCACCATGTTGGATATACAAAAACGAGGTGATTGGCTTCGAGAATATCTTTCTGGATTTGCACTAAATCAGGTTCCAACTCTGTTCTTTTGCGATATCCAAAATGTAAAATCGGATCAAATTGCAAATCGATCAGGTAAACCAATTTACATTCTGCCCCTGATGATTCTGCACCCAATTTATAACTTTCGGCAAACTTCGCACACATGCTATCTTTATCGGGATTTCCATTAATGATTAGAATTTTTCTCACAGAATAATTTTATAATTTGTAATAACTTCGATTAATTACCTTCGTCTTGTAAAAATGGCGATATAATAAATAAGTGTAGCCAATGATCCCAGCGCAGCAATAACATATGTAAGTGCAGCCCATTTAAGTGCATCGCGCGCTTGAGTTGCATAGTCACCTCCAGCAATACCAGAACTTTCAAGCCATGTTAAGGCTCTATGTGAAGCATTTAACTCAACGGGCAGTGTTATAAAACTAAATAATGTAGTTAGGGCAAACATAATAATTCCTATTCCTAAAATGGCAGGAAAAGTTTGAATTAAAACCACTCCCGCCAACAAAACCCATTGTACATATTTAGAACTGAAGCTAATTACTGGGACCAAACTAGAACGCATTTTCAGAAAAGCATACCCTTTTGCATGTTGAATAGCGTGTCCACATTCGTGTGCAGCTACTGCAGCAGAAGCAACACTTCTACCATCAAAAACCCCGGAACTTAAATTTACTGTTTTATTTGTAGGATTATAATGATCTGTTAATTGTCCTTGAACAGAAATTACTTTTACATCTGATATTCCATTTTCTGATAAAAACCTTTCAGCAATATCCTTACCTGACAAGTTACTTGGTAATGCGACTCTCGAATATTTATCAAACTTAGATTTTAGCATAGCACTTACGCCATAACTCAAAACCATAATTAAAATTACAATTACATAAATCATAGTTAAATTTTTAATTGATTGATTAAATACTATTAACTACTGCTTACTATTATTTCTAAATCAAATTAAACTATTTTGATAATTTTTTGTACTTAAATCGTTTTGGAGCATCTGAACCTAATCTCTTGCGCCTGTTTTCTTCATACTCAGAGAATGAGCCTTCAAAAAAATGAATATGGCCATCGCCTTCGTATGCTAAAATATGAGTTGCTATACGATCTAAAAACCAACGGTCGTGACTGATTACCACTGCACAACCAGCAAAATTTTCAAGTCCTTCTTCCAAAGCACGAAGTGTATTTACATCAATATCATTGGTTGGCTCATCAAGTAATAAAACATTTCCTTCGCTTTTTAACGCTAATGCTAAATGCAATCTGTTTCTTTCTCCACCTGATAATACACCACATTTTTTTTCCTGATCGGCACCTGAAAAATTAAAACGAGCAACATATGCACGAGAATTTATTAGTTTGCCACCCAATTGAATATTATCTAAACCATCTGAAATAACATTGTAAACTGATTTTTGTGGATCAATAGCTTTATGTGTTTGGTCTACATAGCTTATTTTTACCGTTTCACCAATTTGCACATCACCAGTATCTTGTTTTTCAAAACCCATAATCATTCGGAACAAGGTCGTTTTACCAGCGCCATTCGGACCTATAACTCCAATAATTCCAGCAGGAGGCAAAGAAAAAGTCAGATCCTGGATTAATACTTTATCGCCGTAAGATTTGCTTACTCCCTGCATTTGAATTACTTTATCGCCTAAGCGTGGACCATTGGGAATATAAATTTCGAGTTTATCTTCTTTCTGCTTAACATCCTCATTTAGCATTTTATCATACGCTTGTAAACGTGCTTTTGATTTTGCATGACGAGCTTTTGGTGCCATACGAACCCATTCAAGCTCTCTTTCGAGTGTTTTACGACGTTTAGAAATTCCTTTCTCTTCCATTTCCATGCGCTTTGTCTTTTGCTCAAGCCATGATGTATAGTTTCCTTTCCATGGAATACCTTCGCCTCGGTCTAATTCTAGAATCCATCCTGCAACATTATCTAAGAAATAGCGGTCGTGAGTAATGCAAATTACCGTTCCTTTATATTGCTGCAAATGTTGTTCAAGCCATTGCATACTTTCGGCATCGAGGTGGTTTGTTGGTTCATCGAGTAATAAAATATCGGGTTCTTTTAATAATAATCTACACAGTGCTACACGACGGCGTTCACCACCAGATAATTCTTTAATAGGTTGATCATCAGGTGGGCATTGTAAGGCATCCATGGCGCGGTTTAAACGTGTATCAAGGTTCCATGCATCATACTGATCAATTTTTTCCTGTAAACGAGTTTGCTCATTCATCAGTTTATCCATTGCATCTGGATCTTCGTACACTTCGGGTAAACCAAATTTCAGATTTATTTCTTCGTATGCTTTCAGCACATCAACTACCTCCTGAACGCCTTCCTGAACAACTTCTTTAACTGTTTTTGATTCATCGAGATTTGGTTCTTGTTCGAGTAAACCAACTGAATATCCCGGTGCAAATACAAGTTCTCCCTGGAATGATTTTTCAGTACCAGCAATAATGCGTAATAATGTAGATTTACCACTTCCGTTTAGACCAATAATACCAATTTTTGCACCTAAAAAGAATGACAGACTAATGTCTTTTATTACTGTTTTATTAGGAGGGTAGGTCTTGCTAACCTTGTACATCGAAAAAATAATCTGCTTATCGTCGGCCATATGTAATAAGTTTAAAGTTTAAAGCAAAAAGCAAAAAGTTTAGAATTTAGCAAAATTAGTAAAAGTATTTCTCCAATAATTACTTTACCTAATATAAATCTAAATTCCATCAATGCAATTTATTAAATATTAAAATTAATTTTGATTATTCATCACATTCCCATGTAACTCTTTTAATCATTTAGCGTCTTAGTAGACATAATAACTAATTCTATGAGAAACAGAAAAACCTTATTCATTGCTTTAACTTTATTGATTTCCAATTTTCAGATATTTAGTCAAAGCTACTTTCAACAAGAAGTAAACTACAAAATAGATGTAGAACTTAATGATAAGAACCATTCATTAAGGGCAACCGAAGAAATTGAGTATATAAATAATTCTCCTGATGCATTGGAGTTTATATATTTTCATTTATGGCCGAATGCCTACAAAAATGGAGAAACAGCACTTGCACATCAGAAAGGCAAGTTAAATAAATGGTACGAAAATGAAAACATGACTGGTTATATTGATTCGATAGATTTTAGAATCAATGGCCAAACAGCAAAATGGGAATATGATAAAGAGCATATTGATATATGTAAGTTACAACTTAACAATCCATTAAAACCAGGTGAAAAAATTATAATTACAACTCCATTTTATGTAAAAATACCCCATAGTTCTATTTCCCGTTTAGGTCATGGTGGACAATCATACCAAATTACACAATGGTATCCCAAACCAGCCGTTTATGATAAATACGGATGGCATCAATTCCCCTATTTAAACATGGGTGAGTTTTATTCCGAATTTGGTTCTTTTGATGTAAAAATAACTCTTCCAAAAAACTATGTAGTAGGCGCTACTGGTGATTTGCAGAATCCGGAAGAATTAATCTGGCTTAATGAACTGGCAAAACAGACATCTGAAATAAAAGATTTTGACAATAAAAAAGATTATTCATTTCCGCCATCTGATTCTGTTCTAAAAACAATTCATTACAAGCAAAGCAATGTTCATGATTTTGCATGGTTTGCCGATAAGCGTTTTAATGTTCTTAAAAGTATACGAAAAATGCCTCATACAGGAAAAGAAGTTACTTGCTGGGCAATGTTTTTGAATAAAGAAGCTCACCTTTGGCAGCGATCACTTGAATATATAGGTGATGCTTTGTATTATTATTCCCTTTGGTATGATGATTATCCATACAATCATGCCACTGCAGTTCACTCTTCGATTAGTGCTGGTGGCGGAATGGAGTATCCCAATATTACCGTTATTGGTGACTCAAGAACTGATATGTCTTTAGAAATGGTTATTATGCACGAGGTTGGCCATAATTGGTTCTATGGAATTTTAGGTTTTAATGAAAGAGAATTTCCATGGCAAGATGAAGGAATTAACAGTTTTTCCGAAGCACGTTATATGGAAACTAAATACAAGGGTAATGATAAATTATATCCTATGTTTTTAAAAGAAAAATATGCTAAACTGCTCAATATCGAAGAACTTCCTTATAAAACTTTTCATCGATACTCATACTTAATGACTGCACGATTTAATATTGATCAACCTGCATCGTTGCATTCTGAACAGTTTACATCAACCAATTACGGTCAAATAGTATATCATAAAACATCCTGTATTTTTAGTCATCTGCATTTTTATTTAGGTGAAGACCAATTTAATACTATCATGCAGAATTTCTATAATGAGTGGAAGTTTAAACACCCTTATCCTGAAGATATTCGAAAGGCATTTGAAAAAGAAAGTGGTAGAGACCTTAGCTGGCTTTTTGATGATTTGTTATCAACTTCGAAAAAGCTTGATTATAAAATAACTGGTCTGAGAAAAAATCAATTATCCATTAAAAACACAGGAGATATTGATGCACCATTCCCTGTATTCGGAATAAAAAATGATAGCGTTGTATTTACCCAATGGTATAATTTTAGTGGTAAAAAAACAATAAAACTCCCAGAAAATAAGGATTTTGATTATATTAAGATTGATCCTGAATACGACATGCCCGAAATGTATACCAATAATAATTATATTCGTAAAAAAGGTCTTTTCAGGAAAATAGAACCTTTGCATTTTCAATTGGCAGGAATAGTTGAGAATACAGATAAATCCAATATCTATCTTTTTCCGGCAATGGGATGGAATCAGTATAATAATTATATGCTTGGCTTATTGTTTTATAACTCTTTTATACCACGTGATAAGTTTGAATACCAGATTATGCCTATGTATGGTTTTGGAAACCATAACCTGGCTGGTTACTTTAATTTAGAGTATCATATTTTGCCTTATGAATCGATATTTCGCGAAGTAACTGTAGGTTTAAGCGGTAAAAGATATGCATATAGTAGTGCTTCGGATGATAATTTTGAAAAAATAAAAGCCGAAATAAATTTTCATCTAAACCGAAAAAATCCAAAAAGCAAGATTTATAATAATATTATTTTGGGTGCAACACTGGCTACCGATATAACCCCTCTTCTTATGGATCGAAATCCAAAAAGCCTATCTGCATACTATTTTGATTTTGATTTTATTCATAAGAATAAAGCACTTAACCCTTATTCGGTTAATATAAGTGCTCAATATTATACTAGGTTTTTTAAAACCTCAACCGAATTTAATTACCAATGGAAGTATATGAGAAATAAATCAGCCGAAATAAGATTGTTTGCAGGAGCATTTTTAAATAGCGACAAATCCTTTGAACCAGTATATAATTTTGGATTAAGCGGTAATTCAGGATCAGCAGACTATACTTATGATAATATGTTTCTGGGTAGGTTCGAAGATCCATCTGGTACAAATTTGTGGGGAAAACAATATGTGGCAAATGATGGAGGTTTTACCATTTATGCTCCTCAATTTACAACCTCAAAGTGGTTAGCAGCAATAAATACATCCATCGCTATACCCTATTTACCGAGAGTTTTAAATTTTCATATTTATGGTAATATTGCAACTTTTGGTACTCCTGATGATTATTTAACATACAAAAATTCAGATAGGTTTGCATGGGAATGCGGTATTCAGTATCGTATTGCCAATAAAGCAGTTGTTATTTCAATGCCTTTATTAATGTCAGCACAACTAAGAGAGTTTAGTGATGATGTGTATAATAACTATTTTGAGCGTATTCGATTTAGTATAGATTTAAGTGCTTTAAATGTATTTGACATTTTTGAAAAGAGCTTGCCTTAGATATATAATCTCTACGAGGGTTATAAACCCTCGTAGAGGTTAATTTATTGTATTGTAAATGCAAGATCAAGTTCTTTCAGCAAATCATCACCTGGTTTTGATGTTTCACTATCCCAGCCACGCAACTTATAATATTCGGTAAGGTTTTTTTCAAATTCCTTTTTATTTACAATTGATCCTTTAAAATCGCCAAAAGTAAATTTATTTTCAAAAAACTTAGGTGGTATACTATCATCTTCTCTTCTGAAACCCTCACGATAGTTGAACATTTTCTCAAGATTAAAGATGCGTTCTCCTGCTTTATTAAATTCTTCATCTGTCCACTCCATTCCTGTAATTGCGGAAAGAAACTTTGCAAAGCTTATTTCGTTCTTGTACCAACCTGCAGCAAAACTACAAGCAGCTATTGAATCACGCAATGCAGCCATATCCTGTCTATCGGGAGAACCACCATTCATGTGACAGGCTCCACGATTACTCGTAGCATAACATATACTCCAGTAATCTGAATTAACTGGAACGTTCCATGCTGCCAACTCATGACCTTTAACATGAATGGCAAACTTTTCAGAATCTTGTTGTATATCCTTAGCAAGTGCTTTCACCCCTTGACAAGCCAGATCACCAATTTTCTCTCGATAGCACATCTTGTGCAATAGCTCAAGACTTGCATCAACATTGCCCCATGTTAAATCAATTCCATCAAGATATTCTTTTGTTATTAATTTCTTTTCATAAGCTTCCATTAAAAAGCCAATTGCATTTCCTGCAGAGATAATATCAATACCATAATCATCGGCAACAGCAATAAGTTTTTGTAATCCGGCAAGGTCAGAAATTAAAAGATTAGCTCCCATCATAGTACCAGTCTCGTACTCAGGACCATCGTGTACCATAACACTGTATGAACCTTTGGCTATACCACTTTTCTTGCATGCCAGATGACAAGAGAAACACGCAAAATCTCGTTTCCAAACTTGTTCGCGATTTGCTGCAGCTCCAATTTTCTCTATCTCACCAAATGAACCTTCGCCATAGTTTTTAACAGCCTGAGTTCCTCGTTGACTAGATGAAGTAAGAGCATTGGCTGTTCCTCCATACCGCCAAAATTTCAATCCTTCATTATTATCATCTTTAAACGATTTGCGCGCTTTTTCGAGTAAATCGAGATACATCTTATGGTTTCCTAGCTGAGGCATTTGTGTACCTTTAACAGCAATCGCTTTCAGATTCTTTGAACCCATAACACAACCCGTTCCACCACGTCCAGCTGCACGAGCAGCAGTATTTAGTACACAAGCCATTGGCACAAGATTCTCACCGGCAGGGCCAATATAACATGATTCGAACTTGGGATCACCCAATTCGTCGATTAACGCATTATCGAACTTATCGGTACCCATACCCCAAAATTTTGTAGCATCACAAATCTCAACCTTATCGTCAACAATTTTTATATAAACAGGATTACTTGCTTTCCCTGTAACACAAATACCATCATAACCCGCAAAACGTATTTCTGGGCCAAAGAATCCACCCATATTTGAGTAACTCACTGTAGAACCGTTATCAAATTTCTGATCTATTGCTGATGTCCTTGGTGATTTTGTTACAACACAAGTTCGTGATGAAGATGGAATGGGTAAACCCGAAAATGGACCGGGCATAAATAGAATTGGATTTTCGGGCGACAATGGATCAACTCCAGCATGTGGAAGTTTATCCCAAAGAATTTTAGTGCCTAACCCACGTCCACCAATAAATCGTTTTATATCTTCTTCGGGAATCTGTGTTTTTTTTATTTCACCAGTAGTAAGATTTATATCAAGCATTCTACCATAATATCCTTTTAGTGTCATATATAAATCTCCTATGCGTTAAAATTATACCATTGTTCAATTAACTTTTCTGCAATTTTTGCAGGAGCAAGATTAGTTAAATCTCTGTCAGCAGCAACTTCAATATATGCAAGAGCTCCAAAAGGACAATGTTTAACACACTGCGGATCACCATCACATAACTGACATATCCGTTCAGGTTTATGAGTTTCGGGATTAGGTATAATAACTCCACCACGCAGATCAGCGCAAGCTTTTGCACACTGCATGCAACCGATACAACGCTCAATATCATTTTTTATAATCTGAGTATCTGGATCACGATATAAGGCTTTTCTACCTGTAATTAAATCCGGCGAAATAACGCATGCTTCGATACATGGTGCATCAGGACAAATAGCACAGGTACTAGGCACATCCACATCTGGATTATAATGAAAGACTTTAATGTTAGATAGATGAGGATTACCCAAACCCATTAATTCTTCACCATTAATTATTTCGCGGTGATTATATGCAGAACATGCTGTTTCGCATGTTTTACAACCGGTACATTTTTCAAAATCAACCGAGATAGCTTTTATAGTTTTGCCATCGGATGATTTAAAAATTTTATACCCTACAGTTCCCAATATAATCAATCCGCTACCACCTAAAGCCAAGTCTTTTAAGAAATGCCTTCGCGAATAATTGCTATTATTTTCCATAACTACAATCTTATTTTCTGTTATTACCTGATGCTAAAAAATAGAAGAATATTGATCCAAGAACTACAAAAACTGCAAGATTATGATCAATACCAGATTTAAAATTTAGAAAAGCATGATAACCAGTTACTAGAATGAGTACTAAAGAAGAAATTAAAGTTAACCGATCTTTCTTTAGAAATCCTCCAATAAAAAGAAATATCGCTGAAAAAATAAATATAAAAGAAACATAAAATAGTACACTTTTATAGTTAAAAAATGCCAATGTTTCCCAATAACGAATTATTACAAAGAACAAAACAGCTAAGCGCATTAGCCAAATGGAAAATGGAAAAAGTGCCTTAATTGGTTTCATATATTCAAATTTAATTTAATGTTTTGTTTTCGATATGCATCAATAAACATAATGGTTTAAGCATAGTAAGATATAAAAAATTACCTTTTTAAACCCTTCGATTATTTAATAGTTTATAAAAATGATACTTATATAGAATCATTCTACATTTTTTGAAATTACAATAGATTAATAATTATTGGTTTGGTTTTTGGAAATGTTTTTTATCTTTGCGCTTTCAAAAAGTTTACCTAAACCCATCAACTTAATGAAAAAGAGCACTTTAATAATTATTATTATTTTATCTGCATTATTTCTTAGTGTATTCACAAGTTGGTTTATCTGGTATTTAAAACCCTACAAATCTTTAAAGGTATATATTCTTGATAAAACGGTTCCAACAACTGACCGACAAGAACATAAATCATTTAATTGGATATTGAACCAGGATAAATATGTTCGAAAAGATGGAAATCTTTATAACGTAAATAATGATTATTTCGGTTTTTTTCCAAAAGGCAATAATTCTCCCGATTTTGATTTTAAAAGTATTCGTATACACGAAATAGAAGATTATGCACTTAATTACGACATGTGCTATTATACCGATACGTATGGTGTTTATTATAACGAGTGGTACCGACAAAATTCATTTGAAGAACAGCATATTTCGAATAAAGTTTATGGTGGATTAAATCAGAATGATTATTTGTTTCTTAAAGAAATGAAGAATCATAAAAAGCTGATAATAACTGAATTTAATTTTTATAATGCACCAACCAATAGTTTGGTTCGTGAAAAGCTCGAGGATCTGTTTGGTTTAAAATGGAGCGGATGGACAGGCAAATATTTTTCTTGCCTCGATACCTTAAAAAATGAAGACTTCCCAAAATGGATTGTTCGTTTATTTAAAGAACAAAACAATAATTTATGGCCATATAAAAATGGAGGTATTATTCTTATTCATAAGTTTGGTACTGTAGCTATTTTAGAAGATAAAACACACTTAACATCCGAGTGGCCTGTTATTCAATCAAATCCTGAAACAATAGAAGAGTTTGGCGTTAAAGAATCTGTAGAATATCTAAATTGGTTCGATATTACTTTTTCAACAGATCAAAATAAAGTACTCGCTGATTTTCATTTTAAGGTTAACGAAAAAGGAGATTCGTTGCTTCATAGCTATAATCTTCAATCCGTTTTTCCTGCTGTAATTGAACACACAGGTGATTATCTTTTTTATTATTTTGGTGGCGATTTTGCCGATAATCCTGTTAAATTAGGATCATCATATTTCTCAGGATATAAAGAAGCTGCATCAATATTCTCATCTGCAGGAAAAAGTAATCCTAAGGAGTTTTATTGGAATTATTACTATCCGTTAATGTCGAAAATTCTGGATGATTATTACAAATCATTAGATAAATAAGAACATTAGAAACCATAATTCGGTAGGTTTTCAAATCATATTTATTCAATACACTTATAGTGAGCATCTGATTTAGAAGTAGAAATCATTATCTTTGTTATGATTTAATATATTAAAGAATGACCAAAAACCTTTTTGTTTCCTGCATTCAAACAAACCTTGTTTGGGAAGATAAAGAGCAAAATTTTAAGAATTTTGAAAACAAGATTCAGCAATTACCCTTAGAAACACAATTGGTTATTTTGCCCGAAATGTTTACTACCGGATTTTCTATGAATCCAAAAGATTTAGCGGAAACGATGGATGGGGAATCGATGATTTGGTTAAAAAGGCAAGCCATAATTTCAAAAAAGATAATTATCGGAAGCATCATAATCAATGAAAATAGAAATACTTATAACCGCCTAATTGCAACATTTCCTGATGGCAAGCAATTCATTTACAATAAACGTCATTTATTTCGTATGGCTGGCGAGCATAATCAATATACTTCAGGAACTTCAAAACTGATTTTTGATATTGATAATTGGTCAGTTTTCCCTTTAATATGTTATGATCTGAGATTTCCAGTTTGGAGCAGAAATAGAAATGATTACAATATATTGATTTATATTGCTAATTGGCCCGAAAGTCGAAGTTATGCATGGAAAAGTCTTTTAGTAGCAAGAGCTATCGAGAATCAATCGTTTGTAATTGGCGTTAATCGGGTTGGAACTGATGGTAATAGAATAAATCACTCTGGCGACAGCATGGTTATTAATCCTTATGGTCAGATTATTGCTCAGGCAGAACCTAATATTGAACAAATTTTAAATGTAGAATTATCTTATGAAGATATAGATAAAATTAGAAAGAAATTTCCTGCATACCTTGATTCCGATGAATTTGAAATAAAATACTAATATGGATTCTTCATCAAAAGAAACAAATACAATTACTAACGATAGAGATCGCAGTCGAATTGTAAATAAATATCGTCAGTTACTAAAAGTATCTAAAAACATAGTACAACCTGAAGAGATTTGTATTTTACGAAAAGCTTTCGATATTGCCCGAAATGCACACAAAGAAAAACGACAACCATCCGGCGATCCATATATTTTTCAATTACTTGAAACATCAATAATTATTGTAGATCAGATTGGATTAGGATATCGTTCAGTAATAGCATACTTATTATTTGAAGCTATAATTGAAAATAAAATAGCAATTGATGAAGTTGAAATTCAGTTCGATAAAACCATAAGAGATCTTTGTGAAGGACTTATAAAAATTGAAAGTATTGATACTAAAACATCATCATCACATTCTGAAAATTTCAGGCAATTATTGATTTCTGTTGCAAAAGATGTTCGTGTAATATTAATTAAAATTGCAATTCTTCTGGAAAAGATGCGCTTACTGAATTATTATCCTGAAAATGTTCAAATAAAAACTTCACTGGAAACATTCTCAGTATACGCTCCATTAGCTCATAGATTAGGCTTATACAATATTAAATCGGAGCTTGAGAATTTGTCGATGAAATATACCGAAAAAGAAACATATAAAAACTTAATTAAAAAGCTTAAAAACTCAACTGCGAAAAGAAATAAGTTTATAAAAAAATTCATTGAACCTATAGAGCAAGAACTTATAAAACAAAATTTTGATTTTGAAATTAAAGGACGCCCAAAATCAATTTATTCCATTTGGCAAAAAATTAAAAAACAAAATATTGAGTTTGAAGAAGTATACGATTTATTTGCTATTCGAATAATTCTGAATTCACCTCCTGAAAAGGAAAAAGCCGATTGCTGGAGGGTGTTTTCTATGGTAACTGATTTTTATATTCCGAATCCACAGCGTATGCGCGATTGGATTTCTGTTCCTAAATCGAATGGATATGAATCTATTCATACAACGGTTATTGGACCAGAAAAAAAATGGGTAGAAGTTCAGATTCGTTCTCAACGTATGGATGAAATTGCAGAAAAAGGATATGCTGCTCATTGGAAATATAAAGGACTTAAATTAGAATCGGGTTTGGACCAATGGATGAGTAGAATTCGTGATATTATTGAACCTAGCGAAATTGAAACTACTCAGGATATTGAAGACTTAAAATTGAATTTATACAATAAGGAAATTTTTGTTTTTACTCCAAATGGTGATCTTAAAAAGTTTCCTGCTGGAGCAACAGTACTCGATTTTGCTTACGATATTCATACAGATATTGGAAACCAATGTGTTGGAGCACTTATTAATCATAAGAATGTAATTATTAAACAGGTTTTACAGAATGGCGATCAGGTTCAGATAATTACATCAAAAAATCAAAAACCAAAAACAGATTGGTTGAATTTTGTTGCCACCTCTAAAGCAAAAACGAAAATTAAATCAACCCTTCGAGAAGAAAAATATAAAGAAGCTGAAGCAGGCAAAGAATTATTCAAACGACGTCTTAAAAATTGGAAAATAGCCGTAAATGATACTTTGGTAAACCAATTATTAAAACATTATAAGCTCAAATTTCCTATTGATCTCTATTACTCTATTGCAACCGAAAAGATCGATATCACTGATATAAAAGAGCTTTTAATAAAACCCGAGAGTGATATAGTTCCAATCATATCAGAAACAGAATCTTTAAAGCAAGAATTTAAACCTGAAATTGAAAAAGAAGCTACTCATTCGCCTGATTTTCTTATTATTGATGAAAAAGTTGAAAATATAGATTATAAACTTGCAAAATGCTGTAATCCGATATTTGGCGATTCGATTTTCGGATTTGTAACTGTCAGCGAAGGAATAAAAATTCATCGCACAAATTGCCCAAATGCACGTCAGTTGATTGAACGATATAATTACAGAATTATTAATGCCCGATGGAATAAGGCCGCTTCAAATAAATCATTTCAGACTACAATTAAAATTACAGGTATTGATGAGGTTGGCATGCTAAGCAAAATTACCGATATTATATCAAAAGATATGAAAGTAAGAATGCGTCATATCACAATGGATTCAAAAGATGGATTATTTGAAGGGCATCTTAAACTTTATGTGGAAGGTACCGAGCATCTTGATGTGTTGTTTAGAAAACTGAAAAAAACGAAAGGTATTTTAAAAATTGTACGTGTCGATTCGCCAGATAACTGATTTCCTTTGTAATAGTGTGCTTTTAACATTTTTTAGCATACAGGAAATGCATGTTTAATCAATGAAAATTTGTAGATTTGTAACAATAACAAAATTTTATATTGCGTTTCATACATATAAATAAAGGTTATGAAAACAATTACTATTATTTTTTCAATTATTATAATTACCCTAAATAGTGTATCGGCGCAAATTCGTCCTTTATTGCCCAGATATTATCAACCAATAGATCAGTCTCAAATTGAAAAGGATAAAAAAGATTCTAATGAATCTGATAATCCTACAAAGAAGCAAACCTATTTAAAATTTCACGATCGTATTACCTATAACGTTACATTAGGCACAGGATATACCAGCTTTTCGAACAATATGTCTTTAATGAGTACATACATTTCGCCCAGCATTAATTATCAGGCTAGTGATAAACTTTTTATAAATGTTAGTGGAGTAATTATGCAAAATAATTATAATGGAACAGAGAATTTAACAAATTACTCTCCTGTTGGTTATAATTCGAATGCAGCCAATTTTGGAATTAATGGTTCGGTATATTACCAGCTAAGTGATAATTGGAGTATTTATGGCGATGGTACTTATTACAAGAATCAATCGGTATTTAGTAATTATCAAAGTCAAAGTTATACTACCGATTACAAATCTGTTTCCCTTGGCGTAGGATATAAAATTTCTGACAAGGTTCAATTTAACGCACAGTTTCGATATTCAAATGGTTATAATCCTGCTTATAATCCTTACTCACCTTTCTATAATTCATCAGCAATTAATCCATCGAACTTTGGAATCTGGGGTTATTAACCAAATCAATTAAGGTGAAAACTAAATATGTCTTCTTTTTTTTAATAATTCTTTTTGGGTTCTCAAAATCTGCTTTTAGCCAGTTAATAGAAGATAAATTTCCGGTATTCAAAAATGGCGAGAAAATCACATATGATGCGGTTTATAATTGGGGATTTATTTGGTTAAATGCTGGTGTAGTTCAGTTTTCAGTTACTGAAACCAAGTATCAAAATGAAGATGCATATCATTTTAATAGTGTTGGTACAAGCCTTAAATCATACGATTGGTTTTTTAAGGTACGTGATTATTTTCAGTCATACGCTGATAAAAACACACTAAGACCTTACTTTTTTGAACGTAATACATACGAGGATGGCTATAAAGTACTCGAACGATGTAATTTCAATTATACCGATAGCCTTGTTTACACCAAGGTTCAAAAAACAGATAAACCATACACCGAGGATACATTAAAGATTCGCCAAAATGCTTTCGATCTGATGTCAGCGGTATATTATACAAGAAATATCGATTTCGATAAATATAAAATAAATGATAAAATTCCTGTTCGTATTTTGCTTGATAATGAATTTTTCGATTTATATATTCGTTATCTAGGAAAAGAAATTCTCGAAACTCATGATAAACGAAAGTTTAAAACAATGAAATTTTCTGTATTATTAATCGAAGGAACTATTTTTAAAGGAGGCGAAGATTTATACGTTTGGGTAACAGATGATTTTAACAGAGTTCCTGTACTTGTTGAAGCAAAAATACTTATTGGATCAGTTAAAGCAGCACTTTCAACAACCGAAAACCTGAAATACCCACTTTCTTCAGAGATTAAATAAAGCTATGAACTGTGACTGGTGACTTGTGAATAGTGAGCTGAAAGTCACTGAAGTTGTATGGCGGATAACAAAAGTTATTACTCTCATTTCAATGATTAATCCTACACCTTATACTTTATACCCTATACCCTATACCCTATACCCTATACCCTATGACCTATGACCTATACTATTTTACCTTTTTACCAATTCACTATTCACTAATCACTAATAAAAAAATTTACTATTTTTGCGCTACAAATAAGAATTGATAAAAATTAAGCAGATATGCATAATACAGTTAAAATTACAGATAAGATTTACTGGTTGGGTGCAAACGACCGAAGAACAGAACTTTTTGAGAATTTGTGGCCAATTCCAAATGGTATTTCGTATAATTCATATTTAATTATTGACGATAAAATTGCTTTAGTTGATACATTGCATTTTAATTCAGCTGATGATTACCTTGAAAAAATAGAGGAATTAATTGGTAAGGATCGCTCTATCGATTACCTGATAATTAATCACATGGAGCCCGACCACTCTGGTGCAATTAAAACTATCGTAGAAAAATATCCCCAAATAAAAATCATCGGAAATCTGAAAACATTTAAAATCCTTGAATCTTATTATGGTTACCAGGAAAAATGGAAACAAGTTGAAGACAGCGAAGAAATATCTCTTGGTTATCACAAACTAAAATTCATTATGACTCCATGGGTGCACTGGCCCGAAACCATGATGACGTATGATTTGACTGACAAAATTTTATTTTCAGGCGATGCCTTCGGTAGTTTTGGAACTTTAGATGGTGGCATTTTCGACGATGAAATCGAATTCGACGATTATTATCTCGAAGATATGCGCCGTTACTATTCGAACATTGTTGGCCAATATAGTAATATGGTGCAGAAAGCATTTGCCAAACTAAGTGGAGTTGAAATAAACATGATTTGCTCTACTCACGGACCCATTTGGCGAAAAGATGTGAATAAGGTTATCTCCTTGTACGACAAATGGAGCAAATACGAAACTGAAAATGGTGTGGTAATAATTTATGGTTCGATGTATGGAAATACAGCAAAGATGGCCGATTATATTGCTCGTAAACTTTCCGAGAACGGAATTAAAAAAATAAGGATTTATGATGCTTCAAAAACTCATATCTCCTATTTAATAAACGAGATATGGCGATATAAAGGAGTAATTTTAGGAAGTAGTGCATACAATTCAGGTATGTTACCAACGATGGAAAACCTTACAACTACTCTTGAACACATGGGAGTTAAAAATCATCTACTTGGCTTATTCGGTTCATACAGCTGGAATGGCGGCGGAGTAAAAATGCTACATAAATTTTATGAAACTATCCAATGGGAGCTTATTTCTGAGCCAGTTGACATAAAAGGTATTCCTGGTAATGATGCATTTAAACGTTGCGAGATACTGGCCAGTGCAATGGCTGAAAAACTAAAATCATAAAATCTAATAATTATAGATCGAAGGTGTTGATTTTTATTAGCACCTTTTTTTTACTCAGAAATAGTTC
>JAIFLC010000078.1 GCA_020049295.1 Bacteroidota bacterium
TATCAAATTGCTGCTGTTCCTGTTTGGGGATCACTTTATCTTTTTGGAGCCGATTCAACTATTAAAACATGGAACGATTTAAAAGGGAAAAAAATTCATTTGATGGGGAAAGGGATGACACCTGATGTTCTTTTCAAATATCTGTTAATTCAAAATGGTATCAACCCTGCAGCTGATGTTGATCTTGATTACTCATTTCCTACTCATATTGATCTTGCTAATGCAATTGCAGCCGATATCTCATCATTAGGGGTTATTTCGGAACCTATGGTTAGTCTCATCATGCAAAAGAACATACACATACATCCCATTTTCGATCTCAATGCAGAATGGCAGAAAATACATAGCAATACTCCAATTGCACAAACGGCTTTTCTTGTAAATGCTGATTTTGCAGAAGAAAATCCAGAATTTGTTGAGGAACTTATGCATGTTTATCAAAAATCAACTTCCTGGGTAAATGAAAATCCAGAAAATGCTGCTGAATTAATTGTAAAATATGGAATATTACCAAATACGATTGTTGCTAAAGAATCAATTCCACGCTCGAATTTGAATTTTGTAAGAGCTGAAGAAATAAAAATAGAAATTTACAATTACCTTGGAATATTTGGTGCCTTAAATCAGGATATAATTGGAGGAAAGATCCCTGATGAAAATTTTATTTTTTGCAATAAAAAATAAGGAAAGTTTTTTTAATAACAGGATATTTGTGTTAACTTTATTTATCATTTTATGATACATCTGAATATTTCATGAGCATAGAAAATACTGAAACAAATAGTAAGACTTACAATTGGAGCAACAAAAGCATTCTAATTGCTGATGATGAATTATTTAATTTAAAACTCATTGAAAAATCATTGCAATCCACAAAAATTAACGTGTTTATTGCCCAAAACGGAGAACAGGCAGTTCAAATTTTTAAGGACAATCCTACCATAGATATTATTCTTATGGACATTCGTATGCCTTATATGGATGGAGTGGAAGCAATAAAGATAATTCGTAAAGAAAACAGGAATGTGCCAATAATTGCATTTACAGCGTATGCTTTAACCAACGACGAAGTAAATGCCTTAAACTATGGTTGCAATGACTATATTTCAAAACCATCCCAACCACAATTCATTCTGCAAAAAATTAATGAATTCATAAAATAACCTGCCCAAGTCGATTTTTATTTGTAATTTTTCGGTTTAATAATTCATTGTATATCTGGTTAAAATGAGTATTTCCATTTCCAAAAACAGGATTATATCAATTATCTCAGTAATCACTTTATTTCTAATCTGGAAATTATTATCCCTAATTTACCAATCGGAGTTTATTTTACCATCGCCGGAATCAACCATTCTGGCTACCATCAAACTATTTATAACAAAGGATTTTATAATTATTATAGGAGCAACTATATTACGCGGAATAGCTGGATTTGTATTCTCATTCATTCTGGGAATTCTGCTTGGTATTTTTGCTGGAATTAACAGTTCTTTTAATGCTTTTCTAAAACCTATATTAGTCACAATTCGATCTACTCCAGTTATTTCTTTAATACTTTTAGCACTAATATGGTTTCAGGTTGATTTGGTGCCAATATTTATTGCATTTCTGACCATGTTTCCGGTAATCTGTACAAATGTGATCGATGGTATTCGTAATGTTGATAAAGATCTGGTTGAGATGAGTCGAATATATAAGATTAAACAAACCAAGATTGTAAAGGAAGTTTATTTACCGGCAATAACACCTTTTATTATTAGTGGAGCATCGAGTGCAATGGGATTTGGTTGGCGTGCTATAATAATTGGAGAAGTTCTTAGTCAGCCTCAATTTGGGATAGGAACACTAATGCACACAGCCCAAACCTACCTATTGGTAAACGAATTAATTGCATGGACCATTATTGCTGTAATCATAAGTTATCTTTTTGAAGTTATTATTCGAAGAGTTGAAAACCGAATTGTAAGTTGGAAATAATTATGAGCCTAACTATTAAAAACTTAAACATATCTTTCCAGGATCAAATCATTTATCAGGATTTTTCGATTGAAATTCCGGAACATACGATTACATGCATATTAGGCCCATCTGGCTGCGGCAAAACAACACTACTTAATTTAATCAGTAAAACAATTCTAGCCGATTCAGGTATATTTTCTGGTTTTGATAATCATGTTATTTCATACATTTTTCAGGAACCCCGATTATTACCTTGGAAAACTGTTCGTGAAAATATAGCTTTTGTTCTGAACGAGAATAATACTTCTGAAGATGTTATCGACAAATACCTTAATTTGGTAGAGCTTGAAAAATTTGAAGATTACTACCCATCAAAACTTAGTGGCGGAATGAAGCAACGTGTTGCTATTGCCCGTGCATTTGCTTATCCTTCGGATATCATTTTAATGGATGAACCACTAAAAACACTCGATTTTAAATTGAAACAAAACCTGATGAACTCATTCCGCAAGTTATGGCTGGTTGATAAGCGAACAGTTGTATTTGTAACTCATGAGGTTGACGAAGCTCTGATGCTGGGCGATGATATTTATGTATTTAGCAAAGCCCCAGTTGAAATAAAGCAAAAGTTCAGCATTAATTTATCATCTGAGCGATTGCTCGAAAGCAATGAAATGATTGAGATAAAGAAACAGATTCTTCAGATTTTAGAATAATACGACTTTCAATTGTTTATAGATTATTTCTTTTCTTTTACAAAATACGCTACTTTTTCGAGCGATGTAATCATATCATACTCCTCGAGATGCACATTTGCAGGAACATTCAATGGTGTTGATGTATAATTCAGAATACCTTTAATACCTGCATTTACAAGTGATTCTGAAACAGATACTGCATTTTCAGGAGGAACAGTCATTATTCCAATTCGAATGTCAAAATCTTTGACTAACTTATTTATATCCGACATTGGATAGCATTTTACGCCGGCAATTACTCTGTTGGCTTTTTCAGGATCAGTATCAAAAGTAGCAACGATTTTTAATTTCGTTCTTTTACCATTAAAATAAGAGGTAATTGCTTTTCCCAAATTCCCAACACCAATAACAGCGGCATTCATACCTTGGTCTGTATCGATTAGGCCTGAAATAACACTAATCAACGCTTTTACATCATAACCCTTTTTAAGAGTTGTTGAGTAACCAATAAGCATAATATCTCTGCGAACCTGAACCGCAGTTATGTTATGTAAATTAGCCAATTCGTGCGAATATATGTGAGTTTTGCCTTTTCCCAAACAAGTTAGCAAGGTTCTTCTATATTCACTAAGCCTTCCAATAGTTTTCTCCGGTAACTTAATCATTTGTTCAGATTTTTAGTATTTAGTATCAAGTATCAAGTTTCAAGTTTCAAGTATTGAGATTTTATCTCACAGTTCACTTCTAATATCTTATGTATCAAATTATTTGACTTCCGATCACAATTCCCTTATCATAATCATTATTTAGGTAATAATATGGTAAATGTACTTCCAATGCCTGGTTTACTTTCTATCTGAATATCACCATGATATAAATCAACCACTCGCTTAACAATAGGCAATCCCAGCCCACTTCCCTGGACATGTCGTAAATGTTCGCTTTCGGCTTTGTAAAACTCATTAAAGAGTTGGTCTATTTCTGTTTTTTTAAGTCCTATACCACTATCAGCAATACTTATTTTTATTTTATCGTTTTCATATTTTAACATAATATCAACGGTTCCCGATTCTTTATTATATTTAACTGCATTTGAGATCAGGTTGTTAAATATTATTTCTATATCACCCGCATCAGCATTCATCATTAGATGCTCATCGTCATGTACTGTAAACCTTATATCTTTTTGTACAGCATAAGGATTAATAGTTTCAATAGCATTTTGAGCAATATCTTTCAATTTCACCAATTCAAATTTTTCAGTTTTCTTTTCGAATTTTATTTTGGTCAGATCAAGTAAATCCATAATAAGATTTCGCATTCCGTTAATTCGCTGTAACGATCGATCTATCAATTGTTCATAATCCTCGATATTACCACCAGCTTTTCTTTCGCGCATTGTACGAAGATTACCTTCAATTGCATTTAGAGGAGCTTTTAACTCGTGAGATAAAACGGAAAGAAACTGATGTCTTATTTCTTTTCCATCTTGCTTCAATTTTCTTGTCACTCCACGCAGGAAAACATGTTTTGATACATTTTCAATAGCTGCTTTAAGTTCTTGCGGAGTAAATGGTTTTGGAATAAAATCAAACGCACCATGACTAGTTGCTTTTACGGCCAAATCAAGTGATGCATAAGAAGTAATCATCATTACAATAATTTCGGGGTTCTTTTTATTAATAAATTCGAGAACTTCAGTTCCTTGCATTCCCGGTAGTTTATTATCAAGCAGAATAATATCAATTTGATTTTTTTTAATTTGTTCAACAGCCTCTTCACCGGTTCCAACCTCAATAATTTCAAAGCTTATATCGTCTTCCATAAATGGAAAACTAACCACATAATTATCCAATATCCTGCGAATGCCTGAACGAATTCCAGGCTCGTCATCAACAACCATTACAACTAATTTACTCATTATTGTTTCGATATTAAATTTTAAGTAATTTATTAATTTCTTTAAGCAATTGATCCTTTCTGAGCCCTTTTTCCAGAAATAAGTCAGCTTTTATCCATTGCTTATCGGCCTGAGTGTTAAGACCAAATGTAAGACCCGTTTCCGAAGCAACAGCTGTTGCCATAATAATTGGCACATCAGGATATTTGCTTTTCATTTTATAGCAAAGAGAAAACCCACTATCATTTCGCTCCATCATGAGATCAATTATTGCCAAATCAGGTTTGGTGTTTTCAATAATTTGTTCAGCTTCTTTCTGGCTGTTGGCTGTAATAACCTCAAAACCAAAACTCTCAACATGCATTTTCATCTGAAAAAGGTAATCGGAATCATCATCAACAATAAGCACTTGTTTCTTATCTAAGGTCATAATTCATTGTTTTATGATATCGTACTTTCGTTTATACTACTATAATAACACATCTCGTTCATTATATTTGGTATGCAATATCTTGTTTGCTTTTACACTTAATGGTTCATCCAGAAATTTTTCATACAAATTTAATATTTCTGTATTTTTATGAGCAACCTTTAAGCTGTCCTTTTCATCGATATCATACACTGCTTTGGTTCTATTTTTCAATATTTTATCATCAGAACAAAAAGGCTGTCCACCACCATTAACACAACCACCAGGACAAGCCATTATTTCGATATAATGTAAATCATTTCGGCCATTTCGAATTTCATCAAGAAGATTTTTAGCATTTCTCAGCCCACTAACCACCGCAATGCCTATATTTATATCTCCAACGCGAATACTCATCTCTTTGTGCTCTTTTGGGCCACGTAATTTATTGATTTTATAATCGCTTAATTCTGTTTTTGTTGATAAATAATAAGCTGTTCTCATAACACCTTCAGCTAAACCGCCCGATACAGCAGAAAGTTTTCCTGCTGAGCTTCTAACAGTAAAAGGATGATCCGTTGATTCTTCGTCTAATAACTGAATATCTATACCATACAGCTTAATAAGATTAACTAGTTCTCTTGTTGTTAACACAAGATCAATATCCGAAATCCCTTTGTGAGTCATTTCTTCGCGTTGAGCTTCAAATTTTTTCGCAGGGCATGGCATGACTGATACAGTAAATAATTTCTCGGGAGCAATCTTTTCTTGTTGTGCAAAAAATGTTTTGATTAAAGAGCCCATCATCTGCTGTGGAGATTTGCAGGTTGAAACATTCTCCATTAAGTCAAAAT
>JAIFLC010000135.1 GCA_020049295.1 Bacteroidota bacterium
GTGTATCAGTTGTTCCTGATGTAATTACAACGGTATAATCTTCAACTTCACCATAACTAAATGTTTCGCAAGCAGATGTTTGAGCTGCATTGTACTTCATAGAAACTCTCATGCGAGTTGTTTTTGCTGTCGTTCCTGCTGGTATTGTTGCGGTTCCAGAAACAGCTACTTTACTTAATGCACCACCGTCAAAAATTTGTTCGCCAGTATCAGTAAAATCTCCATCAGCATTTAAGTCAACCCAAATTTTCCAATACTCATTATAAGTTGTACTTGCAAATCCAGGTGTAAGTGTTACTGCATATCCTGTACCTGCAGCCATTGTAATGGTTTTGCTTGTAAAATCAGAATAACCTGCACCTGTAGATGTATTAGTGAATGTTCCAACCTTAACACTAGCTATCCACTCATAACTAAAATTGCTTCCTAATGAAGTACAATATGTAATAGGAGGAGTACCTGTAGTAGTAAAGTTTGTTTCTGTTCCATAACTTGTTCCTTTTGAGTTAGTTGCATAAGCACGAACATAATATTTTGTTCCAGCAGTCAAACCACTCATTGTTAAACTATATGAACCAGTTGTAGTAACGGGAGATGTAGAAACTACAGTACCTGTAGATGTTGTTGGAGCAGTTGTTTTAGCATAAACTAATCCGCTTGCAGTTATAGTTGCACCACCATTTGAAGTAATATTTCCACCACAAACTGCAGAATTATCAAGTATTGAAGAAACAGCATTTGTTGTAACAGTAGGAGCTGTTGTTCCATCACTTACATAAGTCATATAACAAACTGAACAAGCAACACGAGCAGAAGTAGCATCTATTCTCATATAACCACTTTCGCCCCATGAGCTTCCCCAAGAGTTTCTTAAAATCCAATAGTCACCATAAGTTGCATCATAACCCCAACCAACTAATGATATAGCATGGTTTGTAGGAGTGTTGTAGCAAGGACTTGTTGCGCAAGCTGTACTTGCATCAGAAAAAATACCACCTGAATAATCTGAGAAAGCAGTAGTAACATAAACAGCAGCATCAACAACGCCGTAAGTCATAATGGCTGTTTTTATTGCATCAATGTCAGAACAAGTTACACGG
This sequence comes from Bacteroidota bacterium, assembly GCA_020049295.1. Taxonomy (GTDB): domain Bacteria; phylum Bacteroidota; class Bacteroidia; order Bacteroidales; family UBA12077; genus UBA12077. Next base: position 1,101 of record JAIFLC010000135.1, read on the forward strand.
CTCCAACTATTAAATTTAGTTTTAGGAGCATTCGTTGCTGCTGATGGACAAGATTGAGTCGCAGTAGTAACATAAGGGAAATAAGATTCATCAACTGTACCTATATCAACCAAAGCTTGTAATTCTGAGTAGGTATAATCAGCACCATTACAACCACTAAAGTGACTACTATATGCTGACATTGCACCTAAACACCATGCGATATATGATTCAGAAAAATCAGATGTATTACTATCGTATTTACCAGTTGCAAAGTTGTAAGTACCTTCTGCAGCTGCAGTTGCGCCAAATGCATAACAAGATCCGCAACTTCCTTGGTCACGTGGACCTCCAATATAAGCATGTCCATTGTAACTCCTCCAATCAAAAGATGTTGGTAGAGCTTTGGCTGCTTTAAAGTTAGGATCAACTTCCGCATCAGCGTGAAAATCAGTCAAACTTCTGTTTTCATTTGTAATCAGAGGTTCACCAACCATTTCCATAAATTCAGCTAAAGGAATTCTTTCTTCAATTCCTTTGTTTGAGCGAACACAAACAGCACGTTCGGTAATAAAACCGTTTTCTTTAACGACTTCTGTTTCAATGTCATATCCGTACTTTGCGGGAAAAGAAAACTCTTGTGCAACTTTTCCTTTAAAGAAATCCCAGGCATTTTCAATACTACCATCAGGTAAATGAACCATACCAATTTCGCCAGCTCCTTTTACTGAGCTTATTTCATAGCGATAACCCAACATTTCGCAATACTTTGCGGCAGGGTTAACATATCCCTTCTGTGCAAATACAGCAACAGCTAAGAAAAGGGAAAAAACAAAAGTTAAAAGGGTAAATTTTTTCATGTGTAAAAAGATTTAAGGTTATTGAGTAAATTTTGCAAAAATTACAACCAATATATTAATTAAAAACAGATTGTCGGCAGACAGCAAAAATCGACCCCCAAAAATCATGTTCTACTGAAAAAATAAAATTCAGACAAATAGATTTAAAGACTGGATAGTTAAATATTTTAAAATTAATTGCTAAATTGCTGCGGGATTAGATAATCAACAAAGACTTAAAAGCCTAACATTAAGGATTATATGAAATTGAAATGTGTTATTGTTGATGACGAACCATTAGCATTAACAATACTAGAAGGGTATCTGAAAAAAATACCTTTTATTGAGATTTTAGCAAAATTTGATAGTGCTATTCCTGTTTATGAATTTCTTAAACAGTCAGAGGTTGATTTGCTTTTTTTAGATATTGAAATGCCAAACCTTTCCGGTGTAGATTTTATTAAAACTCTCCCATCTCATCCTGCCGTTATATTTACTACTGCAAATAGAAATTATGCAATTGAAGGCTTTAATCTAAATGTAGATGATTATTTACTCAAACCAATAACGTTCGAAAGGTTATTGGTTGCTGTTAATCGTATTGCCGAAAAACTGGCCCCAAAAGATAAAAATGATTACTCTGAGGAAAGTAATGAGTATCTATATCTTAAGGAAAATAAAAAGATGGTTAAGGTAAATCTTAATGATGTTTTATTTTTCGAAAGTAATAAAGATTATGTAAAGGTTGTAACTTCTTGCAAAACAGTAATTACAAAGCAGCAGTTGAGCTTTTTCGAAGACAAATTAAGCGCTAAAGCTTTTTTACGTATACATCGGTCATTTATTATTGCAATAAATAAGATAGATGCTTATAGTCACTCTGCAATTGAAATAGGAAAAACAGAACTCCCCATAGGGAGGATATATAAAGATTCTGTATTTGAAGTATTAAGCAAAATAAGTAAACAGGATAATCTTGAAATAGAATAATGCATCAATCCAATAAGTACCATATCATTATAGCCTGTTTTGCATTATTGCTTTTTACAAAGGTGAGTGCACAAGAAAGAGGGTTGATTTTATCTAAGTATTATTCTCCAAAGGATTATAAAGGGGGTGTACAAAATTGGTCAGTTACCCAAGATAAGAGAGGTGTTTTGTATTTTGGCAACGCATTGGGTGTTATGGAATACGATGGAGTTTCATGGCGAATTATCCGTGTTGCAAATAACTCCTCAGCGCGTTGTCTGGCTATTGATAAAAATAACGTTTTATTTGTTGGTGCTTTTGGTGAAATGGGTTGTTTATTGCCCGATAAAAAAGGCGAGCTAATATATCACTCTTTAATGTCAAAAATAGATAAAGATCATGCTGACTTTGGTGAAATATGGGACATAAATTGCTTTTCTGATAGTGTTTTTTATTTAAGCGACAAGTATTTGTTTTTGTACCATAACAATAAATTTGAATACTGGGAAAGCGAAAAGGAAAGATTTTATCTAACTTATAAAGTAAATAGCTCTTTGTATGTTCAAGAAATGGGCAAAGGATTATTAAAATATGATGACAATTCATTAAAATTAGTTGAAAAAGGAGATTTTTTTTCAGATATAAGAATTCACTCAATTTTTCCTATTGGTAACAAACTTCTGATTTGCACAAGATCAGACGGATTTTTCTTTTATGAGAATATAGAAGGGAAAGTAACAATAAAATCATTTAATGAGATTTCTCCTCAAACTAAAATAATTAGTGAATACTTTATTAAGCATTCATTTTATCATGGCGTAAAGATTCATAATAATCAATTAGCTCTGGGAAGCGTTACTGGAAATATTATTGTCGTTGATCAAAACTGGAACGTGGCTGATGTGATTGATAGTAAATCAATTGGGATTAAGGGATCTTCGTTTTACCTTTTCTATCAAAATAATCAATCCTTATGGTTAGCTCTTGATAATGGAATTTGCCAGGTTGAAATTACTTCACCTTTTCGTTACTGGAATGAGGAAATGGGCATACATGGAACGTTGTCGGATGTTGCTACACAAAATAATTATCATTATGCAGCAACAGGTGCAGGTGTTTATTATATTCCAATTAAATCAGCAGATCATATTTTTGATAATACCTATTTTCACCAAATTGATGAAACATTTGAACAAGTTTGGGGTTTCTTATATTTTCAGCCAGAACCGGAAAAAAAGCAGCTTACTAGTATGTCAAACCTAAAATCGTATAATAATACGATACTTTTACTTGCTTCCGGACGTGGATTATTTCAAATTAAAGGAACCAAAGCACAAAAACTTACCGATATTAAATCTGCATTTAAATTATACCAATATAAGAAAAATCCTACAAAGTTATTTTTAAGTTCAAATATTGGAATCTACCTGCTTACCTATAAAAATGAGATTTGGGTGAATCATGGGATGATGTTTGGAATAAAGGATCAAATTCTGGATATAAAGGAAGATTCGTTAGGTAATTTATGGCTGGTATCTCCTTTTAAAGGATTGTTTCGTGTTGAAAATCCTTTAAGCCTGAATAAACAGCCTTATAAACTGAATTTATACGATACAACATCTGGGCTGCCATCCGTTCAAGATTTACAGATTATTGAAAGAGAATCAGGATTTTTATTTGTTGCCGATCGCAAAGTTTGTAAATTTAATAGCAGTAATAATAGATTCGAAGAATATGATTATACCGATAATTATGATAGCGAGGATACACTATCTGGTTATAGAATTACTGATGAAATTATTACTGATGATTATATAACCAATTATGATGATCCGACTATCTGGGTGGGTGCAACAAGAGGCCTGTTGAATTATAATAAGAATAAATTCAGAGATTATTTAGATGTATTTCCTGCAATTATCAGACAGGTATCTGTTGGAGACTCTATTGTGTATTACGGAACAAATTTTAGTAAAAAGAATTCAAATCTTAATAATACTGATTTATATCTGAATCCTGAACCTAACGTTAAAATGGACGTCGTTTTACCGTTTAAAGAAAACTCATTAATCTTTAATTTTGCAAACCCTTTTTATGATGATGAGTCAAAAAATAGGTACAGCTGTTATTTAGAAGGTTATGACAAAGATTGGTCTACCTGGAATTCAGAAACAAAAAGAGTTTATACCAATCTGCCCGAAGGTAAATATGTATTTAAAGTAAAAGCTAAAAACCTCTACCAGATAGAAAGTGATATTGCAAGTTATGAGTTTGTTATACTCCCTCCTTGGTATAGAACTATATGGGCATATATAGGTTATGTCCTTATTTCAATATTATTTATTATTCTGGTAGTGAAAATTTATACCTATAGATTAATAAAAGAAAAAGAAAACCTTGAAAGAATTGTTAGGGAAAGAACTCAGGAAATTCTTATGCAAAATGAAGAAATTATGGTTCAGGCCGAACATCTTAAAGATGCTAATGATTGGATAAGTGCAAAGAATATTGAACTCGAAAATCAGAAAGAAGAAATAGAGAAAAAGAAAGATCAGCTCGAAATAAGCAATGCTACAAAAAATAAATTTTTTAGAATTATTGCTCATGATCTGAGAAACCCAATAAGCACATTCTTAAATTCAACTGCTTATGTGTTAACTGATCTTGAAGATTATAGTAAGGAAAAAACCAAGGGTTTTATATCTGAGCTTAATAAATTATCTCAAACTACGTATAACTTGCTGGAGAATTTATTAGATTGGTCTACATCTCAAATGGGTGAGATAAAATTTAATCCTAAAACATTAGATATTGTTCTGGTTATTAAAGAAAATATCGAATTGATTAAAAATAAGTTGGATTCAAAGAACATTACACTTAAACTTTCAATTCCTTCAAAATTAGATGTTTTTGCCGACGAGAATATG
>JAIFLC010000048.1 GCA_020049295.1 Bacteroidota bacterium
TTAAAAACTTAGTATTATCTATAAATTTATATTAATAATTTATAATCATAAAAAAAGCTGCTCAAAGAGCAGCTTTGGATTCTTAAAATTCCAATATTATTTTTTTAGTATTTTTCCACTTACATCTTTTGCTGCTACTTCTGATAAGTCAACATAAGTTAACGTTCCTTTATAATATCCTGTAAGCTTTTTATTGTCAGTAGAAGTAAGATCAATAGTAATTTCGTATGTTGTATTCGATAATTTAACAACTACAGTACCTGCAACAATATCTACAAATGTGCTGCCTGTTTCTGTTGAGAAGTTAAAATTGATTCCAGCTTCGGCATAATCAAATGTACCAGAATTGAGAGTTTCATATAAATCAAATGAATATGTTCCTGGTGTTAACTGACTTCCTGATGTTGAAAACATTTCAAAATACAGATATGAGCCTGTTCCTGTTATTTCACCGTTAATAGTATTATAGGTAATACCTGATGTGAAAAATGTTAAATCGAGATTATAGCTGGCAACATTTTTTACAGCAGTTGATCCATAGTTTTCGAGGAAACCAGTGGCAATTTTATATTTTACTCCATCAAAACTATAACTATTTTCTTTGGTAGATTCTTCATCGTCGCATGAAATGAGGGCTATTGAGAAAATAGCTAAAATAAAACTGATTAGTTGTACATTTAATTTCTTCATGATCTGGATTTTTTTAGTTACCTACTCGTTAGCTTTTCGGTTAACGCTCCCTACTCTTTTCTTTCATGGATTTTGGGGTTACTCCTTTATATTACTTTTATTCTAAAACTATTTAATTGCGATTTTGTTCAGATATTTTATCATTATATGCTAAACGACTTATGATTAACAATTATTACATTTTTAAGCCATACCCAGAAGAAAAAGTATATTGCAATTATTACTACTACATTAAAAATAAAGTAAGGCATAGCTTTTTCTGGTTTTATTTTAATCATTTTACGAAATCCAAAAAAGTAGATATAAATGCAATAAAGGTTTAAAAAACTTACCATTCGCGACATAGCTGGTGATAAATTTAATATACCAATAAAAATAATTGCTGTGTAGGAATATGTAATTAACTCAAAGGTTTTATCGAAATTTTTTAATGCACCAAATTTTAGTGCAAAATAATCAATAGTCCAGGTGGTGACATAAATACAGATGAACGGTATAATATAGAAATAAACTAAAAGTTTCAATCCTAAAGTAAAAGATGTTGCATATCCTACAAATTGAACTCGGTAACCAATTAGTGAATAACCAATAAAATTAACAAGCGCTGGTATTAAAGAAATATAAATTAAGTAGTTTCTTATGACATCTTTGTACTCTTTATTTTCGAGGCTAATTTTATCCCATCCGGTTTTGGGGCTAAATATGAGTGATTTGGCTCTGTTTATTATGAATTTGTAATCCATTAGGAAATTATTTTGATCTAAAGATTATTGAATCTACGAATTGACTTTTAAAATTAAGTATAAATTTAAGAACCTTACGAATATAAATAATTTTATTTTGATAAACTGAATGCATAAATTGATTAAAACCATCAAAATTCAAATAAATATGAATTGACAAATAGTAAATAAATCCATATCTTGTAGTTTACTATAAAACCAATATAATTTAACAAGGAGGTGTTTATGCCAGATTCTGTTTACAAAATTATCGAATTAGTCGGTACAAGTACCGAATCATGGGAAAAAGCTGCTGGAGCAGCAATTAAAAAAGCCGCTGAAAGTTTACGCGAATTGCGTATTGCCGAAATCTCTCAACTGGATATGCAGATAAAAGATGGGAAGATTGAAGCATACAGAGCTAAAGTTAAGGTGTCATTCAAATACGAAGGACACAATTAAAAAAATCAGGCTAAAGGCCTGATTTTTTAGTAATCTTGCTTTATTAATTTGTTTTGCTCATAACAAACATATGTTTTACCTGGTAACATAATATCAAAATAGGTGGTAATTTCAATTTCTGAAACCTTCTTTATAGTTATTCGGAGTTTTGCATTTAGTTTATAATTTTCAATTTTATCCGATTCAAAAATTAAGTTTTCTTCTGTTGATAACGAATCATTTAATACATACTGGATAAAACTGCCATCAGTATTAAATTGCCTGTAAGCAATGGTTCCTGTTGAATTTTCGTAGCTTAGCATACCCCAATCATCTCGTATCTCAACAATCTGCTTTTTATTCGAAGTTTTACGTTCGTAATGATTGTTTATTTCAATAAAGTGATCGTTTAAGCAATAATTATAGCTCGCCGAAATCTCTGATGATTTTATTCCAATACCAACACCATTACCTACCCAATCGCCAATTAAAAAATTAATTCTTTCCCATTTAAATTCTTGGGCTTCTATCTTTATATTAGAAAAAATTAGGCTTAACAGAATTAGAAGATAATATTTTAGGTTTAGTTTTTTCATGTGTTTATTTATTTGGTTTCTCCGAAATAACTAATTGGTTCTTATTTAATCGGTCATTATATGATTGAATAATAGCTTTTATTTTGTTCTCTAATACGATTTGTTCAGGAATTTTGTTTACTAAATTATTTTTTAATAATGAGTCTTTATAGTTATACAAGGCAATACTTTTATTGCCATCGAAATGCAAAACATAATCGCTTTCAATATATTGATAAATTCCACTTATATAATTAATTGCATAATGCTCGGCCGAATCATTTAACAAGCTGGTCCCGTAAGCTATAAACGACTCGTTATAGCCAATATAATCCATTATTGTTGGAAAAATGTCAGTCTGTTGTACCACAATTTCTTTTTTCCCGATTAAACTGCTATCGTTTGGATGAAACAAAATTATAGGTATTGCATATGACCCTGATTTTGTATTATAATAGTCGCTTTCAGCTTGAGCTGTATGATCTGAGGTAATAATAAACAATGTATTTTGATACCAATCAGCTGTTTGAATGCTCTTAAAGAATTTTTGAAGTGCATAATCTGTGTATCCGATACTTTCATGAATAACTAAACTTCCTTTTGGAAATTTGTCATTATATTTTTCGGGTACATTGTATGGATGGTGAGAAGTTAATGTATACACAGAGGTTAAAAATGGTTGCGAAAAACCATCAACTTTTTCCTTAAAAAACATAAGAAACTCTTCGTCATAAATACCCCATTTACCATCGTAATCAGCTGAATTGTTATATTCATTCATTCCGTAATACTCATCAAACCCTGCTAATTTAGCAAAATCGTTAAAACCCATTGTGCCATTTTTTCCACCATGAAAAAAGGATGTTTTGTATCCTTGAGATGATAATAAGCTTGCTACTGAGTTAATACTATTTGAACAAAATTTTGATGTAATAAAAGCAATATCAGTTAATGCAGGTATCCCAGCAAAAATTGAGGGCATTGATTCAATAGACCTTTTCCCGTTTGCATAGGCATGTGTAAAAACTAAACTATGTTTCATTAATGAATCAAGAAATGGACTGTAACCTTTTCCATTATTTAATCCACCGATATATTCACTTGAAAAACTTTCGAGAATTATTACAATTACATTAGGCTTAACCTGTTTTATGGGATTTACATTTGTTATTGGCGAATATAATGAATCAAGAGTTGCGCAATCGAAATATGTATAAGTAATTGATTTTTTATTTCCCAGAGTTTTCATTATGGTAAATGGCGAATTTAAAACCAAAGGAATATTTTTTGCATCCATATATTTTGCTGCATGAATAACCCGCAATGGTTTTAGTTGAAATCCACCTCTGGCTCCAATAAGGCTAAATCCTAAAAATAAAATGAAAATAATAACGTGATAAAAGATCGATTTAATAGTTGGTTTATTTGATTGAAGATTTTGTTTCTTAAGATTAGGATAAATTGAAAACAATAAAATTCCAAAAGCAATCCAAATAATAACAAGATACCAGAAATCAATGAAAAACTGCGGTAGCAATGTTATAAAATCATTACCCATCCATTCTTTTGTAAAAATATCTGCGGTTAATCGTTTGCTTTCAAAATCGAAAAAGCGCATATCAACAATATTTGCTAAGAGCAAAACAATGTTTACTATTAGATACAGAAGCTTAAGTAATTTCTGGTAATAGTTGCGATTTTTAAATTCACCCGGAATTAAACTTAAAATGATAAACAGAATATTTGCATAAATCAATGCTGAAATATCAAATCTTACTCCAGCCAAAAGTATTTTTAAAAAGTGAAAAAACGAAATGCTGTTAAAATAACTATAATTGAAAAAGTAGAAGATAATTCTTGTGAGGCTATAAACAAATAATAATATGAATAAGCGGTATAGAAAAAGCTGGATATGATATAGATAATTTTTCATTGTCGATTATAAATAGATAAAAAGACTTTTTATCCAGTTTGCAAAAGTAATTACACAATTCCGTTTCTCCAAATTACTGATATTTGTCATAAATAACCAAATATGATGAAAATAGATCTTTAAAAGTTTGGTTATCAGTACAATGATTATTAACTTGTCTTTCTTCCTATTAAAAATTACTAGATTTATTTTTTATGTTAAAGAACAATAATGTTTATCAGCAGTTTAAGCAAAATTTATTAGTCTGTTATATTGATTTAAAATACTTTTACAAAAAAAAAGATTATGAGTATATCACACATTGAGCATATCGGAATCGCTGTAAAAAGCATTGATGAAGCCATAAAATATTATGAGCAGGTTTTAGGTTTAAAATGCTATAATATTGAAGAGGTAAAAGACCAAAAAGTAAAAACAGCCTTTTTTAAAGTTGGTCAGACAAAAATTGAACTACTTGAATCAACTGATCCGGAAGGACCTATTGGTAAATTTCTTGAAAAAAAAGGAGAGGGGATTCATCACATTGCATTTGCAGTAAAAGGAATAGAAGATCAGCTAAAGCAAAGCGAATCAAAAGGTGTTCAACTAATTGATAAAGCTCCACGTAAAGGAGCCGAGGGTCTTGATATTGCTTTTTTACACCCAAAATCAACTTTTGGTGTTTTAACTGAATTTTGCGAAGACAAAAAACTTAAATAATATTTTATAATTATGAATATTCAAGATAAAATAAAAGAATTGCTGGATCTGCGCCAACAAGCAAAAATGGGTGGTGGAGAAAAAAGAATCAATGCCCAGCACGAAAAAGGAAAACTTACTGCACGCGAACGATTAGAATTGTTGCTTGATGAAGGTTCGTTCGAAGAATTCGACATGTTTGTTTCTCACCGTTGTATCGATTTTGGTTTAGAAAAAGAAACCTATTTAGCTGATGGTGTAGTTACAGGTTATGGTACTATTGACGGACGATTGGTTTATGTTTTTTCACAGGATTTTACTGTTTTTGGAGGCTCATTATCTGAGATGTTTGCAGCAAAAATCTGCAAAATTATGGATAAAGCAATGAAAGTTGGAGCTCCTGTAATCGGAATTAACGATAGTGGTGGTGCCCGTATTCAGGAAGGTGTAAAAAGTTTAGGTGGTTATGCCGAAATCTTTCAGCGTAATATTATGGCTTCAGGTGTAATTCCTCAGATTTCTGCAATATTTGGTCCTTGTGCTGGTGGTGCAGTTTATTCTCCGGCTCTTACCGATTTTAACATCATGACAAAAGGTACAAGCTATATGTTTGTTACCGGTCCTAAAGTGGTTAAAACAGTTACTGGTGAAACAGTTACTTCAGAAGAATTAGGCGGTGCCAGTGTACATTCAACCAAATCAGGGGTAGCTCACTTTGTTGCTGAAACTGAAGAAGAAGGTATTTTACTTATTCGTAAGTTATTAA
>JAIFLC010000029.1 GCA_020049295.1 Bacteroidota bacterium
TCTTATTGCAGTCAATCAATCTTGTTAAAGCACAGCGCGATTTTAATGATTTACAGGAAATAGAGGATTAGTGAATAAAAAAACCCGCCTAGCGGGTTTTTTTATTAATCAATATATTTATAACCGACTCCTTTTATTGTTCTTATATGTTTATCTCCAATTTTTTCGCGGAGTTTTCGTATGTGAACATCGATTGTTCTGTCGCCAACAATAATACTATCGCCCCACACAGATGAATATATTTCATCCCGTGTAAAAACTTTATCGGGTTTTGATAAAAGCAAAGCTAAAAGTTCAAATTCCTTTTTAGGTAAATTGAGTTCCTTATCATCTTTAATTACAATATATCTTTCACGGTCTATTTTTAAACCTGATTTTCCAATTATATTGGTTTTATTTTCACTTAATTCATCGGATTTATATCTTTTTAATAATGCTTTTATCCTGCTTATTAATACTTTAGGTTTAACAGGTTTTGCAATATAATCGTCTGCTCCAGCTTCGAAACCTGCTATTTGCGAGTAATCTTCGCTTCGGGCGGTTAAAAACGCGATAATCACATTTTTAAGCGAAATGTCGTTTCGAATAGCGTCACATGTTTCTACACCATCCATCTCGGGCATCATAACATCAAGAATAATCAGATGAGGTTTTATTTTTCTGGCAAGTACGATGGCTTCTTTTCCATTTTGAGCCGTATGTACTTCAAATCCTTCTTTTTCGAGATTATAACTTAAAAATTCCAGGATATCAGGTTCATCATCAACAAGTAATATTTTGTATTTTTTTGTTTCCATTAAGATTATGTTAAAATTAATTAATTAGCTAATTTACAATATATTTTAATTTGATGCCCTAATTATTTTTTAACTCATTGTTAAATCTCCGTTAAAATAATAAAATTAGCTTCCTTTTATTAATCTAAGATTAAAATTAACATAACATTCTGTACAGATAAGGATTGTTTTTTTGTAGTGTAAATTTTTGAAATCAATTTAAACTTTATAAAACAAAAAAAAACATGAAGAAAAACTATTTAAAAATGACCGCTGTTTTATTGGCAGCATTAACAATTGGGTTTACATCTTGCGATGATGATGAAAATAATGATCCAATAATTGAAACCGAGTTTACAGTTACTGCAAATATTACAGCAAATACAACTTGGGAAACAGGCAATGTGTATATATTAGGTGGCCGTATAGCTGTAGTTAATGGTGTAACATTAACTATTGAGCCTGGTGTTATTGTAAAAGGACAAGCCGGTACTGGATCAAATGCAACTGCTTTATTAATTGCACGTGGTGGTAAAATTATGGCTGAAGGAACAGCTGCTCAACCAATTATTTTTACTTCTGTTGCTGATGAAATTGAACCAGGCCAGATTGCCAGCCCCAATTTAGATTCCGACTTAAATGGTTTATGGGGTGGTTTAATTGTTTTAGGCAAAGCTCCAATTTCTGTATCGGGTGATGGAATAGAAGCCTCAATTGAAGGTATTCCTGCAGATGATAATAATGGTAAATTTGGTGGTAATGTAGCTGATGATAATTCAGGTATTATAAAATATGTATCTATCCGTCATGGTGGTGCAAACATTGGCGAAGGTAACGAAATTAATGGTTTAACATTGGGTGGTGTTGGTTCAGGAACTACAATTGAATACGTTGAAGTTATTGCTAATCAGGATGATGGAATTGAGTGGTTTGGCGGAACTGTAAATGTTACGAATGCTCTTGTTTGGAATGCAGGCGATGATGCTATCGACACAGATCAATCTTGGTCAGGTACTTTAGATAATTTTATCGTTATCAATCCTGGTGATGAATGTTTCGAATTAGATGGACCAGAAGGCACAATGGCTGCAAAACATACCATTATAAATGGTTCTGTATATGCCGGTGAAGCAGAAGGATTAGTTGATAATGATGCAAACTCCTATGTTGATATGAATAACACCTATTTCTTTGGTCTTATGGCAGGACAAGATTTTGATCAATTACCAACTGTTTATACATGTACTTTTGCAAATCTACAGGTTACATTACCTGAATCAACAGTGGTTACTGATTTCTTTAAATTAGGAAGCGATGCTTTTGTTACTGCTGTAACTACAAATACAGTAGGTGCAACAAAATCAGTATTCAATACATGGTCATGGGCAGCTGTTGCTGGTGAATTAGCAGATTTTTAAGAATATACTAACATAATTATCTAACAACATAAACTCGCAGGGATTATCCCTGCGGGTTTTCATATTAAAATAGAATAAAAAAATCATGAGTAACTTAAAATTTTTAGTTCTGCTTATTTTGGTGTCGCTTAGTTCATCTATATATGCTCAAAATGGGATAATAAGAGGCACAGTTTTCGATGGGGTTTCGGGAGAATCGCTTCCTGGGGTTACAATATATATTGAAAAATTAGCACGGGGAACAATAACAGATCTTGATGGAAAATTTAATCTTTCAGTTGCTCCGGGAGTTTATAATGTGCGTGTTTCATTTATTTCGTATGAAACGGTCAGTATGGAAAATGTTAAAGTAAGTGAAGATAATGTTACTTTGTTAAACGACATAAGCTTAAAGGAAGCTACTTTCGAAATAGCAAGTGCAGTAGTTACTGCAAAGGCTATTCGTAATACTGAAACGGCTCTTCTTGCATTAAAACAAAAATCGCCAAATTTGTTCGATGGTATTTCTGCAGTTACATTGCGGAAAACAGGCGATTCAGATGCCGCTTCATCGGTAAAAAGGATTACCGGAGTATCTGTAACGAATGGTAAATATGTATATGTTCGTGGCTTGGGCGATCGTTACACAAAAACCATCCTTAATGGTGTTGATATTCCAGGACTTGATCCAGACAGAAATACCTTACAAATGGATATTTTTCCAACCAATATCATCGATAATATTATTGTTCACAAATCGTTTAGTGTCGAATTGCCTGCCGATTTTACGGGTGGTGTTGTCGATATCGAATTAAAAGATTTTCCTGAAGAAAGAAAAGGAAGTATTTCTATTTCTGCAGGGTATAATCCAAACTCTCATTTTAATAGCGATTATTTGACTTACGAAGGCGGGAGTACTGATTTTTTAGGATTTGACGATGGTACTAGAGCTATCCCTGCAGTATCAGATATTCCACAATATGCAGAAACCTATATTAATACCGAAACAAGCGCCAGATACAGAAGTATTTTGGATGGTTTCGGAAAAACCATGGCTGCCCAAAAAGAAACCAGTTTTATGGATTATGATTTGGCAATATCTTTTGGCAATCAGAAACTTATAAAAAGATATACTATTGGTTACAACATTGCATTTTCATATAAAAATAGTACTGATTTTTTTCAGAATGCAGAATTTGGCCGATATGGACTTGCTACCTCTGATCCAGGCATAACCGAATTAGAACTACGCGACAAACGTATTGGTGATTATGGAGTTAATAATGTTTTTTTAAGTGGATTAGCAGGATTCGCAATAAAAACAAAAACATCAAAATATAGAATTAATCTAATTCATTTACAGAATGGTGAATCGAAAGCAGGTATTTTCGATTTTACAAGCAGAGACGTAGGTAGCGAGTTCGATGCGTTTCAACATGCATTATATTATACACAACGTTCGTTAACAAATCTCTTTATTGATGGAAAACATTCGTACAATAATTCAAAATGGGAGATAAATTGGAAGCTATCTCCAACAATCTCAAAAATAGAAGATCCTGATATCCGTTTTACACGATACGCTTATGGAGCAACTCAGAATGATCTGGTAATTGGAACCGAATCTGGTTTTCCAGAACGGTCGTGGAGAGAATTAGAAGAAACTAACCTAAGTGGTGTTGCTCATGTTACTAAAAAATTTAGTTTAAATAAGCAGGAAGCTAAACTTAAATTTGGAGCAGCATATACCTACAAACAGAGAGATTTTATAATTCAGACATTTGCTATAAATGTTCGCGATATTCCATTAACAGGCGATCCTAATGAATTGTTTCAGGATGAAAACCTTTGGCCATATAATGGAGATGTCGGCAGAGGTACAACCTATGAGGCTAGTTTTATCCCTGCCAACTCAAACCAATACAATGCTGATGTTAATTATATCGCAGGATACATCTCAACAGAAATGAATATCCTAAAAAATATAAAAGCAATAATTGGTGTTCGTGCTGAAAACTATATTCAACATTATACAGGACGAAACCAACAAGGAGATAAGGTTCTTAATAATGAAGAAGTAATAAACGATTTAGATTTATTCCCTTCAGTAAATATTATCTATAATGTTACTGAAAAACAAAATATCAGGTTTTCCTTTTCTCAAACGATAGCACGTCCATCTTTTAAAGAATTATCATATGCTCAGATATTTGACCCCATAAGTGGAGTTACGTTTATTGGAGGTTTAGCCAATGATAAAGGGATTGATAATAATGGAAATGAAATTATATATTGGGATGGTAATTTAGTAAGCACAGATATACAAAATTTTGATTTGCGCTGGGAGTTTTTTCATAGTAATGGGCAGATGGTTTCTTTAAGTGGGTTTTATAAGAAATTTAGTAATCCTATTGAGATGATTCAATTTGCTTCTACACAAAAGATTCAGATACAACCACGAAATGTGGGTGATGGTACAGTAATAGGCGCTGAATTGGAGTTAAGACAAAATCTTGGTTTTATTAGTGAATCACTTACAAGTTTAAATTTTACTTCAAATTTCACCTATGTTCAATCTAAAGTTAAACGAAGCAAATCAGAATACGATTCGAGAGTATTGTCTGCCCGAACGGGTCAAGTAATTGAGGAGTATCGCGATATGGCAGGACAGTCGCCCTATCTATTAAATATTGGTGTTGCTTACGATGGAGGTACAACTGGTTTTTGGAAAGAGTTAGAAGCTGGATTATACTACAATGTGCAGGGAAAAACCTTACAGATTGTTGGTATTAAAGACCGACCCGATGTATATATTAAACCATTCCATAGTTTAAATCTGAATATTAAAAAGCAATTTAAAACAGGAATCGGTGTTGGTATAAAAGTAAATAATATCTTGAATAGTAAGACTGAGACCGTTTACGAATCATATCAAGCAGAAGATCAGTATTATGAACTTAGAGAAGAAGGTGTGAGTTATGGCTTTAGTATTAGTTATAAGTTCTAACCAAGTTGCGTAATAAAAAATGAATTATTATAGCATTTTTATTGGAATAATTATTGTACTAATGTATGTGTGTAACGTTAAAATAAAAAATGCGTATATTAGTTTTAAATAGTAATATCAATTATCAAAAAAAAAATATGAAAAAAATTTTAGTATATATAGTCCTGTTTTTATTGGTTGCAACAAATGTATTCTCGCAGGATATAGTTAAAAAAGACGGAAAATATCTTGATAATAAAAACAACCCATTTACCGGTATTTATAAAGAGTATTATCAAAATGGCAGTTTACATGTAGAAATGAGCTTGAAAAATGGCCTACAGGATGGATTAACTAATATCTATTTTGAAAATAGTGTAAAAAACGAACAGCGCTCTTACAAAGAAGGGCAAATACATGGAACATGGATAACCTGGAATGAGAAGAATTTGAAATTAGCTGAAGCGAATTATACTAACGGAGAAAAGGATGGAATATGGCTAATCTGGGATGAAAATGGAGTTTTGCGCTACGAAATGGAATATACACATGGAATAAAATCCGGTATTTGGAAAATGTATAATGAGGCAGGATTGCTTATTAATGAAAAGAATTATACCAAAACCGAATAATCT
>JAIFLC010000141.1 GCA_020049295.1 Bacteroidota bacterium
AAATCGGGGTCAACATCATAATAATCTTTTATTGCATAAGCAGAACCTGCTTTTCCTTTTACAATTCCAGTTGCATCTTTAGAAATTCCAAAGGCAGAATAATCGGTTTGAGTGGCGTGTTCAATAACACCAGTATACCAAATATGCGTAATTCCAAGTGATTTAATTTCAGATAGTGCTTTTGATGTGAAGCTATTAAACTTACCACAACCATTTTCAATTATTGTTCCATGAGGTTTATTTGTTTCATTAAAATTGCCAAAAAGGCGAGGAAATACTTGGTATATCGTGAATTTAGACATGCGTTATTTTTTTAATATTTGATGCTGATTCAATGTAGTACTTATTGTACTTTCGAAATTAAGTTGTTTGATTTGTTTATTTAAATTGGGCACTAAGGACTTCGATTTTTGAGCAATTTTGAAATCATCAATATAAATGACTCCCATTGGAGGTATTAAAAAACCAAAGTTATTGCCTGGGTTTGTGGCTTCGATCTCGGTAGAATAGCAATATTCATCATTGATAAAATAGTACAACATTTGCCCTACCTTATTGATTTTCAATTTATTTTTTCCTCCAATCTTAATATTACTCTTTGATAATTCAGTATAAAAACTGTACCAAGAGTTATTTCCTATAAAGAATTTTTGCTTATTATTTATGGTTAGGTACTCTACAGACTCTGGATAATTATTGGATTTTGAAGGCATAGTTCCAAAAACAATACCATATTGAGCATTCGAATCACCTTCTGGAAATTCAATAGTAAGTTGAAATGAGAAATCAGACTGAATATCTATTCCTGTTCCCGAAGAATAAATTATTGCTTTATCAATTTTGGATTCAAATTTAAATCTGCCAGTACTTAAATCTAAACTTGTTTTATATTGAAGTGTATCTTTTAACGTAAATCCAGCTTGCGAAGGACTGTTAAAATTGAGTTGTAATTGAGATTTAAAACCCAAGGTGTCAACTAATAATTTATTACTCGAAAAATCGGGAGCAGGTGTTTTTTCATCAAAAAGTTCAAGTAAGTAATAGTTTCTGCGTACACCCCGATAGTTAATATTCCACGACCTGTCATCAATTTTATCACCGCCACACATCATCGACTTCCATTCACCATTTTCTAAGGTAGTATTAAGATGTTTTCTATTCAACAAACCATGCCCTAGTTCATGAAAAATTAAATCCTCTCTCATAAGGTCTGCTCCAGCTTTCTTGCTTAAGGCATCCCAATATGTTTTATCTATTTCAATTCTAATTGGGTTCTCGTAATGTGTCAAACCAGCAGTGTTATCATCTAAATCTGCATATTCAATTATTAACCCCGTAGACTCGAAGTTGTAATTATATCCATATTTTTCGGCTTCTTTTTCAAATCTTTCGAGATAAACAAGAAAATCACTATCAACTCTGTATTCATCATTATCTTTACATGATATAAAAAACATGAATACAATAAAACAAGTTACTATAGTAGTATATTTTGGCATGAAATATTAAAAAAATTTTACTGCAAATATAAACAAAATAAGCTACACCATTGTTATAGCACATATAACTGAATAATTTTAAACTAAATATAACATTTATGGCAACAGTAAAATTTAAAGGTGGTAATGTTCAAACAAATGGAAATTTACCAGAAGTAGGTACAATCTCGCCAGATTTCACACTAGTAAACAGCAGTTTACAAGAGATTCATTTGAGTGATTTTAAAGGAAAAAGAGTATTACTTAACATTTTTCCTAGTTTAGACACAGGAACTTGTGCTTCCTCAGTTCGAAAATTCAACAAATGGGTTTCGGAAAAAGAAAATGTAGTTGTAATATGTATTTCTAAAGATTTACCATTTGCACAGGGTCGTTTTTGTGGAGCCGAAGGATTAGAAAACGTTATTACGGCATCG
This sequence comes from Bacteroidota bacterium, assembly GCA_020049295.1. Lineage (GTDB taxonomy): Bacteria > Bacteroidota > Bacteroidia > Bacteroidales > UBA12077 > UBA12077. Next base: position 1,916 of record JAIFLC010000141.1, read on the forward strand.
GATTTTAGATATAATAGTTTTGCAACAGATTATGGTGTATTATTGGTTGATGGCGTTTTACAAGGATTAATGTCGCGCGCAGTAGTAGCAGTTGATGAAAACGGCAAAGTAGTTTATACTGAACTTGTACCTGAAATTGTAGAAGAACCAAGTTATGAAATAAGTGTTTTTTAAATCATAAAAGCAGACTGTAGTGTGAAGCAGTCACTTTTTATATGTGTTTTATAAACACGAAACCTCCCTTTGCTGTGAAGCACAAGGGAGGTTTTTTAATAATTATAGCAAAATAAATAATTAGTAATTACTGAGATGATTATTTATCATCCCCCTCATAATAATTAATATAAGCCTGATTAACCATTCGAGTTCCACCAGGAGTGGGATAATTACCCGAGAAATACCAATCACCTTTATGATTTGGACAAGCATCATGTAAACCTTCTATTGTTTGATACACCAATTCTACCGGACAATCAACATCAGCAGGTGTTAGCATTTGAGCTATTTTTCGAGAAATTTCTTCTTCTGTGAATGGCTTATAAATTTCTGTCACATAATTGATAACCTCCTCTTTTGGTAAATGTTCTTGCGCTTTCGATTTGGCATAAACGTCATCAATAATATCTTGTCTACCAGTTTCTTTGAGCAATGCAATAGCAGCCCTAAAAGCACAGAATTCATTCATTCGTGACATATCAATTCCATAATAATCGGGATATCTGATTTGAGGAGAAGACGATGCAATAACAATTTTTTTAGGTTCCAATCTATTAAGAATCTTCAATATACTTTGCTTTAAAGTAGTACCTCTTACAATAGAATCATCAATTGCAATCAGATTATCAACTTTACCTCTCCTGATAGAGCCATAAGTCACATCGTAAACGTGAGTAGCCAAATCATTACGTTCATTATTACTTGAAATAAAAGTCCGCAATTTGATGTCTTTAATAAGAACTTTCTCAACTCGTATGTCTTTTTTTGTAGCAGCTTTTATACCATCTTTCATACCATAAAAGGCTACTTCTGCAGTGTTTGGAATGAAAGAAAAAACAGAATTTTCAATATCATTTCCTATTGCCTTTAAAATTGGTTCGGCGAGTGATGCTCCAAGTTGCTTCCTTTCTTTATAAATATCTAAATCACTTCCTCTCGAGAAATATATCCTCTCGAAGGAACATGGCGTTAGTTCTTCATCAGCAGTACGAATTGTTTCGAATCGAATTTCACCATTTTTTTTGATTATCATTGCCTCACCTGCCTTAAGCTCATGAATATCTTCTTCCTTAACATTCATAGCAGTTTGAATTACAGGACGTTCAGATGCAGTAACAACTATTTCATCATTTGCATAATAAAATGCTGTTCTTATCCCTTTTGGATCTCTAAACACAAATGAATCGCCATGTCCAAGCATTCCACAAATGACATAACCACCATCCCATCTACGCTCCGATTTTCTTATAAAAGATGCAATATCAAGTTGTTCTTCAATTTTTTTTGTTATTAAAATATCATTTGAGTATCGTTGTTTAACTTTATCATATTCCTTTTGAACTTCTTGATCTAACTTAAATCCTAAGGATTCTAACATCAAAAATGTATCACCTTTATCTCGTGGATGTTGACCTTTCAATGTCAGATGTTCAAAAAGTTCATCAACATTTGTCAAGTTGAAATTTCCGGCAAGTACCATGGTTCTGTTTTTCCAATTATGTCTTCGCAAAAATGGATGAACATAAGACAAACCACTTTTACCTGTTGTACTGTAGCGTAAGTGACCTAAATAAAGTTCTCCAGCAAATGGTAATTCTGACTTTGACAATAAGGCATCACTGTACACTTCATTGCTAACAGACTCCATTTTTTTATTTATTGTTGCAAAAATCTCTTGAATTGCATTTTTTCCTTCAACACGTTCACGCCATATATATTCTTCACCAGCAGGCATATCAAGCTTCACAGTTGCCAAACCAGCACCTTCTTGTCCTCGGTTATGCTGCTTTTCCATGAGCAAATACATTTTCTGCAAACCATATTGCCACGATCCATATTTTTCTTGATAATAATCCAATGGCTTTAAAAGCCTAATCATTGCTATTCCGCACATAACAAAAAAATTTGATAAGTTGAGATATAAAATTTATATTAAAAAACAACAGACTATATTAACAAAAAACCCTGCATTTTATCGCAGGGGTTTTTTGTGTTCTATTCTACTGTTACTGATTTGGCTAAATTGCGCGGTTGATCGACGTTACAACCTTTTACAACAGCGATATGATATGCAAATAATTGCAAAGGTATAGCAGCTAACAATGGAACTAAACATTCTTCGGTTTCTGGTATTGAGATACTATAATCCGACAGATTCTTTACTACCACATCACCTTCGGTAATAATTGATATTATTTTTCCTTTTCGAGCTTTTATTTCTTGAATATTGCTAACAACCTTTTCGTACATACCTACATTTGGAGCAATAACAACAACAGGCATCTCTTGACTTATCAATGCAATTGGACCATGTTTCATTTCTGCTGCTGGATAACCTTCGGCATGTATGTACGATATTTCCTTTAATTTTAGTGCACCTTCGAGAGCAACTGGGAAATTATATCCACGACCTAAATAAATAAAGTTTTGAGCGTAAGTAAATGTTTTAGCAAATTCTGCAATACTAGCATCTTGTTTCAATAGATGCGTAATTTTTTCTGGAATTCGTCCTAACTCTGCAACAATTTTTAGATATTGTTCTTCGGGTAGGGTTCCTTTTTCTTTTCCTATCATTAAAGCAAGCATAGTAAGTACAGTTACTTGTGCTGTAAATGCTTTAGTTGAAGCAACTCCAATTTCGGGACCAGCATGTGTGTAGCAACCTGAATGTGTATTTCTTGGAATTGAAGATCCAACTACATTACAAATTCCAAAAATAAATGCACCATGCTCTTTTGCTAGTTCTACTGCTGCAAGAGTATCTGCCGTTTCACCCGATTGAGAAATTGCAATTACCAGGTCATCTTTATTAATAACCGGTTTTCTGTACCTAAACTCCGAAGAGTATTCCACTTCCACTGGAATTCTTGCAAATTCTTCTATGGCATATTTACCTATCAAGCCCGAATGCCACGAAGTGCCACATGCAGTGATTATAATACGTTTAGCATTTAAAAACTTATCTTTATTATCGATAAAACCTGCAAGAGTGATATTGTTTTCTTCAACATTTACTCGTCCACGCATGCTATCGGCCAAGGTTTTTGGCTGCTCAAAAATTTCCTTAATCATAAAGTGTGGATAACCACCTTTTTCCAATTGACTAATTGTCAACTCTAGCTCTTTAATTTCAGGAGTTTTTTCAACATTTCCGATAGTCTTTATTTTCATCTCTTTGCCACGTTGTAAAGTAACAATTTCCTCTTCACCGATATAAACTACCTTATTCGTATATTCAACAATAGGAGTTGCATCGGAAGCTAAAAAGAACTCATCATCACCAATGCCAACAACTAATGGACTACCTTTTCTCGCAGCTACAAGAATATCGGGTTGACCTTTTTCAATAACAGCAATAGCATAAGCACCAACTACCTGATTTAATGCCAACTGAACAGCAGTGGTTAAATCTACTTTGTTCGATTTTTTTATAAATTCGATTAATTGAATAAGAACCTCAGTATCTGTTTCGCTTGAAAAAGTGAATCCACGTTCCTTCAATCCTTCTTTTAAAACTGCATAATTTTCGATAATACCATTGTGTATTAACGCTAATTCTTCAGACTGTGAATAATGTGGGTGAGCATTTATCATATTGGGTTCGCCATGTGTAGCCCATC